>DATMDS010000159.1:0-21980 GCA_035557575.1 Pseudonocardia sp. | reverse complement strand
GGCGTGGTGAGGTCGGTGATCCGCACGACCGGTGAGGTTACGTGTCCTGACGCACAGAAACTCCAGGAGTTGGAATGCCACGGCGGCGGATCGTCTTGATCCATCGGTGACGCTGACTCCCGATCGTGTCCCACAGGCCGTACCGGACACCCGGGGGGATCGCCTCCGGCTGGTCCTGGTGCTCGGCGCATTCATCGCCCTGGGCCCGCTGACCATCGACCTGTACCTCCCCGCGCTCCCGACGATCACCGGGGAACTGCTCACCACCTCGGCCGCCGTGCAGCTGACGCTCACCGGCACGCTGCTCGGGCTCGGCCTCGGCCAGCTGGTGATCGGGCCGCTCTCCGACCGGTTCGGGCGCAAGCGGCCGCTGATCGCCGGCGCCGCCGTGCACGTGCTCGCATCGCTGCTGTGCATCATCGCGCCGAACGTCGCGGTGCTCGGCGGGCTCCGCGTCCTGCAGGGCCTCGGCGCGGCCGCGGGATCCGTGATCGCGATGGCGATCGTGCGTGACCTGTACACGGGCCGCGCCGCAGCCACCCTGCTCTCCCGGCTCATCCTCGTGATGGGAACGGCGCCGGTGCTCGCACCGACGTTCGGAGCCTGGGTACTCGCGTTCACCTCGTGGCGTGGCGTGTTCGCCGTCCTCGCGCTCTACAGCCTGCTCCTCATGCCGATCGCGGCCCGCGCCCTGCCCGAGACGCTGCCCCCGCACCGCCGTCAGACCTCCGGCGTCGCGGGCACGCTGCGCACCTACCGCGGGCTGCTGCGCGACCGCACGTTCGTCGGGCTGATCCTGGTCGCCGGCCTGGCGATGTCTGCCGTGATGAGCTATGTCTCTGGCGCGTCGTTCGTGTTCCAGGAGCAGTTCGGGCTCGACCAGCAGCAGTTCGGGCTGGTCTTCGGCAGCGGCGCGATCTGGCTGATCGCCGCCACCCAGCTCAACCCGGTGCTGCTGCGCCGCTTCGAGCCGCAGCAGCTGCTGCTGGCCGCGATCGCGTCCGCGTTCGGTTTCGGGCTGCTGCTGCTCGGACTCACCGCGACCGGCACCGGCGGCCTGCTCGGCGTGCTGGTGCCGATCTGGCTGGTGCTGTTCAGCGTCGGCTTCGCGCTGCCAAACGCGCCCGCGGTGGCGCTGGCCCGGCACGGCGAGGCCGCCGGGACGGCGGCCGCGCTGCTGGGCGCCGTCCAGTTCGGGACCGGCGCGCTGATCTCCCCGGTGGTCGGGCTGCTCGGCAACGACAGCGTGGCCATGGGGACGGTGATCGCGACCGGGTTGACGCTGTCGTTGCTGGTGCTGCTGGTCGTCGTGCGGCCGTGGCAGCTGACGGACCTGGAGCCGGTGCCGGTCGGCTGACCCCGGACCGGGTCAGCGCTGCGGAGCCTCCGCAGCGGGCCCGCGCACCGCGAACAGGGGCAGGAAGGCCTGCGCGAGCGGCCCGATGGCCAGCGCGTAGAGCACCGTGCCGATGCCGACGGTGCCGCCCAGCAGCCAGCCCGCCCCCAGCACCGTCACCTCGATACCGGTGCGGACCAGGCGCAGCGGCCAGCCGGTCCGGGCGGCCAGCCCGGTCATCAGGCCGTCCCGGGGGCCGGGGCCGAGCCGGGCGCCGACGTAGGCCGCGGTGGCGATCCCGTTCAGGACGATGCCGCCGATCATGAGCCCGGTCCGCGGGACGAGCCCGGCCGGTGCCGGGAGCACGGCCAGCGCGACGTCCACCGCCACCGCGATGACCAGCACGTTGGCCACCGTTCCCAGGCCCGGCCGCTGCCGCAGCGGGATCCAGGCCAGCAGCACGACCGCGCCGGTGATCGCCGTGATCAGCCCGAAGCTGAGCGGGGTCTGCTCGACCAGCCCCTCGTGCAACACGTCCCACGGGTTGAGGCCCAGCGCGCCGCGGATCTGCATCGCCATGCTGGCGCCGTAGAGCAGCAGCCCGACCAGCAGCTGCGGCAGCCGCCGGGCCGGGTTGCGGGCGACGGGGAGCGGGCGAAGATCGACACCGGGCACGGCTCCATTCTCGATCAGCCTCGCGGCGTGGCCAGGGCCAATCCGCACCGGGTGGACTGCGCGCCCGCCGAACGGCCCGTCATGATGGGCATCCCCGACATCGCGGAGGTTGGTCGTGCGCAGGTTGTCCACTCTGGTCGCAGTGCTGGTGGTGCTGCTGCTGGCGGGGTCGGGCAGCGCCCTCGCCGATCCCCCGTTCCGGCTGCAGGACCGGATCACCGACCGCGCCGGGGCGCTGGACGCGGCCGGGACCGCGGAGGTGACGCAGGCCATCGACCGGCTCCGCGCGGAGGGCACCGACCTGTTCGTGGTCTACGTGGACAGCTTCGACGGGGCCGACGGGCAGCAGTGGGCCACCGACACCGCGCGGGCGTCGCAGTTCGCGAGCAACGACGTGCTGCTGGCGGTCGCGGTGCGGGACCGGGTCTACGGCGCCTCGTTCGCCGACGACTACCCGCAGGCGGAATCCACCACCGACGCCATCCTGACCGACGACGTCGAGCCCCGGCTGGGCGCCGACGACTGGGCCGGCGCCGCGGTCGCGCTGGCCGACGGGCTGGGCAGCGGTGGCGGGGGCGGCGACGCCGCCGGCATCGGAGTGGCCGTGGTCGGCGGCGTGGTGGTGATCGGCGGCGGGGCCTACCTGCTCACCCGGCGCCGCCGGCGCGGCGGCGGCGGCGGCAAGGCCGAGCCGCCGACGCCGAACGCCCCGACCACGACGCCGACCCGACGCGACGAGTTCAGCGACGTGGCCACCGAGGATCTCGGCTACCGGGCCAGCTCGGCGCTGATCGAGGTCGACGACGCGGTGCGCACCTCGGAGCAGGAGCTGTCCGCGGCCCGCGCCCACTTCGGCGACGAGGCCGTCGCCGAGTTCACCGCCGCGCTGGAACAGTCCCGCACCGACATGGTGGCGGCGTTCGAGATCCGGCAGCGGCTGGACGACGAGACCCCCGAGGACGAGCCCACGAAGCGGGCGATGTACGCGGAGATCATCCGTAGCTGCCGGACCGCGGACGACCGGCTCGACGCCCAGGTCGAGGCGTTCGACCAACTGCGCGACCTGGAGGCGAAGGCCCCCGAGTACATCGACGGCCTCGGCACCCGGTTGGCCGCGGTGACCGCGCGGGTGCCGGCGGTCGAGCTGGCCTGGGGCGCCCTGAAGCTGCGCTACGCCGACTCCGCGGTGGAGCCGGTGGCCGGCAACCTCGAGCAGGCCCGGACGCTGATCGGGGTGGCCGGCACCGAGGTGGCGGAAGCCCGCGCCGACCTGACCGGGCGCGGCCCGGCGGCCGCGGTGGTGTCCGGCCGGGCGGCCGAGGACGCCATGACGCAGGCCGAGAGGATGCTCGACGGTTTCACCCGGCTGGAGTCCGAGCTGGCCGAGGCCGCGTCGCGGATCCCGGCCTCGCGGGCGGACCTCGCCCAGGACCTGGCCGAGGCACGGACCATGGGGCCCGACATCGCCGGGCTGGTGGCGCGCGCGGAGGCCGCGCTGGCCGCCGCGGAGCAGGCGGCGGCCGGACCGCGGTCGGACCCGATCGGGGCGCTGCGCCTGCTCGACGAGGCCGGCAACACCCTCGAGCAGGGCATGGTGGCGGTCCGGGCGGACCGGGAGCGCCGCCGCACGGCGGCCTCGGCGCTGGAGCAGGCGCTGCTCATGGCCCGCTCCGCGGTGGCCGCGGCCGAGGACTTCATCAGCACCCGCCGCGGCGCGGTCGGTGCCACCGCCCGGACCCGGCTGGCCGAGGCGCAGCGGCACCTGCAGCTGGCCGGCGGTGGTGGGGATCCGACGGCCGCGCTCGGCGAGGCGCAGCAGGCCGACGCGCTGGCCCGGCAGGCACTGGACCAGGCACGGTCCGATGTGGACCGCTGGCAGGGTGGCCAGGGCGGGGCGGGCGGCGGCGGGCTGGGCGTGGACCTGGGCAGCCTGGTGCTGGGCGGGATCCTGTCCGGCGCGTTCGGTGGCGAGTACCGGCGCGGCGGCGGCTACGGCGGGGGGTACGGCGGCGGCTTCGGAGGCAGCTTCGGAGGCGGTCGCGGCGGCGGCTTCGGTGGCCGCTCCCCCGGTAGCTTCGGCGGCTCCGCCACCCGGGGTCGGCGCGGCGGCGGCGGACGCTTCTGACCACACCGCCGGCACCGACCCGGCAGCAGGAACCGGTCACACACCACGTGGTCCTGTCACACGGGTTGCAACCTGTGCGACGGGGCCACACCCCGTGCGACCGCGCCGTGTCCGAGCTACCGGAGCACGTGCACAGTCAGCCCACCCCGCAGCAGAAACCGGTCACACACCACGTGGTCCCGTCACACGGGTTGCAACCTGTGCGACGGGCCCACAACCCGTGCGACCGCCTGCCGGGCACCACGGCCGCGGGCTCAGTCGGGCGGGGCGGTGGCCCAGGTGGCCAGCTCGGCAGCGAGCTCCTCGGTGCGGGCGGCGATCACCACCGCCATCCCCGACCCGGCTCGCTCCCACCGCACCGTGCCGCCGCACGCCAGCACCAGCGCCGCGCCGGCGGCGGTGTCCCAGGGTTCGAGGTCGAAGCTGACGAACCCGTCGCAGTCACCCCCGGCCAGGCCGAGCAGCTCCGAGGCGGCGCCCCCGGTGAGCCGCAGCCCGCGGATCCGGCCGACGAGC
Organism: Pseudonocardia sp.; assembly: GCA_035557575.1. GTDB lineage: Bacteria > Actinomycetota > Actinomycetes > Mycobacteriales > Pseudonocardiaceae > Pseudonocardia. Next base: position 17,328 of record DATMDS010000159.1, on the reverse strand, counting down.
CGTCGCACCGCTGCCAGTGTCCGCTCCCGCTTGAGCAGCCCGTACGGGTACCCGAGCGACACCAGCGCGTCGGACAGCGCGATCCGGTCGGCCCCGATGGCCTGCGGCGGGCGGGGGGTCATGACCCGTCCGTCGGTGGCCTCGAAGCCGCCGTAGCGCACCGCCGAGCCGTCGGTCACCGCCCACCGGCCGTCGGCCGGGCAGACCACGGCACCGGCGACCGGCCGCCCGTCGACCTCCGCGCCGACCGACACCGCCCAGCCGGCCCGGCCGTAGACGAAGTTCACCGTGCCGTCGAGGGGGTCGACGAGCCAGCGCACCGCGGTGCTGCCCGTGTGCACCCCGGTCTCCTCGCCCAGCACGCTGTCGTCCGGGCGCAGCCGCCGCAGCACCTCCAGCACGGCGGCCTCGGCCGCCCGGTCGGCCGTGGTCACCAGATCGTGCGCCGCCGACTTGGTGTCGGTGCGCAAGCCACCGCCGGCCAGCGCGGCGGCGATCGCCTCGCGGCCGGCCCAGGCCGCGGCCAGCGCGACGCCGCCGAGGCCGCCGGCCAGGTCCGTGTCGGGTGGCCCGGAGACACCTCCGTCGATGATCGTCATGCGGTTCCTCCCGCTGCGCCGGGCTGCTGGCCGTACCCGGCCAGTGCGGCGATCACCCGCTCGATCTCCGCGGCCGGCAGCAGCCGCGGCGGGAGGCCGGTGGCGGCCACCCGCAGCGCGACGTCGCAGATGTACTCCAGGTAGGCCACCTTGCCGAGCACCGCGGCCAGGTCCGACCCGACGAGCACCGCACCGTGGTTGCCCATCAGCGCCGCCGTGCGCTCCCGCAGCGCCGCGCTGACGCCGGCCGCGAGCTCGGCGGTACCGAAGGTGGCGTACGGCGCGACGCGCACCGGGCCGCCGAACATCGCGGTGTAGTAGTGCGACACCGGGACCTCGTCGACCACGACCGACATGGCCGTCGAGGCCACCGCGTGGGTGTGCACCACCGCGGTGTGCTCGAACTCCTGGTAGATGGCCAGGTGCAACGGCAGCTCGCTGGACGGCGCCAAACGGGCGTCGACGGCCGCGCCGGACAGGTCGTGCACGCCGACGTCCTCGGGTCGCATGGCCGCGTAGTCGACCCCGCTCGGCGAGATGACCACGTGGTCGCCGACCCGCACCGACACGTTGCCGGCGGTGCCGACGACCAGTCCCTGCTCGCTGAGCTGCCGGCAGGCCGCGACCACCGCGGCCCGCTGCTCGTGGTGCAGCTCGGTCATGGCACCAGCACGTACTTCGAGCCGCGGCCGGCGGCCATGTCCTCCAGGCTGTCCACCAACCGGTCGAGCGGACGCTCCTCGGTGATCAACAGGCTGGTGTCGACCTTGCCGGCGGCCATCAGGTCGACCGCGGTGCTGACGTAGCGCGGCGTGTGGTGGAACACGCCCTTGAGCGTGTACTCCTGGTAGTGCATGGCCGAGGAGTCGACGGAGAACAGCGCACCGGCCGGGGTTCCCCCGAACAGCACCGCGGTGCCGCCGGGGCGCAGCGTGCGGACGGCCTGCTCCCACACCGCCGGCAGCCCGACCGCCTCGATCCCGACGTCGGCGCCGCGGCCGCCCGGGGTGGCTTTCCTGATCATCGATTCGACCGCATCGCTGTCCTGGTCGCCGATGTTGATCACCTCGGCCGCGCCGGCCGCGGTGGCCTGCTCGAGTCGCCAGGAGCTGCGGTCCACCGAGATCACGGTGGCGCCGCGCAGCGTGGCCAGCTGGACGAACATCAGCCCGATCGGTCCCGCCCCGTGCACCACGACGGTGTCGCCCAGCTCGATCCCGGACTCGGCCATCCCGTGCACCACCGTGGACAGCGGCTCCAGCGGCGCGGCCGCGGCGAAGCTCAGCTCGTCCGGGATCTCGTAGGTGTTGCGCTCGACGATCTCCCGACCGATCACCACCTGCTCGGCGAAGGCGCCGTTGAGGAAGACCAGGTTCTCGCAGAGGCTCTGCCGGTTCCGGGTGCACGCCCAGCACCGCCCGCACGGCGCGGTGTTGGCCGCCACCACCCGCATCCCGGGCCGGAACCGGTGCACCCCGTCACCGACCGCGGTGACGACCCCGGCGAACTCGTGCCCGAAGCGGGCCGGCAGGGTCGGGAACAGCTTCGGGTGGCCCCGGCGGTAGGACTTCAGGTCGGTGCCGCAGGTCGCCGCCGCCCGGACCTCGACGGCGATCTCTCCCGGCGCCGGCTCCTCGACGGCGACGTCGTCGAAGCGCAGGTCGCCCGGGCCGTGGAAGATGGCTGCCTTCATCGTGCTCCTCGTCTGCTCGACATGATCATCGTCGCGGGTCGGCGGCGTCGGCCTCGTCGGTGACCACGCGGTCGAGGTCGCGCATCACGTCGCGCAGCTGCGGGTAGAGCCGGCCGTGCACGCCGCGCAGCCGGCCGTAGAGGTCGGCCACCGCGGGATCGGGCTCGATCCGCTGACCGATCCGGGTCATGGCCTTCGACGCGGTCCCGAGATCGGGATAGGCCCCGATCCCCGCCATCGCCACCACGGCGGCCCCGAGCGCGCTGATCTCCGGCTCCGCGCACAGTTCCAGCGGGCGCTCCAACACGTCGGCGAGGATCTGGCTGAACAGCCGGCTGCGGATCCCCCCACCCATCGCACGGATGCTGCGCACCCGGTTGCCGGTGGCCCCCTCCAGCCCGTCGAGCTGCAGCCGGACCTCCTGGGCGATCCCTTCCAGCACGGACCGGTACGCGTGGGCCTTGGTGTGGGCGCCGCGCCAGCCGAACATCACCCCGGAGGCGTGCGGATCCCAGTGCGGGGTCTGGGCGGCGTTCCAGTACGGCACGGTGAGCAGCCCCTCCGAGCCGGCCGGCACCTCCCGGGCCGCGGCCTCCAGCTCGGGGTCGGGCGCTCCCGCGGCCTCGGCCGGGCCGAACTGGCGGCGGAACCAGGTGGGCAGGTAGTTGCCCGAGGAGAGGAAGGTCTCCAGCGTGGTGTTGCCGTCGATCACCGACAGCAGCGAGCGGTAGGCCCGTGCGGGCAGGTAGCCGCGGCACTCGGTGCCGAGCAGCAGCGCGGTGCCCGCGTTGAGGTACGCCGTCGACGGGTCCAGCACCTGGGCCCCGACCCCGGCGGCCTGGCCGTCGCCCAGGCCGGCCACCACCGCCACCCCGGCACCGAGGCCCCAGCCCGCGGCCAGCGGCCGGGTCACCGGGCCGATCACTGCGCCGGCCGTGTGCAGCGCCGGCAGCTGAGCACGCTCGACACCGGCGATGCGGAGCAGCTCGGGACTGTAGTCGCGGGTGCTGATGTCGATCAGGGCCAGCGGGTCGGCGGAGCTGAGCGAGGTCGCCCACTCCCCGGTGAGCTCGCGGACCAGGAAGGCGTGGGTGTCGACCACGCGGTGGGCGCGGTGGAGCCACTCGGGCCGGTGCCGCCGCACCCAGGCCAGCTTGTACAGGGCCGGGGTGATGTCGGCCGGCTTCCCGCAGAGCCGTTCCACCTCGGGCGTGCCGAACTCCTCGATCTCCGCCGCGGCCCGGCCGTCGAGCCACAGCAGCGCCGGATGCAGCGGCCGGTTGTCCGCGTCGACCGCGACGAAGGTCTCCCGCTGGTGGGCGACGCAGACCGCAGCGATCCGGTGCCGGTTCCCCCCGGCCCGGTCGAGTTCGGCCAGCGCCTGTCGGACCGCGGCGTCGGTGGCCGGCCACCAGGTCGCGGCATCCTGCTCGTGCCAGCCGGGGCGGGGTGAGGTGGTGGTCAGTGGGGCCGAGCCGGCGGCCACGGTCCGGCCGCCGGTGTCGACCACCGTGGCCTTGGAACCGGTCGTCGAGCAGTCGACGCCGATCACCAACGGCTCGTTGGCGGGCCGCATCCGCGTCACCGGATGGTGAAACCGCCGTCGACCACCAGGTCGGCGCCGTTGATCATGTCCGCCGCGCCGCTGGCCAGGAAGGCCGCGACGGCGGCGATCTCGTTCGGCATGGCGAACCGGCCGACCGGGATCTCGGCCATGTGCGCCGCACCCTTCGGGTTGTCCCAGGCGTCGATGCCCAGCGGGGTGAGCACGACGGTGGGCGAGATGGTGTTGGCGGTGACGCCGCGGCCGCCCCACTCCAGCGCGAGCACCCGGGTCAGGCCCACCACGCCGAACTTGGAGGCGCAGTAGGCCACGTGCTCGGGCAGGGCCACCGACGCGGCCTGGGAGGCCAAGTTGATGATCTTGCCGGAGCCGCGGTCGATCATCCGGCGGCCCACCTCCCGGCACATGAAGTAGGTGCCGGTCAGGTTCACGGCGATGGTGCTCGACCACTGCGCGTCGTCGAGGCTCTCGGCCGGCGCGAGCCGGGCGACGCCGGCCGAGTTGACCAGGATGTCGATCGGGCCGGCCTGCGACCAGATCGCCTCCACCGCCTCGGCGACCGAGGCGGTGGAGGTGACGTCACAGCTGTACGCGGCCGCTCCGTCCAGCCCGGCCGCCACGGTCGCCGCGGCGTCGGCATCGGCGTCGATGATCATCACTCGGGCGCCGAACCGGGTGTACAGCTCCGCGATGGCCCGGCCGATCCCGGAGGCGCCGCCGGTGATCGCGGCGAGCCGGCCGTCGAGCGTCACGGTCAGGCTGGAGATGTCGGTGACAGGCGGTGTCAGCATGGTCCCCACTCCCGGGATGGTGATGGATCGCGGTCGGGTTACTTGGTCTGGCCGGGGATGCCCTCGAAGGCGATGTTGCCGGTGGCCAGGTTGTCTGCGGTCAGCGCCGGGATCTGGTCGAGGAAGGCCTGCCGCTCGGTGACGACGTGCTGCATGGCCACGCCGACGTTCTCCTTGGTGATCTTGGGCATGATGTACACCGGGTTGGTGTTCACCGGCTCCTTCTTGGCGATCTTCGCGGCGACGGCGAGACCGGAGGACAGCTCGACGGTGCCGTTCTGCAGCATCGTGCCGATGAACTCGCCCGACTCGACCGCCTTCAGCCCGTCCTCGATGCCGTCGATCCCGACGATCGGAATGGTCTTGCCGGCCTCCTTGAGCGCCTGCAGGGCGCCCAGGCCCATGTCGTCGTTCTGCGAGACCACGCCGTTGATCTGGTCGCCGTAGGCGGAGATCCAGTTCTTCATCTTGTTCACCGCCTCGTCCCGCTTCCAGTTGGCGGTGTCCGCGGTGAGCACCGTGATGCCCGGGTTCTTGGCCAGGACGTTGTCGATGCCCTTCTGCCGGTTGGTCATGCCGGACTGGCCGAGCGGGCCCTGCAGGATGACGATGTTGCCCTGGCCGCCGAGCTGGTCGGCCATCATCTGCATCTCCTCCTCGCCCGCCTTGACGTCGTCGGGCTGCACGTTGCCCGAGATGTCAGGGTTGTTGAGCTCGGCGTTGACCGGGATGACCGGGATGCCCTTGGCCTTGGCCGCGGTGACCTGCGGCTGCAGCGAGTCGGCCTGCACCGGCACCACGACGATGGCGTCGACCCCGGCGTTGACCAGCTGGTCCATCTGGTTGGCCTGGGTGTTGACGTCCAGGTTGGCCGCGTTCCAGAGCAGCTCGATGTTGTTCGCCTTGGCGTAGGACTCCATGCCCTCCTTGCCGGCGGTGATGAACGAGCTCATGTCGTAGACGGTGACGCCGATCCGGGTCGGCGGAGCGCCGCCGCCGGCGCTGGGTTGGGCGCTCGTGTCGCCGGCGCCGCAGGCGGCCAGCGTGGCGGACAGCGCGATCGCGGACAGCGCTGCCAGGCCGCGGGCGAATGGCTTGGGCATGACCGATGACTCCTTCGGGTGGGGGGTGGGGGATGTGGCGGTCGAGGGCGCTACAACTGGCGTCGCGCGGTCCAGACATCGACCGCGACCGCGAAGACGATCAACACGCCCTTGATCACGTCCTGCCAGTAGGACGGGACCAGCAGGATGTCGAGGCCGTTGTTGAGGGTCTGGATGAGCAGCAGCCCGAGCGCGGTGCCCCATACCGAGCCGCGGCCGCCCAGCAGGCTGGCGCCGCCGATGACCACCGCGGCGATGGCGTCCAGCTCGTAGCCCTGCCCCAGGTTGGGCGGGCCGGAGATCACCCGCGAGGCCAGCATCACGCCGGAGAGGCCGGCCAGGATGCCGGAGACGGAGTAGACGCTGAACAGGATCCGGCGGGCGTTGACACCGGCGATCTCGGCGGCGGCGCGGTTGCCGCCGACCGCGTACACCCGCATGCCGTAGGTGGTCCGGCGCATCACGACGGCGCAGGCGATGATGCCGATGATCATCACGATGACCGGGATCTGCAGCCCGAAGATCGTCGCGTTGGCGATCGAGCCGAACTCCGGCGGCAGGCCGTTGATCGGGGCGCCGCCGCCGATGGCGTAGGCGATCCCGGAGCCGGCGGTGAGCATGCCGAGGGTGGCGATGAACGGTGGCACGTTGATCACGGATACGAAGAAGCCGTTGATCGCCCCGGCGGCCAGCCCGACCAGGACCGCGACCAGCACGGTCAGCCAGACCTGGCCGGGATTGGCGATGGCCACGGCGGCCGACGCCATCGCCGACATCGCGATCACGCTGCCCACCGACAGGTCGATGCCCCCGGTCAGGATGACCAGGGTCTGGCCGAGCGCGATCAACGCGAACGGGGCGGCCGCGATCAGGATCGTGACCATGTTGTCCGGGCTGGAGAAGCGCAGGCTGCGGTAGCTGAAGTAGCAGATGACCAGCACGACCACGATGAACATCGAGTTGCGCAGGGCCAGCGCGGCCCACCACTGGCCGGAGAACCGGCGTACCGGTTCGCCCGTCATGGCCGAGGTGGTCATGTTGTCGGCGGTGGCCACTCCGCCGCCGGACTCCGTCTGGGTCTCGGTCACGATGCGTCCTCGCTGGTGCTGGTTCGGCTGGTGCTGGATGGGGTGGTCGCCTCGACCCCGTCCGGGGGCGGCCCGGGGTCCGCCGGCAGCCCGGCCGCGAGATGGAAGATCCGGGTCTGGACGTCGGGCCGGCGCAGGTCGTCCTCGTCGAGCTCCCCGGCCACCACGCCACCGCGCATCACCAGCGCGCGGTTGGACAGTCCGAGGATCTCGGGCATGTCGGAGGAGGCCATCACCACGGTGACGCCGCCGGCGGCGAGCTCGGTGATGATCCGGTAGATCTCGGAGCGGGCGCCGACGTCGACACCGCGGGTGGGTTCGTCCAGCAGCAGCACCTTGACGTCGCCGGTGAGCCAGCGGGCCAGCACCACCTTCTGCTGGTTGCCGCCGGACAGGGTGCCGACCTCCTGGGCGAGGTTGCGCGCGCGCAGCCGCACCGACTCCATCGCCGCGCCGATCTTCTCGGCGCGGGCGCCGCCCACGAGCCAACCGGCCACGCTGAACTGGCCCAGCCGCGGCAGGGTCGCGTTGTCCAGCACGCTCATCCCGAGCACCGCGCCCGAACGCTTGCGGTCCTCCGGGACCAGCGCCATGCCGCGCCGGATGGCGTCGGCCGGCTGCTGGCGCCGGACGTGCTGCCCGCCGATGGTGATCGTTCCCGAGGTGCTGCGACGGACCCCGAAGATGCCCTCGATCAGCTCGGTCCGGCCCGCGCCGACCAGTCCCGCCAGGCCCAGGATCTCGCCCCGGCGGGCGGTCAGGCTCACCGGTCCGGAAGCGCCGACGACCTGCAGCGCGTCGACCTGCAGCACCGGCTCGTCCGCCGGCACCGGCCGCTCGGGGAACAGGGTGCCCAGCTCGCGCCCGATCATCGCGGTGACGATGTCCTCGTCGGAGGTCTCGGTCATCGGCTGGTCCAGCACGAGGGCGCCGTCGCGCAGCACGACCACCCGGTCGGCGAGCGCCCGGATCTCCTCCATCTTGTGCGTGGTGTAGACCATCGCGACGCCTTGGGTCCGCAGCCGCCGGACGACCTGGTAGAGGCCTTCGACCTCGCGCTCCGAGATCGCCGAGCTGGGCTCGTCGAGCAGCAGCACCTTGGCCCCGGTCCGGGCGGCCTTGACGATCTCGACGATCTGCTGCAGCCCGACCGGCAACGACCGCATCCGGGCGGTGACCTTGATGTCGACGTGGAAGTCCCGCAGCGCCTCCTGGGCCTGCCGGATCATGGCGCGGCGGTCGAGGAACCCGAGCCGCTTGGTTTCCTGGCCGACGAAGAGGTTCTCGTAGACGGTCATGTCGGGGATCGAGGCGAGTTCCTGCGGCACGATCGCCACGCCCTGCCGATGCGCCTCGGCCATGTTGCCGGCGTGCAGCTCGGCGCCGTCGACGCTGACCGTGCCCGCGTCGGCCCGGTACTGCCCGGAAGCGATCTTCATCAGGGTGGACTTGCCGGCACCGTTCTCCCCGGCCAGCGCGGTCACCGTGCCGTGCTCGAGCGCCAGCGACACGTCCTTGAGGACGGGAATCCCACCGAATCCCTTGCTGAGGTTCTGGCATTCCAGTACGGCCACGGCACCCCTCCTCCATCGCAGAGATCGCTCAAGTGGGCGTCAATCTGATCGTTTACTGCTCATCTGAGATCAGATGTGCGGCAGATTACTTACAGATGAGCGGAGCGTCAAGGGTTATGCTGCTCATGTGAGCAGCGCTGGAGGGCCTTCGCGAGGCATGCCGCCGGAGCCGAGCGCGGCCGGCCAGCATGCCGCCGGCCTCCGGGCGCCGTTGGACGACCAGCTCCTCGCGGCGGCGATCGCGCAGCGCTACTACTTCGACAACATGACCCGCATCCAGATCGCCAAGGAGTTCGGGATCTCGCGGTTCAAGGTCAGCAGGTTGCTGGAGTCCGCGCTGAGCAGTGGGCTGGTACGGATCGAGATCGTACTGCCGGCCTCGGTGGACGCCGACCTGTCACTGCGTCTCAAGGAGCGGTTCGGGCTCGGCCGCGCCGTGGTCACCACGCCGACCGACACCAGCCCGCAGGCCGTCCGCGACGCGCTGGGCCGCGCGGCCGCGACGCTGCTCAGCGACATCGTCACCGCCGACGACGTGCTCGGCGTGACGTCGGGACGCACGATCGACGCGACCGCCCGGCACCTGACCCAGCTGGCCGGCTGCGAGATCATCCAGCTCACCGGGATGAGCGGCAACCTCGACGACAACCCGGTCGAGGTGCTGCGCCGGGTCGCGGTGCTCTCCGGCGGCCAGGCGCGCTCGATCTACGCCCCGCTGACGGTGGCGACCGCCGAGGCGGCCCGCGCGCTGAAGACCGACCGCCGGATCGCCGAGGCGTTCGGCCGCTTCGCCTCGGTGACCATCGCGCTGGCCGCCATCGGCAGCTTCGACCCACCCGAGTCGCGGCTGCTCGACGCGCTGAGCGACGCCGACGCGGCGCAGCTGGCCGAACTGGACGTGATCGCCGACGTGGCCGGGGCGCTGCTCGACACCGCCGGGCGCCCCGTGCACGAGCTCGACGACCGGATCATCGGCGCCGGGTTCGCCGAGCTCCGCCGGATCCCGCAGGTGATCGTGGTCGGCGGCGGGGTCCGCAAGGCCCGCGCCATCCTGGCCGCGCTGCGTTCCGGGCTGGTGACCACCCTGGTCACCGACGACACGGTGGCCCGCAGCCTGCTCACCCAGCGTTGACCCCGGCCATGATCAGCGTCTGTGGAGCACACGGTGCACAGCTGAGCCTGATGTACCCCAGCCGCTGATCGTCACCCAGCGCCTCAGGTGGCCAGGTAGCCGCCGTCCAGCACCAGCTCCGTGCCGTTGATCATCTCGGCGGCGGGCGAGGCCAGGTAGAGCACGGCCTCGGCCACGTCGACCGGCTGCGCGAAGTGCCCGGCCGGGATCCGGGCCAGCATCGGGGCCGACTTGGCCTGCTCGCCCCAGACCTGGATGCCCATCTCGGTCAGCACCACGGTCGGGCAGATCGAGTTGGCCCGCACCCCGCGCGGACCGAGCTCCAGCGCCAGCACCCGGGTCGCCATGATCAGCGCCGCTTTGCTGGCGCAGTAGGAATAGTGCTCCGGGAGCGCCCGCAGGCCGGCCGCCGAGGCGATGGTGATGATCCGCCCGCCGCCGGCGTCGGCCATCCGGGCCCCGAGCCGCGCGGCCAGCAGCGCCGGGGCCCGCAGGTTCACCGCGAGCACCGCGTCCCAGTCCGCGGCGCGCAGCTGCGCGGCCGGCCCGGTGATCGACATGCCGGCGTTGTTCACCAGGACGTCGAGCCCGCCGAGCGCGGTCCACGCGGCGTCGGCCAGGAGCTCCGGCGCCTCCGGCTCGGCCAGGTCGGCCGCGACCCCGAGCACCCGCCGCCCGGATCGCCCGGACAGCTCGGCGGCGTAGGCGTCCAGCTCGGCGGCGTGGCGCCCGCTCACCACCAGGTCGGCGCCGGCCGCGGCCAGCCGCTCGCTGATGGCGGCACCGATGCCTTTGGCCCCGCCGGTCACCAGTACCCGGGCATCCTGCAGGGGTGGATCGGCTGCCGTCATGGGTCTCCTCTCAGGCCGATCGGGGCTCGGCCGCGGCACCGCCCGCCGCGAGCAGCAGCTGTGCCGTCGCGACGTCGGTGACCAGCTCGTTGATGTAGCCCGTGCGGGCCGCCACGGTGATCCCGTCGACCTTCGCGGCACCCACGGCGAGGCCGATGGCGTGCGGGATCTCCCGCAGGTCGGCCAGCTCCATGGCCACCAGCCGCTCGCTGCCGGGGAAGGGCACCGGGGCGCCGGACCCGTCGAAGGGCCGGGAGCAGATGTCACCCACCGCCTCGGCGAGCCGCTCGGCGTCCTTGCCCAGCACCGACGGAAGCGAGGTCCGCGTGCTCGGCGGCGCGCCGATGCCGAGCAGCGCGGCCCGCGCGGAGCGCCACAGGGTGGTCACCCGCCGGATCGACTCGTCCTGCATCAGCTGCTGGTGCAGGCCCGGCCCGGGCATCAGCGGGGCGTAGAGCAGCACCGCCGTGCCCTGCATCTTGACCGCCACCCGCCGGGTGATCTCGTTGGTCTGGTAGTGCTCCTCGGGCTCGTCCCGGCCGCCCACCGTCGGGGCCAGCAGCACGCCCGGTACCGGGGGCAGCTCCTGCTGGGAGATCGCGTTCACGGTTGCGCCCGAGGACACCAGCACCGCATCGCCGGAGCGCAGATCGGCGAGGCGCAGCGCATCGGAGACGGCGGGGGCCAGCGCGCGACCGAGCGACGTGCCGGTGGCGCCGGGCGCGACCCAGGCCCGGGCCAGGCCCAGGGCATGGGCCAGCTGGTCGGCCAGCGGCCGGGTGTCCACCGGGTCGGGCTCGCGGACCTCGATGCGCACGATCCCGGTGGCCCGCGCCTCGGCGAGCAGCCGGGACACCGTCGGCCGGCTGGTGCCCAGCGCCTCGGCCACCTGGGCCTGGGTGGCGTCCTCCAGGTAGTAGAGGCGCGCGGCCCGGTACAGCAGCTCGGGCGGGAACCGCGAGGAGGCGCCGTGGCTCACCGGCTCGTCGTTGCGCGGTCGCCTGGGCGCCATTGCCGGCTCCTGTCCTCCCCGATGCGGGCTCCCGACCCGGGACCAGGGTCTCACCGGCCCGGATTATGCCCGGAGCTACCTCTGAACGGAAGTGCTGGACATGTGTTCACGGACGGCCTACGGTGGCCGGCATCACCTCGATCAACGGCGCGCACCGAGGCGCCCGGACCCATGGAGGTCACCGTGGCTCAGGCCGCACCGACGAACACCGTTCCGGACACGATGCAGGCGGTGATCTGTCACGGCCCGAAGGACTACCGGATGGAGGAGATCCCGGTGCCGAAGCCGGGACCCGGCGAAGCCCTGGTCAAGGTCGAGGCGGTGGGCATCTGCGCCAGCGACCTGAAGTGCTACGCCGGTGCGGCGAAGTTCTGGGGCGACGCGAACCGGCCGGCCTGGGTGGACGCCGGGTGCGTGCCGGGCCACGAGTTCACCGGCACCGTCGTGCAGCTGGACGACCAGGCCCGCGAGCACTGGAAGATCGACACCGATGACCGGGTGGTGGCCGAGCAGATCGTGCCCTGCTGGAACTGCCGCTACTGCGACACCGGCAACTACCACATGTGCCAACCGCACGACATGTTCGGCTTCAAGCGGCGCAACCCGGGCGGCATGGCGTCCTACATGGTGTTCCCGGTCGAGGCCCTGGTGCACAGGATCAGCAAGGACATGCCGCCCGCGCACGCCGCGTTCGCCGAGCCGCTGTCCTGCGCGCTGCACGCGGTGGAGCGGGCCGACATCGGGTTCAACGACGTCGTCGTGGTGGCCGGCTGCGGCCCGATCGGGCTGGGCATGATCGCCGGCTCGGCGGCCAAGTTCCCGGCCGAGATCGTCGCGCTGGACATGGACCCGCGGAAGCTGGAACTGGCCGGCCGCACCGGCGCCACCCGGACGATCAACATCGCCGACGAGGACGCGATCGGCATCGTCAAGGGCATGACCGGCGGCTACGGCGCCGACGTCTACATCGAGGGCACCGGGCACCCGAGCGCGGTGCTGCAGGGCCTGAACATCCTGCGCAAGCTCGGTCGGTTCGTCGAGTACAGCGTGTTCAAGGACGACGTCAGCGTGGACTGGTCGATCATCAGCGACGACAAGGAGCTGGACGTGCGCGGCGCGCACCTCGGCCCGAACTGCTGGCCCGCGGCGATCCGGCTGATCGAGTCCGGCAAGCTCCCGATGGACGACATCTGCACCCACCAGCTGCCGCTGGCGAACTTCCAGGAGGGCCTGGACCTGGTCGCCTCCGGCAAGGAGTCGATCAAGGTCTCGCTGATCCCCGAAGAGGCCGACTGATGGCCCGTTCCTGGTCGCGCCGTGAGTTGCTCCGGGCGGCCGGCCTGGCCGCCGGAGCGGCGATCACCGCACCCGCCCTGTCCGCCTGTGGCGTCGGCGGCACCACCGAACACCCCAACGGCGCCAACGCCGTGTCCGGCGGGTTCGACTGGCGCAAGGCCAGCGGGCAGACCGTGCGGCTGCTGCAGACCCCGCACCCCTACCAGCAGTCCTTCCAGCCGTTGCTCACGGAGTTCACCGACCTCACCGGCATCGAGGTCGTCGTCGACCTGGTGCCCGAGGGCGCCTACTTCACCAAGCTGAACACCGAGCTGGCCGGCGGCTCCGGGGCGCACGACGTGTTCATGGTCGGCGCGTACTTCATCTGGCAGTACGGCCCGCCGGGCTGGATGGAGGACCTCAAGCCGTGGATCGACAACCCGGCGGCGACCAACCCGGACTACGACTTCGAGGACATCTTCGAGGGCCTGCGCACCTCGACCGCCTGGGACTTCCAGCTGGGCAGCCCGCTGGGCAGCGGCGGCCAGTGGGCCATCCCGTGGGGCTTCGAGAACAACGTCATCTGCTACAACAAGGCCTTCTTCGACCAGCGCGGCATCAAGCCCGCCGAGGACTGGGGCAACTTCCAGCAGCTGGCCATCGACCTCACCGACCGGGCGCAGAACCGCTACGGGGTCACCTTCCGCGGCTCCAAGTCGTGGGCCACCATCCACCCGGGCTTCATGACCCAGTACAGCCGGATGGGCTTCAAGGACTACACGTTCGCGAACGGCGAGCTGCAGGCCGGGATGAACTCCCCGGAGGCGATCGAGTTCCAGAAGCAGTGGGTGGACCTGGCCCGGGTGGCCGGCCCGACCTCGTGGACCACCTACGAGTACCCGAACTGCACCACCGACCTCGGCAACGGCAACGCGATGATGTGCTACGACGCCGACTCCGCGACCTACCCGAAGAACAAGCCAGGGGCCAGCGCGCAGGCCGGCAACCTGGCCTGGCACCCGGGCCCGGCCGGCCCGGACGGCAGCTACGCGACCAACCTGTGGACCTGGTCGCTGGCGATGAACTCGGCGGCCAAGAACAAGCTGCCGGCCTGGCTGTTCATCCAGTGGGCCACCGGCAAGGAGGCCATGTCCAAGGCGGTCCCCGCGGCGTTCGCCGACCCGACCCGCCAGTCGGTGTTCGACGGGGCCTTCAAGCAGACCCTGGGCGCCTTCCCCGGCTACCTCGAGGCCTTCGAGACGGTCGTCAACTCCTCGAAGATCCAGTTCACCCCGCAGACGAAGTTCTTCGAGACCACCCAGGGCTGGGCCGTCGCCCTGCAGGACATCTATTCCGGTGAGGACGCCGCCGAGCGGCTGTCCTCCTTCGCCTCCACCGCCCAGTCGAAGGTGAATGTCTGATGACCACCGTCGCCAAGGAGCGCCCGACCGCGCCGGGGCCGGAGCTGCCCACCGTCCCGGACAGCAGGCGCCGGCTGCGGCCCTACATCCTGTCGCTGCCCGCGCTGCTGGTCGTGGTGGGCATCCTCTACCCGTTCGTGCTCGGGGCCTACTACTCGATCCTCAACTACGCGGCGGCCAACCCGAACCCCGAGGTGGTGTGGTTCGCCAACTTCGCCAGCGTGCTGGCCGACTCCGACTTCTGGACCAGCGTGCGGATCACCGCGGTCTTCGCCATCGCGGCCACGGTGATCGAGACCGTGCTGGGGGTCGGGATCGCGCTGCTGCTCAACCGGTCCAGCTTCGTCGGCAAGATCTTCGAGAAGGTGCTGATCCTGCCGCTGATGATCGCCCCGGTGATCGCGGGCGTGATGTGGAAGCTGATGTTCAACCCGCAGTTCGGGGTGCTGAACTACGTGCTCGGGCTGGGCTCGAGCTTCGACTGGCTGTCCAAGAACCTGGCCCTGTGGTCGTCCATCCTGGTCGACGTCTGGACCTACACCCCGTTCGTGGCCATCCTCGTGCTGGCCGGCATCCGCTCGCTGCCCAGGGAGCCCTTCGAAGCCTCCGAAGTGGACGGCGCGAGCTGGTGGTACATGTTCCGCAGGCTGATGCTGCCGATGATGTGGCCCTACATCCTGGTCGCGGTCATCTTCCGGTTCATGGACTGCCTCAAGGCGTTCGACTCGATCTTCGTGCTGACCGCGGGCGGACCCGGCCTGGCCACCCGCACCCTGCAGATCGGCGCCTACGAGGACTCGATCACCTTCCAGAACTACTCCCGCGGCAGCACCTACATGTTGCTGCTGTGGATCATCGTCTTCATCACCGCCCGGTACCTGGTGAAGGTGCTCGGCAAGGCCCAGCGCCGTGCCGCCGGTGCGGAGGAGGAGTGACATGGCCGAGTTGATGCCGGGTCAGAAGCGCCTGACCCCCGGGGCCGTGATCAGCGACATCGCGCTGGTCGGCTGGTTCGTGTTCGCGCTGTTCCCGCTGCTGTGGATGCTGCTGCTGGCCATGAAGACGCCGGCCGAGCAGACCACCACCTACTTCGCGTTCTCCCCGACGCTGGAGAACTTCGTCACCGTGCTGACCCAGCGCGGCACCGACCTGACCAGTGTGGACTTCAAGTCCGCCCTGCTCACGAGCGTGATCAACTGTGGCGGCGCGGTGATCGTGTCGCTGTTGATCGGCATCCCGGCCGCGTACGCCGCGGGCAGGTGGAAGTTCAAGGGCTCCGAGGACCTCATGTTCAACATGCTGTCCTTCCGGTTCGCCCCGGAGCTGATGGTGATCGTCCCGCTGTTCGTCATCTACAACGAGGTCGGCCTGTTCGACACCAAGGCCGGCATGATCTGGGTGCTGCAGCTGGTGACCATGCCGCTGGTGGTGTGGATCCTGCGCTCCTACTTCCAGGACCTGCCCGAGGACCTGGAGCAGGCCGCCCTGCTGGACGGTTACACCCGGCGCCGGGCGTTCGTGATGGTGGCGCTGCCGCTGGTCCGCCCCGGGATCGCCGCCGCGGCCCTGCTCGCGTTCATCTTCGCCTGGAACAACTACGTCTTCCCGCTGATCCTGGCCGACACCAACGCGTCCACGGTGACGGTGGCGATCACCAAGTTCCTCGGCGGCGGCGGGCAGGCCTACTACAACCTGACCGCGGCCGCGGCCCTGATCGGCGCGCTGCCACCACTCGTCCTGGCCCTGTCCATCCAGCGCTACCTGGTGCGTGGCCTGAGCTTCGGAGCGGTGAAGTCCTGATGGCCACCCTCGACGTGCGCGGTGTGCGCAAGACCTACGGCCGGACCACCGCCCTGCACGGGCTGGACTTCGAGGTCGGCAGCGGCGAGTTCTTCGTGATCCTCGGACCGTCCGGGGCCGGCAAGACCACCACGCTCAAGAGCGTGGCCGGGTTGGTCGACATCGACGCCGGCCAGGTGAGCATCGGCGGCCGCGACATGACCGGCGTCGAGCCCTACCACCGCAACGTGGGGATGGCCTTCGAGAGCTACGCGCTCTACCCGCAGAAGACGGTGTCGCAGAACCTGGCCTCACCGCTCAGCTCGGGTCGCACCGGCAGCTACTCCGAGGCCCAGCAGAAGGAACGGATCGACGCGGTCACCACCACGCTGGGCATCAACCACCTGCTCGACCGCTTCCCCCGGGAGCTGTCCAACGGCCAGCGCCAGCGCACCGCGCTCGGCCGGGTGCTGGTCCGTCCGGCCGACATCTACCTGCTGGACGAGCCGCTGTCGCACCTGGACGCCAAGCTGCGGGCCTCGATGCGGGCCGAGCTCAAGACCCTGGGGTCCATGTCGGACACGACCACGCTCTACGTGACGCACGACTACCAGGAGGCGCTGGCGCTCGGCGACCGGATCGCGGTGCTGCGCGACGGGCAGCTGGTGCAGGTGGACACGCCCGAGGAGATCTGGAAGCGCCCGGCGGACACGTTCGTGGCCCGGGCGCTCGGGCAACCGGAGATGAACCTCGTCGACGCGATCGTGGACGACGGCCGGGTCCGCTTCGCCTCCGGCCTCGCCGAGTTCCCGGCTCCCCCCAGCCTGGACCTCACCAGCGGGCAGCGGGTGCGGCTCGGGCTGCGGCCCCGGGAGCTGATGGTCGGGAGTGAGAACGTCGGGCACGACTGGCTGGACATCCCGGGCAAGGTGCTGCTCTCGGAGCGGCTCGGGCGCCACGTCGAGCTGGACGTGGAGGCCGGCAGCGACCAGCTGATCGCCGTGTCCGGCAGCGACCACGCCCCGCGCGAGGGGGACGCGGTCACGCTGCAGATCCACCTGCCCAACGTGCACATCTTCGACGCCGCCGACGCCGCCGACACCGACACCGCCCGGATCGGCTCGGCCACCGGCGACCGCCCCGCGACGCGTGAGCAGGAGACCCGATGACCGCCGCGAACACGATCGACCGTCCGGAGGCCAAGGCGCTCGTCCTGGACAAGCTGCGCAAGGTCTACCAGACCCGCGGCCGCCCGTCGTTCGAGGCGGTCAAGGGCATCGACATGCACATCGAGCCCGGCGAGCTGGTGGCCCTGCTCGGCCCGTCCGGCTGCGGCAAGACCACCACCCTGCGCATGATCGCCGGCCTGGAGACGGTGACCTCGGGTGAGATCCGGATCGGCGACCAGTCGGTGGGCGACCTGCCGCCGGGTAAGCGCAACGTCGG
>DATMDS010000158.1:0-6475 GCA_035557575.1 Pseudonocardia sp. | reverse complement strand
CCCACGCGCCCGCGTGGTCAGCCGGTCCGCGATCGCCTGCAGCGCCACCGCGCTGGCGCTGGTCGGCTCGGCCAGCACGATCGGGGTGCCGGCGTCGCCGCACTCGCGCAGCCGGGTCTCCAGGGGGATCTGCCCGAGCAGCGGCACCGGCGCGCCCAGCGCCCTGCTCAGCGAGTCGGCCACGGCCTGACCGCCACCGGAGCCGAACACCTCCATCCGGGTGCCGTCCGGCAGCTCCATCCACGACATGTTCTCCACCACGCCGGCCAGCCGCTGCCGGGTCTGCAGCGCGATCGAGCCGGCCCGCTCGGCCACCTCGGCGGCGGCCGTCTGCGGCGTGGTCACCACCAGCAGCTCCGCGTTCGGCACCAGCTGCGCGGTGGAGATCGCGATGTCACCGGTGCCCGGGGGCAGGTCCAGCAGCAGCACGTCGAGGTCGCCCCAGAACACGTCGGCCAGGAACTGCTGCAACGCCCGGTGCAGCATCGGCCCGCGCCAGACCACCGCGTCGTTGCCCGGGGTGAACATGCCGATCGAGATGACCTTCACCCCGTGCGCCTGCGGCGGCATGATCATGTCTTCGACCTTGGTGGGCCGGGTGGAGGTGCCCAGCATCCGCGGCACCGAGTGCCCGTAGATGTCGGCGTCGACCACCCCGACCGACAGCCCGCGAGCGGACATCGCCGCGGCCAGGTTGACCGTCACCGAGGACTTGCCGACCCCACCCTTGCCGGACGCCACGCAGTAGACCCGGGTCAGCGAGCCGGGCTGGGCGAACGGGATCACCGGGTCCGCGGCGTCGCCGCGCAGCCCGCGGCGCAGCTGCGTGCGCTGCTCGTCACTCATCACGTCCAGCACGACGTGCACGCCGGAGATCCCCGGCACCTTCGTGACCGCCTCGGTGACCCGGGAGGTGATCGTCTCCCGCATCGGGCAGCCGGCCACCGTGAGGTACACCTCGACCGTGGCCCGCCCGTCCGGGTCGACCGTCACCCCCTTCACCATGCCCAACTCGGTGATCGGCTTGTGGATCTCGGGGTCGTCGACGTCGGCCAGCGCGGTCAGCACCGCCTGTTCGATGGTCGTGGTGGACATCGGTGCCTTTCGCTGGGGTGCGCGATCCGGATAACGGATCCGGCGATGGACATGCTGCGCAACTTTCGCCACGCCCATGCTACGTCCGTGGTCGGGCCGGCACGGCGTCCGTAGCATCACTCGCCGTGACGAACATCATCGACGAGGCCGGGTCGATGGCGGCGAGCGGGCGACTACCCCGACCGACCCCGGACGAGCTCGCCGCCTGGCGGGCGTTCCTGAGGGCCCACGCCCACATTACCCGGGTGCTGGAGGCCGAGCTGCTGGCCGACCAGGAGCTCTCGCTGGCGTCCTACGACGTGCTGGTGCAGCTGGCCGAGGCGCCCGAGCGCCGGCTGCGGATGACGGAGCTGGCGACGGCGGTCCTGCTGTCCCGCTCGGGGGTCACCCGGCTGGTCGACCGGCTGGAGAAGGCCGGTCTGGTCGCCCGCTGCCCGGTGGCCTCCGACGGCCGCGGCGTGGCGGCCGAGCTCACCCCGGCCGGCCTGGACCGGCTGCGGAATGCGGCACCCACCCACCTGGCCGGTGTGGTGCGGCACTTCGTCGCGCGCCTCGATGCCGACGACCTGCACGCGATGGAGCGGATCAGCCGCCGGCTGGTCGACTGACCCGGGTGTTGCGCACCCGGTCGGCCGGCGCGTCCAGCGGGGCCGGCGTCGGCGCCGCCCCGTTGCGGGCGGCCGCGATCCGGTCGGCCAGCTTGTCCAGCTCGCCCCGCAGGTAGTCCCGCGTGGTGACCTCGCCGACCGCGATCCGCAGCGCGGCCAGCTCCCGGGCCAGGTACTCGGTGTCGGCCTTGGTGCGCTCGGCACGGGCCCGGTCCTCCTCCAGCGAGATCCGGTCCCGGTCGTCCTGCCGGTTCTGGGCCAGCAGGATCAACGGCGCGGCGTAGGCGGCCTGGGTGGAGAAGGCCAGGTTGAGCAGGATGAACGGGTAGGGGTCCCAGCGCAGGCTGTAGGCGAACAGGTTGAGCGCGATCCACACGATCACGAGCACGGTCTGGATGGCCAGGAAGCGACCGGTGCCGAGGAAGCGGGCGACCCGCTCCGACAACCGGGCGAACCACTCCGGGTCGACCTCGAACCGGGTGCGGCCCAGCAGCGGCTGGTCCAGCCGGCGGCGGGTGGTGTTCTCAGGCATCGGGGTCCTCCGCGCCGCGGCGCCGGGCTCCGTTGCCGGCCACGACGTCCGGCCCGGTCAGCCGGTCCCGCCAGTCCGGTGGCAGCAGGTGGTCCAGCACGTCGTCCACGGTGACCGCGCCGAGCAGGTGGTCCTCGCTGTCCACCACCGGCCCGGCGACCAGGTTGTAGGCGGCGAAGTAGCGGGTGACCTCACCGAGGGTCGCCTCCGGGGCGAGCCGGGCCAGGTCGGTGTCGACCACGCCGGCGACCAGGTCGAACGGCGCCTCCCGGAGCAGCCGCTGGGCGTGCGCACAGCCCAGGTAGCGCCCGGTCGGGGTCTCCGACGGCGGTCGGCAGACGAACACCATGCTGGCCAGCGCGGGCGGGATGTCCGGGTTGCGGATGCGGGCCAGGGCCTCGGCCACGGTGGCGTCCGGGCGCAGGATGACCGGCTCCGGGGTCATCAGGCCGCCCGCGGTGCGCGCCGAGTAGGTCAACAGCCGGCGCACCGGCGCCGACTCCTCGGGTTCCATCAGGGCCAGCAGCGCCTCGGACTCGGCGTCCGGGAGGTAGCCGAGCAGGTCGGCGGCATCGTCGGGGGACATCGCCTCCAGCACGTCGGCGGCCCGCTCCGCGTCCAGGTGGGCCAGCAGTGCGTGCTGCTCGGCGTCCGACATCTCCTCGAACACGTCGGCCAGCCGCTCGTCGTCCAGCGCGTCGATCACCTCGTGCTGGCGCTTCTCGGGCAGCTCGGACAGCGCCGCGGCCACGTCGGCCGGGCGCATCGTCTCGAACACCGAGAGCAGGCCCTCGGTGCCCTGGCGGTCCGACAGCGACAGCCCGGTCACCGCCGTCCAGGGCAGCACCTGGATCTGACCGCGCCGGGACAGCCCGCGCCGCGGCGCCCGCACGGCCAACCTGCTGACCACCCAGTCCCGGGAGCGGGTGGGCTCGATGGCCGCGTCCACCACGATCACCTCCGCGCCCGTGCCCCCGGCTTCGGCGTCGACCAGCCGGACCCGGGCGTCCAGCAGCTGCCCGACCAGCAGTGTCTCGTTCGGTCGCTGGGTGTACCCGCGCAGGCTGACCGAGCCGGTGGCCAGCGTGACCGCGCCGGGGTCGATGGTGGTGACGCGCAGCATCGGCACGAAGATCCGGCGCCGGGTGGCCAGCTCGACGAGCATGCCCAACACCCGGGGCGGGCTGGCGTCCACCCGCAGCGCCGCGACCAGGTCACGGACCCGGCCGATGCGCTCCCCGTCCGGCCCGAAGACGGCCAGGCCCACCAGCCGCGCCACGAAGACCCGGTCGATGCCCATGGCGAGCAGCTTAGGCGTGCCCTGCCACCGAAACGGCTCGTGTGATCACAATGAGCCGATGAGCCTGCGCTACGACGTCGTCGACGTCTTCACCGACCGCCCGTACGCCGGGAACCCGCTCGCCGTGGTGCACGGCGGTGCGGAGCTGACCGGCCGGCAGATGCAGGGCATCGCGGCGGAGTTCGGGTTGTCCGAGACGGCGTTCCCGCTGCCCCCGACGGCCGCAGGTGCGGACTACCGGCTGCGCATCTTCACCCCGGTCCGCGAGCTGCCGTTCGCCGGGCACCCGAGCGTCGGTGCGGCCTGGGTGCTGGCCCGGGACGGGGTCGTCGGCGCCGGCGAGGTGGTGCAGGAGTGCGGAGCCGG
The DNA here is from genome assembly GCA_035557575.1 of Pseudonocardia sp. Taxonomy (GTDB): domain Bacteria; phylum Actinomycetota; class Actinomycetes; order Mycobacteriales; family Pseudonocardiaceae; genus Pseudonocardia. The sequence continues at coordinate 2,574 of DATMDS010000158.1, read as the reverse complement.
GCTGCTGCCCGTCACCGTGGACGCATACGGGGCGCAGGTCGGCGGCGGGCACCCCGAGCCGGGGCCCGACCTCGACGGGGCCGAGTTGGCCGCGGCGGTCGGGCTGGGCGTCGACGATCTCGATCCGGCGATTCGGGCCGGGGTCGCGGCCGCGGGGGTGCCGTTCGCGTTCCTGCCGCTGCGCCCGGATGCGGTGCGGCGCGCGGTGCCGCCCGACGCGGGGGCGCTGCGGGCGCTGACCGCCGGGCTGGTCGGGCTGGCGGTGCTGGCCTTCGACCGCGACGGCTGGCGGGCGCACCTGCGGATGTTCGCGCCGGAGGTCGGGGTGGTCGAGGATCCGGCGACCGGGTCGGCGGCCGTGGCGCTGGGGGTGTTCCTGACCGCTCGCGGGGTGCTCGCCGCCGACGGCCGGAGCGGGTTCGCCGTGGACCAGGGCGCCGAGATCGGCCGGCCCTCCCAGCTCGGGGTGCTGGTGCACGCCGCCGGCGGCGTGGCCGAACGCACGTCGGTCTACGGCGGGGTGGCCGCGGTGGCCCGCGGCGAGCTGGTCGCGCTGCCCTGACCCCCGCCCCATCGGTGCTGGGTGAGAAACCAATCACCCCGGCGCCCGCTTCCGGCCGCCGCGTGCCAGCATCGGCGCACGCCGAGTCGAGGAGATGAGGAGTCCACTCGTGAGCTCGCCCGATCAGCAGAACGCCACCACCACCCGGGCCCGCCGGTCCTGCCTGGCCGTCCCCGGATCCAGCCAGAAGTTCATCGACAAGGCCCGCACGCTGCCCGCCGACCAGGTGTTCCTCGACCTGGAGGACGCGTGCGCGCCGCTGGCCAAGCCGGGTGCGCGCAAGACCATCGTGGACGCGCTGAACGAGGGTGGCTGGGGCGAGCGGATCCGGGTGGTCCGGGTCAACGACTGGACCACCGAGTGGACCTACCGCGACGTCACCGAGGTGGTCGAGGGCGCCGGGGCCAACCTGGACGCGATCATGCTGCCCAAGGTGCAGACCGCCGAGCAGGTGGTGGCGCTGGACCTGCTGCTGACCCAGATCGAGAAGACCATGGGCTACCCGGTCGGTGGGATCGGGATCGAGGCGCAGATCGAGAACGCGCTCGGCCTGATCAACGTGAACGCCATCGCCACCGCCTCCCCGCGGGTGGAGACGATCATCTTCGGGCCGGCCGACTTCATGGCGTCGATCAACATGAAGTCGCTGGTGGTGGGGGAGCAGCCGGCCGGCTACGACGTCGGCGACGCCTACCACCACATCCTGATGAGCATCCTGATGGCCGCCCGTGCACACGACAAGCAGGCCATCGACGGGCCGTACCTGCAGATCAAGGACGTCGACGGGTTCCGCCGGGTGGCCGGGCGCAGCGCCGCGCTCGGCTTCGACGGCAAGTGGGTGCTGCACCCCGGGCAGATCGACGCGGCCAACGAGACCTTCGCCCCGACCCAGGCCGACTACGACCACGCCGAGAACATCCTGGACGCCTACGAGCACTACACCTCGGAGGCCGGCGGGAAGCGCGGCGCCGCCATGATCGGCGACGAGATGATCGACGAGGCCAGCCGCAAGATGGCGCTGGTCATCTCGGGCAAGGGACGCGCGGCCGGCATGCAGCGCACCGACCGCTGGAGCCCGCCGGAGGGTTGACCCCTGGGCCTCAAGGCCTGAGCGGGGGTGAGCGCCTTCACACGGCGGGCGATAGGTATGCCACCCAGGTGATACTGGGCCCGTTCACGTCGTCGTGAGGAAGGCTCACCCATGGCCCGGCTTGCCCAGACCGCTGGTCTGACCGACATCCAGCAGGAGATCCTGGCCACGGTCAAGACGTTCGTGGACAAGGAGATCCTCCCGCACGCGACCGAGCTGGAGCACGCGGACGCCTACCCGACCGACATCGTGGACGGGATGAAGGAGATGGGCCTGTTCGGGCTCACCATTCCGGAGTCCTACGGCGGCCTCGGCGAGTCGCTGCTGACCTACGCGCTGGTCGTCGAGCAGATCGCGCGCGGCTGGATGAGCGTGTCCGGCGTGATCAACACCCACTTCATCGTGGCGTACATGATCAACCAGCACGGCACCGAGGAGCAGAAGCAGCACTACCTGCCGAAGATGGCGGAGGGCGAGATCCGCGGCTCGTTCTCCATGTCCGAGCCGGACCTGGGCTCCGACGTCGCCGCGATCAAGACCAGGGCGGTGGCCGACGGCGACGACTTCGTGATCGACGGCGCGAAGATGTGGCTGACCAACGGCGGCACCTCCAACCTCACCGCCGTGCTGGTGCGCACCGACGAGGGCGCGCCCAGGGCGCACCAGAACCTGACCTGCTTCCTGGTCGACAAGCCCACCGGGTACGGCGAGGTGGCGCCAGGGCTGATCGTGCCCGGCAAGATCGACAAGATGGGCTACAAGGGCGTGGACACCACCGAGCTGGTGTTCAAGGGGCACCGGGTGCCCGGCTCGTCGATCCTGGGCGGCAGGCGCGGTGCCGGCTTCTCCCAGATGATGGACGGCGTCGAGGTCGGGCGCGTGAACGTGGCCGCGCGGGCGTGCGGCATCTCCATCCGGGCCT
>DATMDS010000157.1:0-9399 GCA_035557575.1 Pseudonocardia sp. | reverse complement strand
CGGATGACGACCGTGCGTCCAGCTTCGCTCCTGACCGTCACCGCCGCCGTGTTCGCTGTGGCCGCAGGGATCACAGCGCCTCCGGCGGCCGCCACCGAGACCGCCGGGAGCGCGAGCTCGGCGACCGCGGAGTCGGGCGCCGGCAGCTCCGCCGGCTCTACTGCTGCCGCTGAAACCTCAGCAGCAACTCAGGCAACGTCAGCAACTGCTAATTCTGCTGCCTCTGAAACCCCACCAGCCTCAGAAACCACTGCGGCACCAGACACGGTTGCCGCAACAGCCACATCCGCCTCAGGGGAAACAGCGGCCGCCGCGACGACCGAGGCCGCACCGGCCGATGTCGCCACCGCCGACCCCATCGAGACGGAGGACATCGCCCGGCTGAAGGGCGACCTGAACGCCCATGACCCGGCGCTGGTCAAGGGGGCCAACGGCAAACCCTGGTACGTCTTCTCCACCGGTGACGCCAGCATCGGCGGGGGCGCGATCCAGATCCGCAGCTCGAAGAACGGGCGCGACTGGTCCTTCGCCGGCACCGTCTGGGACAAGATCCCCGGCTGGCTGACCGAGACCGTTCCCGGGGCCACCTACCTGTGGGCTCCCGAGATCTACAAGCACGACGGCGTCTACTACCTCTACTACTCCGCGTCGACGTGGGGGAAGAACAACTCGGTGATCGCGCTGGCCACCAACACGACGCTGGACCCGACCGACCCCGACTACAACTGGGTGGACCGCGGCAAGGTCGTGCGCTCGATGCCGACCAGCGACTTCAACGCCATCGACGCCGGGATCGTCGAGGACGGCGACGGCACGCCCTGGTTGGCGTTCGGTTCGTACTGGAGCGGCATCCACATGGTCCAGCTGGAATGGCCGTCCGGGCTACGGGCGGACACGAAGAAGCCGCTGCGCATCGCCGACCGCAAGGTCGCGCCGAACGCGGTCGAGGCGTCCTACATCGTCCCGCAGGACGGCTGGTACTACCTGTTCACCTCGTGGGGACAGTGCTGCGAGGGCGCCAAGAGCGACTACAAGATCGCCGTCGGGCGCTCGCGCGACGTGACCGGCCCCTACGTCGACCGCGACGGACGGGCGCTGCTCGACGGCGGTGGCACCATCCTGCAGGACACGTCGGGCGACCGCGTGGGCCCGGGCGGGCAGTCGGTGTCGAAAAACGTGATGGCCTACCACTACTACGACGCCTCGGCCGACGGCGCCACGAAGCTCGCGCTCAAGCGCATCTACTGGGGCGACGACGGCTGGCCGGAGCTGGACGGCGACAAGAAGTGACCGACGGGAGCTGATGGGCCCCGGCCTGCCCGGCCGGGGTCGGGCGGGGCCGGGCGTCCTGCGACGGGCCCGGCTACCGTCGCGGCATGTTCGAGGGATTCCAGCCGGTTCGCGTCGACACCGGCGAGGCTGTGATCAGCGCCGTGCACGGCGGCACCGGCCCGCCGGTGCTGCTGCTGCACGGCTTCCCCGAGAGCTCGGCGATGTGGGCCGGGATCACCCCCGCGCTGGCCGCCACCCACACCGTGGTGGCCGCCGACCTGCGCGGCTACGGCGAGTCCTCGCGTCCGGAGTCGGGGCCCGATCACGCCGGGTACTCGTTCCGGGCGATGGCCGCGGACCAGGTGGCGTTGATGGCCACGCTGGGCCACGAGCGGTTCGCCGTGATCGGCCACGACCGCGGGGCCCGGGTCACGCACCGGATGGCGCTCGATCATCCGGATCGGGTCACCCGGGCCGGGGTGCTCGACATCCTGCCCACCCGCCACGTGTACAGCCACGTCGACCGGGCGCTGGCCACCGCCTACTACCACTGGTTCCTGTTCATCCAGCCCGCCGACCTCCCGGAGCGACTGATCGCGGGCGACCCGCTGGGCTACCTCGGCTCGCTGCTCGGCGGCTGGGGCAGCAGCGGCGAGCACGTCACCCCGGAGGCCCGGGCCTCCTACGAGAAGGCCTTCGCCGACCCGGCCGCCCGACACGCGATGCTCGAGGACTACCGGGCCGGTGCGTCGATCGACCTGGAGCACGACGCGCAGGACGCGCACCGGCGGGTCGAGATGCCGCTGCTGGTGCTGTGGGGCACGGGCAGTGTCGTGGGCGCCAGCCCGATCGACCCGCTCGACGTCTGGCGCGGGTACGGCACCGACGTCCGCGGCGCGACCGTCGACGCCGGCCACTTCCTCGTCGAGGAGCGACCGGCCGAGACCCTAGAGATCCTGCAGGAGTTCCTCGCCGGCTGAGCCGCCCGGAACACCGGCCGCCTCCGGCCGGGAGGTGAGCGCGGCGCCGAGCATGCCGATCACGGCGAGCAGCACGCCGGCCGCGGCGATCGTCACCGGGGCGGTCTGCGGAGCGATGGTCACCAGGATGAACGCGATGGGTGGCCACCACACCAGCACGCGGATCGGTGCCGGCACCTGCCACTCGTCCTGCTCGGAGCCCATGGTCGGCACATACCCAGCACCGGACGGTTTCAGTCCACCGATCCGATGTCGGGCACCAGCTCGCGGATCGAGCCGACGATCCGGGTCGGTCGGTACGGGAAGCGGTCCACGTCGGCCTGGGCCGTGATGCCGCTCAGCACCAGCACGGTGCGCATGCCCGCCTCCAGCCCGGCGATCACGTCGGTGTCCATCCGATCGCCGATCATGGCCGCGGTCTCGGAGTGCACCTGCAGCCGGTTCAGCGCGGCCCGCATCATCAACGGGTTGGGCTTGCCCACGAAGTAGGGCTCCACCCCGGTGGCCCGGCTGATCAGCGCGGCCACCGAGCCGGTCGCCGGGAGCACTCCCTCGCTGGAGGGTCCCACCGGGTCCGGGTTGGTCGCCACGAACCGGGCGCCGGCCCGGATCAGCCGGATCGCGGTGGTCACCGCCTCGAAGCTGTAGGTGCGGGTCTCGCCGAGCACGACGTAGTCCGGGTCCGCGTCGGTCAGCACGTACCCGATGTCGTGCAGGGCGGTGGTCAGGCCGGCCTCCCCCACCGCGAACGCCCGGCCCCGCGGCCGCTGGTCGTGCAGGAACGCGGAGGTGGCCAGGGCCGAGGTCCAGATCGACTCGACGGGCAGCTCGATGCCGCTGCGCAGCAACCGGAACTGCAGGTCACCCGGCGTGAAGATGGAGTTGTTGGTGAGCACCAGGAACGGGGTGCCGGTCGCGCGCAGCCGAGCGATGAACTCATCGGCGCCCGGGATGAGGGTGCCCTCGTGCACCAGCACCCCATCCATGTCGATCATCCAGGCCTCGATCGGCCTCTCAGCGCTCACGGCCGGCAGCCTACGGTCCGGGGCTCCGGCGCCCCCGGTCAGAGGGCGCGTTCGAGGCGCTGGGCCAGCAACGCGACGAACCGGGCCGGGTCGGTCAGGTCGCCGCCCTCGGCCAGCAGGGCCATGTCGTGCAGCAGCCGGGCGGTACCGGCCAGCTCGCCGTCGTCGGGCCGCTCCCCGTGCGCGTCGCGCAGCCCGACCACCAGCGGGTGAGCGGGGTTGAGCTCCAGGATCCGCTTGATCGTGGGCAGCTCCTGACCCATGGCCCGGTACATCTTCTCCAGGGTCGGGGTCATGTCGTGGCTGTCCCCCACCAGGCACGCCGGGGACGTGGTCAGCCGGTTGGTCAGCCGCACCTCGCGCACCTGGTCCGACAGCACCTCGCCGAGCCAGGTCAGCAGCCCGGCGAACTGCTCCCGGTCGGCCCCGGTGCCGTCCTCGTCGTCGAGCCCGAGCTCACCCTTGGCCACGGAGGCGAGCGGGGTGCCGTCGAACTCCGACACGGCGTCCACCCACAGCTCGTCGATCGGGTCGGTGAGCAGCAGCACCTCGTACTCCTTGGCGCGCAGCGCCTCCAGGTGCGGGGAGTTCTCCACGGCGGTCCGGGACTCGCCGGTGATGTAGTGGATGTGCTCCTGGCCGGGCTTCATGCGCTCCTTGTAGGCGCGCAGGGTGGTCGGTTCGACCGGATCCCGGGTGGACGGGAACGAGCAGATCTCCAGGATCTGCTCCCGGTTGTCCGGATCCTCCAGCAGGCCTTCCTTGACCGCCCGGCCCAGCTCGCTCCAGAAGGTGGCGTAGCGCTCGGGCTGCTCGGCCTGCATCGTCCGCACCGTCGAGAGCACCTTGCGCACCAGCCGCTTGCGGATCAGCTGGATCTGGCGGTCCTGCTGCAGGATCTCCCGCGACACGTTCAGCGACAGGTCGGCCGCGTCCACCACACCCCTGACGAACCGCAGGTAGTCGGGGACCAGCGCCTCGCAGTCGTCCATGATGAACACCCGGCGCACGTAGAGCTGCACGCCACGGCGGTGCTCGCGCATGAACAGGTCCATCGGGGCGTGCGCCGGCAGGAACAGCAGCGCCTGGTACTCGAACGTGCCCTCGGCCTGCAGCCGGATGGTCTCCAGCGGCTCCCGCCAGTCGTGACTGACGTGCCGGTAGAACTCGGCGTACTCCTCCTCGGAGACCTCGTCCTTGGCGCGGGCCCACAGCGCCTTGCGCCGGTTGAGCGTCTCCGGCTCGGCGGCGGTGTCCGTGTCCCCGGACTGCGGCGGCGTCATCCGGATCGGCCAGGTGATGAAGTCCGAGTAGCGCCGCACGATGCGCCGGATCGTGTCCGGGGCGGTGTAGTCGGGCAGCTGGTCCTCGGGGTCGGCCGGCTTCAGCGCCAGGATGACCGACGTGCCCTGCGGCGCGTCCGGCGCGTCCTCGATGGTGTACGTACCCTCGCCGGCCGACTCCCAGCGCACCCCGCCGTCCAGGCCGGCGCGGCGGGTGATCAGGGTGACCCGGTCGGCGGCCATGAAGCTGGAGTAGAAGCCGATGCCGAACTTCCCGATCAGCTCGCTCGCCGCCCCGGCCTCCTGGGCCGTGCCGTCACCGGCGGAGCGCAGCCGCTCCAGGAGCTCGGCGGTCCCGGACTTGGCGATGGTGCCGATCACCGAGACGACCTCGTCGCGGCTCATGCCGATCCCGTTGTCGCGCACCGTGAGCGTGCGCTGCTGCTGATCGATGACGATCTCGACGTGCAGGTCCGAGACGTCGGCCTGCAGGTCCTTGTCCCGGTAGGTCTCCAGGCGCAGCTTGTCCAACGCGTCCGAGGCGTTGGAGATCAGTTCCCGGAGGAAGACGTCCCGATTCGAGTAGATCGAGTGCACGACCAGCTGCAGCAGCTGCCGCGTCTCCGCCTCGAACTCGATCGTTTCCGCAGACATGCCAGGCGACCCTCCCCGCCCGTCGGCCGCCGGTGCCCCCACCGGCAGTCCCCACCGCCGGACCGCCCCAGAACCCTAGTCGGGGCGGTGCGCCGCGGGCGGCAGGCCGGGCTTCCCGCTCAGCCGCAGCGTCCGACCGTCCACGAACAGCCGAGCGACCAGCTCGCCGCGGGACCCGGTGCCGGACTTCTCGAAGATCGCCTTCAGGTGATCCTGCACGGTGTACGCCGACAGGTGCAGCCGGTCGGCGATCGCCCGGGACGAGAAGCCCTGCGCCACCAGCTCGGTGACCAGCCGCTCCCGCTCGGTGAAGCCGTGGGCGGCGGCGATCAGCGGGGCCAGCTCGGGTGCCCGGGCCGGTTCCACCAGCACCGCCACCCGCGACACGCCCGGCCCGTCGCCGCCGTCCCCGTCCAGCACCGATCCCTGCACCAGCACCCAGCGCCCGGTCCGGGTCCGCACCCGCGCCCGGGCCGCGCTCGCTCCGTCACCCGCGGCCGCCCGCCGGGCCCGGCCGGCGATCGCGCGCACGACCACCGGCAACCGCTCGCCGGGGCCCGCGCCGAGCTGCTCGAGCCAGGTCATCGCGCTCCGGTTGGCCATCTCGAGGGAGTCGTCGACGGCCAGCACGAGCAGGCCGGCCTCGGCGTCGTCGGGGCCCGCGACCGTCTGCTGCAGCAACGCGGCCCGCCGCAGGCCGTCGGCCAGCAACCCGGCCACCGAGGCCACGAAACGCACCTCGGCGGGGGTGAAGTCCGGGGAGCCGGCCGCCCGCAGCAACGTCAGGGCACCCCAGACGCCGGTGGGTCCGGGCAGCACGGAGCGCAGCTCGTCGGCGAAACCGTGCGGGCGGCGCAACTCGCGCTGCCGCAGGCTCCGGTCCGGCTCACCCCCGGTGGCCCCGCTCAGGCTCGCGGCCGGGCTCGGCGATCGGGCCAGCTCGGTGAACTTGGTGAAGTCCGGCTCCCCCAGCTCGATCTCGGTGAGCCGGGCCGTGGCCTCCGCGGGCAGGCCGCCCTGGACGATCTCCGCGGTCGGCAGCAGGGTCGCCGGATCGACCGTGAGCAGGCAGGCTCCCTCGAAGGGCACCGCCCGCCGCAGCGCCCGCATCGCGGCCGGCGCGAGCTGCTGGACGCCCAGTCCGCGATGCACGATCCGGACCAGCTCACCGCGGACCCGCTCGCGGACGGTGGGCGCGGCGGTCACCCAGTCGACCGTACGCCGGGCCGCCGGCGAGCGGGATCGACCCAGATTTCTGGGATGGATCCGCCGGCCGGCCCGGTCGAGCGTGGAGTCGACCCAGTCGCTGGAACCGCACCGGGAGGCCCGATGCCCGCGCGCACGCCGGAAGCGCTGCACACCGTCCTTCAGGACGCCTTCAACCACGGCGACCTGGATGCCTTCACCGCGGCCTACGAGGAGGACGCCACCCTGGTCGTCCCGCCCGACGGCCGGCTCGTGCACGGTCGAGCGGACATCCGGGCCAACGTCGCGCTGATCTTCGCCGGGCAGAACCGGATGACCAGCGTCGTCTGCCGGAAGGTCGAGGCGGACGGGCTCGCGCTCACCCATGCCCGCTGGGAGCTGGTCAGCACCGACGCCGAGGGCACCAGCGCGCGGATGAGCGGCCGCGGCACGCTGGTGTCGCGGCGGCGGGCCGACGGCACCTGGGGCATCCTGCTCGACGACCCCCTGACCCCGCAGTAGCTGCCGGTGACCGGTCAGCGCCCGATGGCCCCGTCAATCTGCGCAGGATGTCGGCGTGCCCCGCGTGCCGCCCGGTCTCCTCGATCATGTGCACCAGGACCCACCGCATCGACGGCGCCGACCGCCGCCCCGGCGCCCGCAGCCCAGGTGCTTGACCAGGCCCAGCAGGCTCGTGCCAGAGGGCACCCCCGCCGTCCGCACCTGCGGGTCCGGCACGCCGTCGGCCTTGGCGGCGATCGCGGCGCGCAGGTAGTCGAGGAAGCCCAGCAGGGTGGCCTTCTCCCCGGCTCCGGTCCGCGGGGGCCGAGTGTCTGCCATGTGGGGCATCGTGTCGTTCCGTTCGGGCGTGTTGTTCCTCGGGTCGCTCAGCCGTGGCCGGGGTGACCCAGCTGTCGGGCTGGGTCCACCGATCGGCCCGGCCGGACAGCTGGCGATGACCGGCTGCGCGCTCAGGGGCCGGCGGCCGCGACCGCCGCCTGACCCAGGCTGATCCCGCCGTCGTTGCAGGGCAGCCGGGAGTGCACCAGCACCCGCAGGCCCGCCGCGGCGCAGCCCCCGCGCACGGCCGCCAGCAGCAGCAGGTTCTGGAACACGCCGCCGGACAGCGCCACCGTATCCCGGCCCCGGTCGCGGGCCGCCGCGACGGCGGCGGCCACCAGGGCGGCGGCCAGCCCGTGGTGGAACCGGGCGGCGACCACCCCGGGGTCGGTGCCGCGGCGCAGGTCCGCGACCACGGCCCGCACCAGGTCGGACGCCCCGATCACGCCGCGCTCGCAGCTCGCCGGGTAGCCGTCGGTCACCGCCGGTGCGGCCAGTCGTTCCAGCTCGATCGCCGCCTGGCCCTCGTAGTTCACCCGGTCCCGCACCCCGCACAGCGCGGCCACCGCGTCGAACAGCCGGCCGGCGCTGGTCGTCGTCGGCTGCGGCAGCCGCGATCCCAGCAACCGCTGCACCACTGTCCACTCCGGACCGATCCGCGCGGGCAGCTCGGGCAGCGTCACGCCCGCGGTCCGCAGCCAGGCGGCCGCGGTCCGCCAGGGCTGCCGGATAGCGGTGGCCCCGCCGGGCAATGCCACCGGCTCCAGGTGCGCGACCCGGGTGAACCCGGACAGCGACACGTCGAACACCTCGCCGCCCCACAGCGTGCCGTCGGTGCCGTACCCGAGCCCGTCGCAGGCGATGCCGATCACCGGACCGGTCTCGCCGTGCTCGGCCAGGCAGCCGGCCAGGTGGGCGTGATGGTGCTGCACCCCGAGCAGCTGCACATCGGACTGCTCGTGGGCCCATTTGGTGGACAAGTACTCCGGGTGCAGGTCGTGGGCGAGGACGGCGGGCCGGATGTCCAGCAGGGTGCTCAGGTGCGCGATGCCGTCGGTGTACGCGTGCAGCGTCTCGGCGTTCTCCAGGTCCCCGATGTGGTGCGATACGAACGCCTCGGCCCCGCGGAGCAGGCAGAAAGTGTTCTTCAGCTCGGCGCCGCAGCCGAGCACCGGGCGCTCGGCCGACACCGGCACCGGGATCGGCTCCGGGGCGAAGCCGCGGGAGCGGCGGATCGGGTAGGGCCGCCCGGCCACCACCCGCAGCACCGAGTCGTCGGCGCGGGTGCGGATCGGCCGGTCGTGCAGCAGCGCCGCGTCGGCGATCCCGGACAGCCGGGCGGCCGCGTCGGCGTCCCGGTGCGCGATCGGCTCCTCCGAGACGTTGCCGCTGGTCAGCACGATCGGCTCCGCCACCTGCGCGAGCAGCAGGTGGTGCAGCCCGGTGTAGGGCAGCAACAGGCCGAGGTGGCGGTCCCCGGGCGCCACCGCCGCGGCCACCGCCGCGCCCGGGTGGCGGCGCAGCAGCACGATCGGCGCCCGCCGCGAGGTCAGCTCGGCTTCCGCCGCCGGCTCGACGGCGCACAGCGTGCGCGCGCCGGCCACGTCCGCCACCAGCACCGCGAACGGTTTGTCCTCCCGGTGCTTGCGGGCCCGCAGCGCGGCCACCGCACGCTCGTCGGAGGCCAGCGCGGCCAGGTGGTAGCCCCCCAGCCCCTTGACCGCCAGTACCGCACCGGCCCGCAACGCCGCGGCCGCCGCCGCGAGGGGATCCGCCCCGGGATCACCGCCGACGGCGTCCCGGCCGTCCGGGTCGCCGCTCCAGCGCGCGGCATCGACGAAGCGCAGCCGCGGCCCGCAGTCGTGGCAGCAGATCGGCTGCGCGTGGAAGCGCCGGTCGGCCGGGTCGTGGTACTCCCGCGCGCAGGCCGGGCACATCGGGAAGCCAGCCATCGTCGTGCTCACCCGGTCGTACGGCACCCCGGTGACGATGGTGAACCGCGGGCCGCAGTTCGTGCAGGTGATGAACGGGTGCCGGTAGCGCCGGTCTGCCGGCTCGCGCAGCTCCCGGACGCAGTCCGCGCAGGTCGCGGCGTCGGGCGAGATCAGGGTGTTGCCCGGACCGTGGGCCGTGCTGGCCTCGATGGTGAAGTTCCGGTCG
>DATMDS010000156.1:0-6830 GCA_035557575.1 Pseudonocardia sp. | reverse complement strand
GCGGGATCGATGTCGGACGGGTCGATGCCGGCGGGATCGGCGAGGGTGACGGCCGGGCCGACGGCGATCCCGGGTGCGGCGGGCAGCGGTCCGGTGGGCTGCGGTGCGATGGGCTGGGGTGCGGTGGGCTGGGGTGCGGCGGGCTGGGGTGCGGCGGGGTCGGGTTCGTCGAAGTGGCGGGCGGCCAGCGCGAGGACCTGCTCGATCGCCGGGGCCGCGTCCGGCCCGCCGGCCCGGACCTCGAGCCGGTGCCCGCGCAGGGCGCCGAGGGTGGCCACCCGGGACAGGCTGCCGCCCGGCACCCACCCGGACCCGGTGCTGACGTTGCGCAGCTCGACCGCCGCCCCTCCCGCCTGGACCAACCGGACCAGTGCCGCCGCCGGCCGGGCGTGCAGGCCGTGCGGGTTGCCCACCTCGAACTCGCCGGTCACGACATCGCCGGCCGGATCGGGCCCGGTGGGTGGCGCTTCGGTGGCCGCGGCGTCACCGGATCCGAGCTGGGCCTGCTTGGCCGCCAGCGCCGCACCGGCCTCGGCCGCCACCTCGGCCGGGCCGGCCCCGCCGGCGGCGGCCACCGCGGCCACCACCAGCCCCTCCACCAGCGGCGCCGCCGAGAGCACCACGCGCTCCCGCAGGCCCGGCTCCAGCAGCTCCACCGCCAGCTCGGCGGACAGCACCGCGCTGCCCAGGTCCATCAGCACGACCACGCCGGAGCCGTCGTCCACCTGCTCGACGGCCGCGCTGATCGCGGTGGCGTCGGTGCCGAACGTGGTCTCGTCCAGCCCGGCGGCCACCGCGATCCGGACCGACTCGCCGGGGACCATCTCGGCGGCCAGCGCCACCGCGGCGGCGGCCAGCGCGCGGCTGTGCGCCACCACGACGATCCCGGTCACCGCCGGCCCAGCCCCATCAGCTGAGCGCCCGGGCCGCCGCCGAGATCAACAGCGCGGCCGAGGTCGCGCCCGGATCCTGGTGGCCGACGCTGCGCTCGCCCAGGTAGGACGCCCGGCCCTTGCGGGCCTGCAGCGGGATGGTGGCGTCCCGCCCGGCGTCGGCCGCCTGCGCCGCGGCCGCCAGCGCCGCCGCGATCCCGGCCCCGCCGGCCACCGCCGCGTCGTAGGCGTCGCAGGCCGGGGCGAGCGCGTCGAACATCGTCTTGTCGCCGGCCACGGCCTTGCCGCGGGCGACCACTCCCTCCAGGCCGGCGCGCAGGACGGCCCCGAACACCTGGGCGTCGAGGGTCTCGCGGTCGCCGGCCCCGGTGGCCATCCGCAGGAACAGCGTGCCGTAGAGCGGCCCGCTGGCCCCGCCGACCGTGCTGACCAGGGTCATCCCGGTCGCCTTGAACAGGGCGGCCGGGGTCGGCGGGGGCGCCTTGTCCAGCGCCGCGACCACCGCGGTCATGCCGCGGTCGAGGTTCGCGCCGTGGTCGGCGTCGCCGATCGCGGAGTCCAGCCGGGTGAGCAGGTCGCGGTGGTCGGAGACGTCGTCGGCGAACCCGGTCAGCCAGCGGCGCAGCCGGCCGATGTCCACAGCATCGGGGGTGTCGGACATCGGGGGCTCAGATGCCCCAGCGCAGGCCCGGGGTGCGCACCGGCGCGTCCCACAGCCGCACCAGCTCGTCGTCGACCTTCAGCAGGGTCACCGAGCAGCCGGCCATCTCCAGGCTGGTGATGTAGTTGCCGACCAGTGACCGGGCCACCGTGATCCCGGACTTCTGCAGGATCGAGGCCACCTCGCGGTACATCACGTACAGCTCGATCAGCGGGGTCCCACCCATGCCGTTGACGAACGCGAGCACGCCGTCACCGCCGGTGACGTCCGCGTCGTCCAGGATCGGCGCCACCAGCATGTCGGCGATCTCGGCGGCGGTGCCCACCGGGACGCGGCGGCGGCCGGGCTCGCCGTGGATGCCGATGCCGACCTCCATCTCGTCCTCGGGCAGGTCGAAGGTCGGGGCCCCGGCCGCGGGGACGGTGCACGAGGTCAGGGCCATGCCCATGCTGCGCCCCGCGCCGTTCACCCGGCGCGCCAGCTCGGCGACCTCGGCCAGGCTGCGACCCTCCTCGGCGGCCGCCCCGGCGATCTTCTCCAGCAGCACGGTGACGCCGACGCCGCGCCGGCCCGTGGTGTAGAGGCTGTCGGTCACCGCCACGTCGTCGTCGGTGACCACGGAGACGACCTCCACGTCACCGGCCATCTCCGCGGCCATCTCGAAGTTCATCACGTCGCCGGTGTAGTTCTTCACGATGTGCAGCACGCCGGCGCCGGCGTTCACGGCCTCGGTCGCCGCGACCATCTGGTCCGGCACCGGTGAGGTGAAGATCTCGCCGGCGCAGGCGGCGTCGAGCATGCCGAGCCCGACGAACCCGCCGTGCATCGGCTCGTGCCCGGAACCGCCGCCGGAGATCAGCCCGACCTTGCCCGGGCGCGGCGCGTCGGCGCGGTAGATCACCCGGTGCTCGTGGTCGACCCGCAGCTCGGGGTGGGCGGCGTCGATACCCAGCAGCGCCTCGGCCACGACGTCGGCCGGATTGTTGATCAGCTTCTTCATCGAGAGCTCCTTCTCCCCAACGGGCGATCACGGCCTACCCGCGTCAGCGCACCGCATGTGCCGCCCGCGGGCAAGCCGTCTGGTGGAGCAGATCGATTTCCAGCGGCGGAGCAGCGGCGCACCGCGGTGGTCCGGCGCGCCGCAGTGCTCAGGCCGGCCGCAGGGCGACGACCGCCGGCCCGCGCTGCTCCAGCAGGATCCGGCCGGCGGCGCCGAGGCGCACCGAGCCGGCCGGGTCGGGACGGCCGACCGGGATGCTGCGCTGGCCGGCCCCGGTGTTCGGGTCGACCACCAGCAGGCCGGACGGAATCGGGACGAGCAGCCCCCCGCCGTAGGGCAGCGCCGGGCCACGGGTGTCGGCCAGCGTCCAGCGCGGGGTCAGCGCGGAGGGGTCGAGCGCGATCGTCCGGGAGCCGGTCCACCAGTAGACGCCCGCGTCGCCCGGCCCGACCTGCACCTCGGCCACCCCGCCCGGGGGATCGGTGGCCAGGTCCGCCTCCGGCACGTCCAGATCGACCATGGCGACCTCGGCGCCGCCGGAGTCGAACACCTGTAGCCGCGGCGGGTTGGGCAGCGCGACCGCGACCCGGTCCTCGGACAGCGTGACCACGGTCGCGCCGGCGGCCGGCAGCAGGACGGAGAACTCCGCCTCCGGCTTCTCGGCGTCCTCCGGGTCGGGGGTCAGCACGGTGAGCCGGTCGGTCTGCTCGCCCGCACAGCGCTCGATCACGCCCAGCCTGCGGGCGACCAGCGCGACCGAGCCGTAGGAGCAGCCGGCCCGCGGCTGCCGGTTGGGTTGCGCGGGGGCGACCACGGCGCCGTACTCCAGGGTGCGGACCAGGTCGGACCGCACCACCTCGAGGTAGCGCTCGCCGGTGGACACCACGAACGTGTCGTCGGCCACCAGCTCGGTGCCGGGGGTGACGTCGGAGTTGCGGGCGCCGACCCGGGCCCCGGTGTCCGGGCGCAGCGCGGTCAGCTCGCTGCAGAACCCGGTGTCGCCCTCGTAGAGCGCGAGCACCCGGCCGCGACGATCGTCGGCGGCCGGGAACCCGCCGGCGACGACGCACAGCGGCCGGTCCCGGGTGTAGCTCCACGCCTCGATGCCGGTCTGGGCGTCCCGCCCGGACACCCGCTCCCCGTCGGCGGTGACCACGGCCGGACCGACCACCGCGGGCAGCGACGTCGCCGCGCTCGGTGCCTGCCAGGCCTGCACGAAGGCCGTCGGGACGCCGGCCGCGGGCGGCGGGGCGGTGATCGGTGCGGCGGCCACCCGGTCGGTGGTGCCGGCGACGGCGCTGGTCCGCCACAGCACCACCCCGGTCCCGAGCAGCGCCGCGGCGAGCAGCACCCCGATGATCAGGTCGCTGCGCCGGCGCCGCTCCGGGTGGACCCGGTGCGGGCGCCCACGGACCAACTGCGGTGGCCAGGACAGGCCGGTGGCGCGGGCGCGGCCGGTCGGCCGCGCCCGCAGCTGTAGACGTGCCAATCCGGGTTCCGGCTCAGCTGGCGGCGGCGTCCGGGGCCTGCTGCTGCTCGCCGCCGTCCGGGGAGTCGGTGGAGCGCCGGCGGCCGCCGCCGCGGCGCCGGCGGCGACGCGGCTTGGCGGACTCCGAACTCTCGCCCGTGTCCGGGCCGCTGTCCGGGGCGCTGTCCGGGGCACTGTTCGGGGCGGGCGGCGGCGCGGCGGTCCCGGGTCCGTCCCCGTCGGCGGTCACCGCAGCGTCGGCGGATCCCTGCGTGATGACCCCGGCCCGGCTGCGGGTGCGGACCCGGCTCTTGCGGGCCCGGCGCTCCTCGGCGTCCGGCAGCACGGCGTCGTCGGGGCGCTTGCGGTCGCGGCCCGACCGGTCGCGCTTCTTGCGCCCGCCACCCTGGTCGCCCTCGGTGTCGACGTACTCCGCGTCCAGCCCGGCCCGGGTGCGCTGCGAGTGCGGCAGCCGCCCGCGGGAGTTGGCCGGGATGTCCAGGTCGGCGTAGAGGTGCTCGGACGTGGAGTAGGTCTCGGGCGCCTCGGGCATGCCGAGCCCGAGGTCGTCGCTGATCGACTTCCAGCGGTGCAGCTCGTCCCAGTCGACCAGGGTGACGGCGACGCCCTCCTTGCCGGCCCGGCCGGTGCGCCCGATCCGGTGCACGTAGGTCTTGGCGTCCTCAGGGCACTGGTAGTTGATCACGTGCGTGACGTCGGTGACGTCGATGCCGCGGGCGGCGACGTCGGTGGCCACCAGCACGTCGACCTTGCCGGAGCGGAACGCCCGCAGCGCCTGCTCGCGGGCGCCCTGGCCCAGGTCGCCGTGCACGGCGGCGGCGGCGAAACCGCGGTCGGCCAGGTCGTCGGCCACCCGCTGCACGGTGCGCTTGGTCCGCGCGAAGATCATGGTCAGACCGCGGTCGGCGGCCTGCAGCACCCGGGTGAGCAGCTCCACCTTGTCCATCGCGTGTGCCCGGTAGACCAGCTGCCGGGTGCGCTCGTGGATCGAGCCCTGGTCGGCCTCCTCGGCGCGGATGTGCGTGGGCTGGCTCAGGAACGCGCGCGACAGCGCGATGATCGGGCCCGGCATGGTGGCCGAGAACAGCATCGTGTGCCGCTTCTCCGGCAGCATCCGCATGATCCGCTCGACGTCGGGCAGGAAGCCCAGGTCGAGCATCTCGTCGGCCTCGTCGAGGACCAGCGCCTTGACCCGGCCGAGCACCAGGTGTCGCTGCTCCGCCAGGTCCAGCAGCCGGCCGGGGGTGCCGACGACCACGTCGACGCCCTTGCGCAGCGCGGCCAGCTGCGGCTCGTAGGCCCGCCCGCCGTAGATCGCGGTGACCCGGACGCCGAGGTGCTTGCCCGCGTCCTTGAGGTCCGCGGCCACCTGCACGCACAGCTCGCGGGTGGGTACCACGACGAGCGCCTGCGGCACGTCCTTGGTGCGGTCGGCGGCCTCGCCGACGGCGTCCGCGGCCGGCTGCTCGGCCGGCGGGGTGATCCGCTGCAGCAGCGGCACGCCGAAGCCCAGCGTCTTGCCCATGCCGGTGCGGGCCTGGCCGATGATGTCGTCGCCGGCCAGGGCGAGCGGAAGGGTCAGCTCCTGGATGGCGAACGTGCGTACGATGCCGGCCTCGGCCAGCGCGCGCACGATCTCCTCCCGGACGCCCAGCTCGGCGAAGGTGGGAGCTTCCTCGCTGACCGGCGCGCCGGCCTGCAGCGGGTGCGCCTCGACGACGTCCTCGGTGAGGATCTCGTCGGCCGCAGCCGGGGAGTGGTCTGTGGACTCGGGGGCTGTGTCGTCGGTGACGGACAGGTTGATCGCCTCTCTCCGCGCGCAGGAGCCGAGCCGGGCTCGTCGACCACCGGCGGCCCTGTGTCGCAATCACAGGGCGCCCGGGTGGGAGAGCCGTCGAGGCGCTGCACGCACCGGTTCTGTGCGGCGCCGGGATCGGACCGTCAACGATGAGGCCGGCCGGCGTTCGCGGTTCGGCGCGCGCCCGGATCGAGCGCTGCGCTGCGTCCAGGGTACCCGGTGCCGCGCCCGCGCGGATGGTCGGCACGCCCATCGGGTGCGTGACGTTCGCCGCGGCACCCGGTCGGGTGACCTTTAGGCTTCTCGGAATGACGACAGCGGCGGAACCGACGGGCGCCGGGCAGGCGGCCGTCGACCTGCTCGGGGTGCTGGCCTACGGGGAGCTGTCCGCCTTCGACCGGCTGGCCGAGGACGCCCGGGCAGCACCCACTCTGGGCGGGCGCGCGGCGCTGTCGGCGATGGCCGCCGCGGAGATCGGGCACTTCCGGCTGTTGGAGCAGCACCTGGCCGGCATGGGGGTCGCGGTGGAGGCGGCGATGGCGCCCTTCGTGGCCCAGTGGGACGCCTACCACGCCTCGACGCGGCCGCGCAGCTGGCTGGAGTCGCTGGTCAAGGCCTACGTGGGCGACGGTCTGGCTGCCGACTTCTACCGCGAGGTCTCCACCTGGGTGTCCGGCGACACCGGGGCGCTGGTGCAGCAGGTGCTGGCCGACACCGGGCACAGCGCGTTCGCCGAGCGCGAGGTGCGGGCCGCGTGCGCGCAGAACCGGCAGGTGCGCGACCGGCTGGCACTCTGGGGGCGCCGGCTGCTCGGGGAGGCGGTGACCCAGGCGCAGCGGATCGTCGCCGAGCGTGACGAGCTGGCGGAGTTCATCGTCACGGGATCGGGCGACCTGGCCGGCATCGCCGCGCTGCTCCGTCGCCTGCAGTCCAACCACGGCAAACGGATGGCCAGGCTCGGGCTGAACTGACGGGGACGAGGCCGGGAC
>DATMDS010000155.1:0-2241 GCA_035557575.1 Pseudonocardia sp. | reverse complement strand
CGCCCGATCTGCACCCCGTCCATGACCACGGACCGGTCCACAGAGGCCCAGCTGTGCACCCGGACCCCGGCGAGAGCACCGACTCCCGCACCGCCGCCCCGGAGACGATCACACCGTTGGAGATGACGCTGTCGATCGCGTGCCCGACCCGGTCGCCGTCGTCGTGCACGAACTTGGCCGGCGGGTGCGACGGGATGTGGGTCAGGATCGGCCATTCCGGGTTGTACAGGTCGAACGCCGGCACCGTGGCGCACAGGTCCATGTGGGCGTCGAAGTAGGAGTCCAGGGTCCCGACGTCGCGCCAGTAGTGGTGCTCGCCCGGCTTCTCGCCCGGCACGACGTTGCTCTGGTAGTCGTACACCTGGGCCGCGCTCTGCCCGACCAGCATCGGCACGATGTTGCCGCCCATGTCGTGCTTGCTGTTCTCATCGGCGGCGTCGGTGACCAGCGCATCCAGCAACGCTTCGGTGGAGAACACGTAGTTGCCCATCGACGCGTACGTCTCGTCCGGCCGCCCGGGCAGCCCGGGCGGGTCGGCGGGCTTCTCCAGGAACGCCTCGATGCCGCGCCCGTCCGCCGTGGTGTGGATCACCCCGAACGCGGTGGCCTCGACGCGCGGCACCGGCATCGCGGCCACCGTGACGCCCGCGCCGCCCTCGTGGTGCTGCGTCCACATCTGCTTCGGGTCCATCCGGTAGATGTTGTCCGCGCCGAACACCACCACGATGTCCGGCTTCTCGTCGTTGATCAGGTTCCAGGACTGGTGGATCGCGTCGGCGGAGCCGGTGAACCAGCTCTTGCCGAGTCGCTGCTGGGCCGGCACCGGGGTCACGTAGTTGCCGAGCAGCGCCGACAACCGCCACGTCGTGGTGATGTGCCGGTCGAGGCTGTGGCTCTTGTACTGGGTCAGCACGGCGACCTTGAGGCAGCCGGCGTTGATCAGGTTGGACAGCGCGAAGTCGATCAGACGGTAGAGCCCGCCGAACGGGACAGCGGGCTTGGCCCGGTCCGCGGTCAACGGCATCAGCCGCTTGCCCTCACCCCCGGCCAGTACGATTCCCAGCACCTTGGGGTCGGCCATGACGTCCTCCCGATCTGTCGAGCACCGCTGCTGGGGAACATCCGACCAGATCGGGGCGCATCCATCCATCCGCAGCGCCCAACGGACTAGCGAAGCGGCCCACCGACCAGGAACCCGAGCACCGCCGCCGCCACCCCGGCGACCACGCTGAGCACCACGTTGGCCACGGCCGCTGCCGACCGGCGGTTCTCGAGCAGCCGGAAGGTCTCGAAACCGAACGTGCTGTAGGTGGTGAGGGCGCCGCAGAAGCCGACGCCCAGCACCGCGACCACCGCCGGGTCGGGCGCCCACCGCACGATGACGCCCAGCACGAAGGAGCCGATCACGTTCACGGTGAACGTGCCCCACGGGAAGGCGGTACCGAGCCGGGACTGCACGGCGCGATCGGTCAGGTACCGCAGCGGCGCCCCCACTGCGGCGCCCAGCGCCACCCACAGTGCCGTCATCCGGGACCTCCGAGCACGAGCCTGCGGGTCAGCACCGTCCCGGTCGCCACGCCCAGCACCGCCAGCAGGGGCGTGACCAGCAGGTACCCGAGCGCGGCTGCCCCCCGACCGGCGCCGACCAGGGAGAGCACGTCCACCGCGTAGGCGGAGAACGTGGTGTAGCCGCCGAGCACGCCGACCCCGAGCAGCGGCCGCAGCAGCGGGTGCACCGGGCCGCGCTCGGTGAGCAGCACCATCAGCACGCCGATCAGCACGCAGCCGGACGTGTTGACCAGCAGCGTGGACCACGGCCAGCCGGCGCCGTCGTGCGGCAGCGCCAGGCCCAGCCCGTAGCGGGCCTCGGCCCCGATCACGCCACCCACCGCGATCGCCGCCAGCGTCCAGCCGACCAGCGAGCGGCGCGGCCGCCCGGTCAGCGCGGGCTCCGGCCGGCCGTGTCGAGCAGGGCCGTGAACCGCTCGCCCGAGGCGCGGCGGCGTCCCCCGATGAACTGCTGGCCCGCGTCGTCGACGGCAGACATCGTCTCAGTGGTCCTCTCCCCCGGGCCCGGGCGCGGCCCGGGCGCCGCCTCTCGGAGCATGCCAGCCCGCAGCGCGGTACGGAGCGCTCGCACCCCGTACGGTCGAGCCGACCCAGCGCGCAACCCGAGGGGACGACGATGAGCGCAGCGGAGCTCGCCGGACGAGTGGCCATCGTGACCGGGGCCGGGTCCGG
>DATMDS010000154.1:0-12628 GCA_035557575.1 Pseudonocardia sp. | reverse complement strand
ACCTGCGGGCGGCCCTGGTCGGGCACGACGTCATCGAGGCGTTCCTGCCCTCGACCAGCCCCAGCGGGTTCGGCCGCAACGAGTACTACCCGACCCACGGCGACTACCTGGCGGCGGTGGCCGAAGCGCTGCGCGAGGAGTACCTGGCCATCGTCGACGCCGGGTTCCTGCTGCAGGTCGACGACCCGTGGCTGATCGAGTACCTGTCGGAGAACCCGGCCACCAGCCCCGAGCAGCGGCGGGCCGACGCCGAGCGGCACATCGAGATCCTCAACCACGCGCTGCGCGACATCCCGGCCGAGAGGATCCGGCTGCACACCTGTTACGGGCTCAACCACGGCCCGCGCATCCACGACCTCGACCTCCGCGACATCGCGCCGCTGATGCTGAAGGTGAACGCCGGCGCCTACTCGTTCGAGGTGGCCAACCCGCGCCACCAGCACGAGTGGAAGATCTGGCGGGACATCCCGCTGCCCGACGGCAAGATCCTGATCCCCGGCCTGCTGGGGCACGCGACCAACTACGTGGAGCACCCGGAGCTGATCGCCGACCAGATCGAGCTCTACGCCGGCATCGTCGGGCGGGAGAACGTGATCGCCGGCGCCGACTGCGGGTTCTCCTCGCGGGCCAGCTTCCACCCCGAGGTGCACCCCACCGTCGTCTGGGAGAAGTTCCGGGCCCTGGCCGCCGGGGCCGCCCTCGCCTCGCGGCGGCTCTGGGGCCGACCGGCGGCGTAGCGTCCTGCGGGTGGCACCACCGCACCGGGAGCAACGCCGGGCGCGAGCGATCGCGATGACACCGGATGAGCTCGATCGCTTCCTCACCGAGCAGCGCACCTGCCGGGTGGCGACGGCCGGGCCCTCCGGCCCGCACGCGACCCCGCTCTGGTTCGCCTGGCACGGCGGGGCGCTGTGGCTGACCTCGCTGGTGCGCAGCCAGCGCTGGGCCGATCTGCGGCGGGACCCGCGGATCGCCGCCGTGATCGACGCCGGGGAGAGCTACGCCGAGCTGCGCGGGGTGGAGTTGCGCGGGCGGGTCGAGGTGGTCGGAGAGGTGCCGCGGACCGGGGAGCCGGTGCCGGAGCTGGAGGGGGCGGAGCGGGCCTTCGCCGGCAAGTACGGCGGTGGCGTGCTGGAGCATGACGGTCGGCACGGGTGGCTGCGGCTGGTCCCGGAAAGGATCACGAGCTGGGACTTCCGCAAGTTGCCCGGATCTGCCCCCCGCTCACGGTGATCCGGTGATCAGCGGCCACAGCGCGTCCGGGCCGGCGGCCAGCACGGCCGCCCCCACCTCGGCGTTCCACGTCGCGTCCGACCCGTCCTCCTCGCGCCAGGACCACAGCCGGGTGGTGGCCAGCCGCAGGTCGTGCTCGCGGGTGAAGCCGATCGCCCCGTGCACCTGGTGGGCGATCCGGGCCACCGCGCCGGCCGCCTCCCCGGTCCGCGCCTTCGCGGCGGCCACCGCGAACCGGGTCGACGCCGCGTCGAAGCCGTCCGCGGTCGCGGCGTTCGCCGCCGCGGTGGCCGCTGCGGACGCCGCCGCCACCTCCGCCGCGGCCAGCGCCAGCTGCTGCTGCACCGCCTGGAAGCGGCCGATCGGCCGGCCGAACTGCACCCGCTCCCGCGCGTAGCGCACCGAGCCGGCCAGTGCCGCCCGGGCCGCCCCGGCCAGCAGTTGGGAGCGCCCCAGCGCGGCGCGCAGCCGGAACTCCGCCGCCGCCCCCCGGGGGGCGGGCAGCACGGCCAGCGCCGGCGCCCCGCGGGACGCGCTGCCGACGGCCACGGAGTCCCGCGGTTCCTCGGCCAGGTTCGTGCCGTCGGTGATGCGCAGCTCGGCGGGGCCGAGCAGCACCACGTGCGCCGGGGTGAGCACGACCAGTCCGGTGGCCGCCCGCGCCCAGGGCACCCGGCGCAGCTGTCCGGCCACGCGGTCACCCGAGACGTGCAGGTCTCCGACCACCGCCGTCAGCGGGCCGGGCGGCAGCGCAACACCGGCCGCCTGCAGCAGCCAGCCGGCCAGCAGGTCGGTCTCCACCAGCGGCACCCGGGCCGCGTGCGCCCCGGCCTCGGCGAGCACGACCGCGGCGTCGAGCATGCTGCCCGCGCTGCCGCCGGCGGACTCGGGCAGCGTGAGCCGGGCCAGGCCGCTGCCGTCCAGCGTGGTCCACAAGTCGGCGTCGAAACCGGTGTCCGCGGCGCCCGCTCCGGCCGAGACCGACGCGGCGAAGATCGACGCGGCCAGCTCGCGCAGGTCGTCGTTCATCAGCGCAACCCCAGCCCGCGCGCGACGATGCCGCGCAGCACCTCGTTCGTTCCGCCGCGCAGGGTGAAACCGGGCGCGTGCAGCACGGCGTCGGCGAGCAGCCGGGGGAAGCCGTCCGGCGCGGCCGGGTCGGGCGGTATCGCGACCAGCAGCCGGGCCGCGTCGACCACCTCGTTCTCGTAGCGGGTCCCGAGGTCCTTGAGCACCGCCGCGGCCAGCTCCGGCGCCGAGCCGGACTCCAGCGCCCCGGCCACGGCCAGCGACATCCGGCGCAGCGCCCACAGCCGGGTGACCAGCCCGCCGACCTCGCGCTCCACCCCGGGCACGCCGGCCAGCTCCCCGACGATGGCCGCGAGCAGCGGGAACGTGGACAGGAAGCGTTCCGGGCCGCTGCGCTCGAAGGCCAGCTCGCTGGTCACCTGGTGCCAGCCGGCCCCGATCTCACCGAACACCAGCTCGTCGGGCACGAAGACGTGATCGAACACCACCTCGTTGAAGTGGTGCGCGCCGGTGAGCAGCGGAATCGGCCGGATCTGCACGCCGGGCGAGTCCAGCTCCACGAGGAACTGGCTCAGCCCGGCGTGCCGGTTCTGCTCGTCGCGCGGGGCGGACCGGGCCAGCGCGAAGAAGGCGTGCGCGTGGTGCGCCCCGGACGTCCACACCTTGCTGCCGGTCAGCTGCCAGCCGCCGGCCACCCGCTCGGCCCGGGTGCGCACCGCGGCCAGGTCGGAGCCGGCGTCCGGCTCGCTCATCCCGATCCCGAAGAACATCGTTCCGGCGGCGATGCCCGGCAGGTAGCGGCGGCGCTGCGCCTCGGTGCCGAAGCGCAGCAGCGACGGCGCGATCTGCCGGTCGGCGATCCAGTGCGCGGCCACCGGCGCGCCCGCCGCCAGCAGCTCCTCGGTGACCACGTAGCGGTCCAGCGGCGACGCCCCGTGGCCGCCGTACTCGGTCGGGACCGTCATCCCCAGCCAGCCGCGACGCCCGAGCTCGGCGCTGAACCGCTCGTCCCAGCCGGAGAGCCACACGTCCGCCCGCGGGGTCCAGCGCCCGGTCGCCCGCTCCTCGGCCAGAAAGGCCCGGACCTGCGCCCGCAGCGCCGCGACCCGCGGCGGCAGGTCGGTCGGCGGCGGAACCAGCTCGGGCAGTCGCACGGCGGATGCGGTCACCCCTGCATCCTGCGGTATGCGCGCCGAGCGGCGCGAACACCAACTTCGCGCCGACGGGTGCGTTCCGGCCCCTCACGGTGGCACGATCACGGCCATGACCAGTACTTCCAGCGACGAGGCTCGAGTGCTCGACCAGGTCCGTACCGAACTGTTCATCGGCGGCTCCTGGCGCCCGGCGGCCAGCGGCGCGACCCTTCCCGTGGACGACCCGGCCACCGGCAAGGCGCTCTGCGAGGTCGCCGACGCCAGCCCCGAGGACGGGATGGATGCGCTCGACGCCGCGGTCGCCGCCCAGGCCGATTTCGCCGCGATGCCGCCCCGGGAGCGCGGCGAGATCCTGCGCCGCGCCTTCCAGCTGATCACCGAGCGGGCCGACGACCTCGCCCTGTTGATGACGTTGGAGATGGGCAAGCCGATCGCCGAGTCCAAGGGCGAGATCACCTACGCGGCCGAGTTCTTCCGCTGGTTCGCCGAGGAGGCCGTCCGGATCGAGGGCGGCTACGCGGTGGCGCCCAACGGCGCCGGCCGCTTCCTGATCCACAAGCAGCCGGTCGGCGTCTGCCTGCTCATCACGCCGTGGAACTTCCCGCTGGCCATGGGCACCCGCAAGATCGGTCCGGCCATCGCAGCCGGCTGCACGATGGTGATCAAGCCGGCCGCCCTGACCCCGCTGTCGATGCTGGCGCTGGCCGGGATCCTGGTCGAGGCCGGGCTGCCCGACGGCGTGCTCAACGTGATCACGACCTCGCACTCCGGCGCCGTGATGGAGCCGCTGATCCGCGACGGCCGGGCGCGCAAGCTGTCGTTCACCGGATCCACCGAGGTCGGCCGCAGGCTGCTGGAGCAGGCCGCGGAATCGGTGCTGCGGACCTCCATGGAACTGGGCGGCAACGCGCCCTTCCTGGTCTTCGACGACGCCGACCTGGACCGCGCGGTCGAGGGCGCGATGCTGGCCAAGATGCGCAACATGGGCGAGGCCTGCACCGCCGCCAACCGGTTCCTCGTGCACCGCTCGGTGGCCGGCGAGTTCGGCAAGCGGCTGGCCGAGCGGATGGGCGCGCTGTCCGTCGGGCGCGGCACCGAGGACGGGGTGCAGGTCGGCCCGCTGGTCGACGCGGCCGGCCGGGAGAAGGTCACCGAGCTGGTGCAGGACGCGGTCGGGCGCGGGGCCACCGTGCTGGTCGGCGCGGAGCCGGTGGACGGGCCGGGCTACTTCTACCGCCCGACCGTGATCACCGAGGTGCCGCGGGAGGCCCGGCTGTCCCGCGAGGAGATCTTCGGACCGGTCGCGGCCATCACCCCGTTCGACTCCGACGACGAGGCCGTCGCGGCGGCAAACGACACCGAGTTCGGCCTGGTCAGCTACCTGTTCACGGAGAACATCAACCGCGCGCTGCGGGTGTCGGAGCGGCTGGAGAGCGGGATGGTCGGGCTGAACACCGGGCTGGTCTCCAACCCGGCCGCGCCGTTCGGCGGGATCAAGCAGTCCGGTCTCGGCCGTGAGGGCGGGCGCGTGGGCATCGAGGAGTTCCTGGAGACCAAGTACGTGGCTATCAGCCTGCCGAGCTGAGCACCGCCGGTCACCGCTCGTTCGGCGGGCGGCGCGGCGACCGGACGACCGGGAAGCCGGAGGCCGGGCTGCCGGCCGACGCCCGCTCCGGAATCGGCACCCGGTCCGAGGTATCGGGGGTGCGCCCGTCCCGGCGGATCCGGCGGTGCTCGGTGAGCAACGCGCGCAGCACCCGCCGGTCGTCGGCGGCGGTGCGCCGGACGGGCGGCCCGGCGAGGGGCGTCCGCTCCACGGCCGGGATCTCGACGAGACGGCGACCGGACGCGGCCATCCGGCACCCGAGCACCGTCTCGATCTCGAGCCCGTCGCCCCACGGTGCCGGGCCGGCGGCGGCCGGCCCGCCGATGGCGGGCAGGTCGAGCATCGGCAGCTGATCGGACCAGAAGGCGTGGTAGGGGAAGGCCGGGTCGGTCTGGGCGGTGCCGAAGAACGCGCTGGCCACCGCGGCGAGCAGGGCCGTCCGGCCACGCCGCAGACCGGACTGGCCGACGGCGCTTCCACCGGGCAGGAAGCGGCTGCCGGTGGCGAAGTCGGCGCCCTGCACCAGAGCGGCCACGAACGCCGGAATCTGTGCCGGGTCGGCCCGGCCGTCGGCGTCCAAGGTGACGATGAGATCGCTGGTCGCGGCGGCGAAACCGCAGGCCAGCGCGTTCCCCTTGCCGTAGCGGGTCTGCGTCACCACCTTCGCGGCGGGCAGCGTCCCGCGGACGCTGGCGACGGTGTCGTCGACCGAGCCGGCGTCCACGACCACCACCTCGCGCACCAGCGCACCCACGGCCGCGATCCGGGGCAGCAGCGCGGTGATGGTGCGGGCCTCGTTGCGGGTGGGGACGACGACGGACACCCCGGGCTCGCTGCTGCGTCCCATCGCCCGCTCCCCCGTCACCGGTAGTCGACCTTGTAGCAAGCGTCGGTTCCGGTAGCCGGCTCGTTACCTCGCGCTGCCACCCGACCGTGCGGACGGCTCGACGCAGCGCCATGCACCCGCCTTTCCGCCAGTTCTTTGCGACAGCGCATTGTTCGCGACTAGCCTGAGCCGGTCCCGGGGCTGCCGGTGCCCCGAGCAGGAGGTCGCGATGGTCGTCGCCATGCACATGAGCGATGGGCTGGTGAACCTGCCCACCGCGGCGGTGTTCGGCCTGATCGCCGTGGTCGGCCTGGGCATCGCGGTCCGCCGCGCCCGCACCGACCTGGACGACCGCACCGCCCCGATGGCCGGGCTGGTCACCGCGTTCGTGTTCGCCGTCCAAATGATCAACTTTCCGATCCTGCCCGGGGCGAGCGGCCACCTGCTGGGCGGCGCGCTGGTGGCGATCCTGGTCGGGCCCTGGGTCGGCTCGCTGTGCATCGCGATCGTGCTGGCCGTGCAGGCCCTGCTGTTCGCCGACGGCGGCCTGACCGCGCTCGGCACCAACATCACCAACATGGCGCTGATCGGCGTCTTCACCGGCTACGCGGTCGCGCGGGCGCTGCGCGGGTTGGCCCGGCGCGGCCGGGGCGGGCTGCTGGCCACCGCGTTCGTCGCCGCGTTCCTGGGCACCGTGGTCGCCGCCCTCGGGTTCGTGCTCGAGTACGCGGTCGGCGGTGCCGGCGCCACCTCGCTGGGCACCGTGTTCCTGCTGATGGTCGGACTGCACGCACTGATCGGTATCGGCGAGGGGATCATCACCGCCGCCACGGTCGGCGCGGTGGCCGCCATCCGACCCGATCTGATCTACCTGCTGCGGGGCACGGCCGCCCCGCTGCAGGTACGCACCGGGATCACCGGGGGGCGGGCGTGAAGGAGACCGTGACCGCGGGTCGCCGCGGGGTCACGTGCTACGCCGGCTTCCTGCTCGTCGCGCTGATCGTCGCCGGTGGCCTGTCCTACTTCGCCAGCTCGCACCCGGACGGCCTGGACAGCGTGGCCCGCTACGGCTGCCAGGCGGCCGCGGTCGAGGGCGCGGAGCGGCTCGACGGCTCCTGCATCGCCCAGCACGCCCAGGACAGCGCCACTGCCGGCAGCCCGCTGGCCGACTACAGCCTGGGCGGCCGCGACGGCACGGTCGGCCCGGCCGGGATCATCGGCGTGCTGGTCACCGCCGCGGTCGCCGGTGGACTGTTCCGGATACTGCGGCGCCGGGACAGCCCCCGGTCCGACCGCTAGGCCCGGCGTGGGCGCGGGACACGCACATCCGCTGTACCGGCCGGGCCATTCGCCGGTGCACCGGCTGCCGCCCGAGGTCAAGGTGGTGTCCGCGTTCCTCGGCGTCAGCTGCGTGGTCGCGACCCCGCGGGAAGCCTTCGCCGTGTTCGGCGGCTACCTGCTGCTGCTCGCGGCGGTGTGGTGGGTGGCCGGCATCCCGCTGGGCTGGATGGCCCGCCGCTCGCTGATCGAGGCGCCGTTCGTGGTGCTCGCCGTGCTGCTGCCCTTCGCCGGCGGCGCGCCGCACGTGGAGTGGGCCGGGTTGTCGCTGTCCGAGCCCGGGTTGCTGGCCGCCTGGAACATCCTCGTCAAGGGCACGCTCGGGGTGCTCATCTCGCTGACGCTGGCCGCCACCACGCCGCTGCGCGACCTGCTGCTCGGCATGCAGCAGCTGCGCGCGCCGGCCATGGTGATCACGATTGCCACCCTGATGCTGCGCTACATCGACGTGATCGCCGGGGAGGCGCGGCGGATGCGACTGGCCCGGATCTCCCGCGGGCACGACCCGCGGTTCCTCTGGCAGGTCGGCGCCACCGCCCGCGGGGTCGGTGCGCTGTTCGTGCGCAGCTACGAGCGCGGCGAGCGGGTGCACCTGGCCATGCTGTCCCGCGGCTGGAGCGGGGCGATGCCGCGACTGCGCGAGGACGTCACCACCGGCCGGCAGTGGGTGCTCGGCCTCAGCCCCGTCGTGGTGGCCCTGGCGCTCGCCGTCACCGGATGGACGACGGCATGACCGTCGTGCGCGAACCGACCCTGCAGCCCGCCCAGACACCGGCCGGGCCACCGTCGCTGGAGGTCACGAGGCTGGCGTTCGCCTACCCGGACGGGCACCAGGCGCTCTACGGCGTCGACCTGACCATTCGGCGCGGCGAGCGGGTGGCGCTGCTCGGGCCCAACGGAGCCGGCAAGACCACCCTGGTGCTGCACCTCAACGGGATCCTCGGCGGTGGCCACGGCTCGGTCGCCGTCGGGGGGCTGGCGGTGGCCCGGGAGAACCTGCGCGAGATCCGCCGCCGGGTCGGCATCGTCTTCCAGGACCCGGACGACCAGCTGTTCATGCCCACGGTCGGCGAGGACGTCGCGTTCGGGCCGGCGAACTTCGGGGTCAGCGGAGCGGAGTTGCGCGCCCGGGTGGACAGCGCGCTGGCCACCGTGGGCATGACCGAGCACCGCGACCGCTCGCCGCTGCACCTGTCCGGTGGGCAGCGGCGCCGGGTGGCGCTGGCCACCGTGCTGGCCTGCCGGCCGGAGATCCTGGTGCTCGACGAGCCGTCGTCCAACCTGGACCCGGTGGCCCGCCGGGAGCTGGCCGAGGTGCTGCTCGGGCTGGACGCCACCATGCTCATGGTCACCCACGACCTGCCCTACGCCCTGCAGCTGTGCCCGCGCAGCGTGGTGCTCGACGACGGCGTCGTGGTCGCCGACGGGCCGACCGCCGAGCTGCTGGCCGACCCCGAGCTGCTACGCCGGCACCGCCTCGAACTGCCGTTCGGCTTCACCCTGCGCTGAGCCCCGGCCCTACTGGCGAGCGGGCGGGTCCGTGTCGGGCACTTGCGGCACGCCGCGGGGCGGGGTGGGCAGCGCGCTCTCCGGGACCGGCCGGCCGGGCTTGCCGGAGCGCGGGTCCGGGCCGTTGCCCCGGGCCGGTGGGGGCAGGTGCGGTGGTACCGGGGGCGGTGCCGCGGCCGGCGAGCCGACTGCCGGGGCCCCGATGGCCGGCAACCCGGTGGCCGGCGCCCCGATGGCCGGCACCGACGTGCGGGCCTGGGCCTCGGCGTCGCGCACGACCTTCTGCAGCTCCGGATCGCCGGACGTGTCGAACCATTTCTTGATCAGGTCGTCGTCGTCCTCCGGCCGCGAGTCCGCCACCTTGTCGTCGACCGGCGACGGCTCGAAGCGGAACACCCCGTCCTCCCCGGGGGCGCCCAGCATCCGGGTGAAGCCCTCGAGCGCCTTGCCGAAGTCGGACGGCACCAGCCAGACCTTGTTGGCCTCGCCCTGCGCCATCTGGGGCAGCGTCTGCAGGTACTGGTAGGCCAGCAGCTCCGGCGTGGGCTTGCCCGCCTTGATCGCCGCGAACACCTTCTCGATGGCCTTGGCCTGCCCCTGCGCCTCCAGGTAGCGGGCGGCGCGGTCACCCTGGGCGCGCAGGATGCGGGACTGCCGGTCGGCCTCGGCGTTCAGGATCGCGGCCGTCTTGGCGCCCTCGGCGGACAGGATCTGGCTCTGCTTCTGGCCCTCCGCGCTGCGAATCGCCGACTCCCGCTGCCCCTCGGCGGTGAGGATCATGGCCCGCTTCTCGCGGTCGGCCTTCATCTGCCGTTCCATCGACTCCTGGATCGACGCCGGCGGGTCGATGGCCTTGATCTCCACCCGGGCGACCCGGATGCCCCAGCGGCCGGTGGCTTCGTCCAGCTCGCCGCGCAGCACCGTGTTGATCTGGTCGCGCGAGGTCAGGGTCTCCTCCAGGCTCATCCCACCGACCACGTTGCGCAGCGTGGTGGTGGTGATCTGCTCGACCCCGAGGATGTAGTCGGAGATCTCGTACACCGCCGACTTGGGGTCGGTGACCTGGTAGTAGACGACGGTGTCGATGTTCACCGTCAGGTTGTCCTGGGTGATCACCGGCTGCGGCGGGAAGGAGACCACCTGCTCGCGCAGGTCGATCCGCTCCCGGACCTTGTCGATGAACGGCACCAGGAACGCCAGCCCGGGGTCGGCCGTGCTCTTGAACCGACCCAGCCGTTCGATCACGGCCGCGGTGGCCTGCGGGATGATCTGCACTGCCTTGACGATCGAGACCACGACCAGCACCACGATCAATGCCACGATGATCAGTAGCACCGTGCTTGAGTCCACCGATGTCCCTTCCTTGTCCGCGACGTGCGCCGCGGGGCTAGTCCTGGGGCACGACCAGCGCCGTCGCCCCGGAGATGTCCATGACGGTGACCCTGGCCCCGGGCTCGATGACGTGGTGCCCGTCGAGGGAGCGAGCCGACCACAGGTCGCCGCCGATCTTGACCTGGCCGCCGTGCCCGTCGACCCGGGCGACCACCAAGGTGGTGTTGCCGACCAGTGCCCGGTGGTGCATCACCGAGTGGTCGATCCCCCGGTCCAACTTACGCCGCAGGGCCGGCCGCACGGCGAACAGCAGCAACACCGAGGCCACCGCGAAGACCCCCACCCCGAGCAACGGGCCCCCGCCGACGAGAGCCGAGGCACCGGCCGCGGCCAACGCTCCCCCGCCGAGCATGAGGAGCACGAACTCGCCGGACAGCACCTCGGCCGCGATCAGCGCCAAGCCCGCTATGAGCCAGATCACCGCAGCCGTCATGCCGCAGATCCTGCCAGAAGTTGCACCCGTCCGTGATCACGTCGTCACGAAATCGAGAAGCTGTTCCACAGCCGCAATCAGCGGCGTCTCCAGATCCCGGTAGCTGCGCACCGCGCCGAGCACCCGGCGGGCACCGTCGGCGGGCTCGCCCCAGCGCAGCGCCGCGCAGACCCCGGTCTTCCAGTCGGTGCCGCGCGGCACCTGCGGCCATGCCCGGATGCCCACGACCGACGGCTTCACCGCCTGCCAGACGTCGACGTACGGGTGCCCGGTGACCAGCACGTACGGGCCGGCCACGGTCGCCGCGGCCCGGGACTCCTTGGATCCGCCGACCAGGTGGTCGACGAGCACCCCGAGCCGGCGCTGCGGTCCGGGCCCGAACCCGGCGACGGCGGCGGCGAGGTCGTCCATGCCGTGCATCGGCTCGACGACCACGCCCTCGACCCGCAGGTCGTGGCCCCACACGCGTTCGACCAGCTCCGCGTCGTGCAGGCCCTCGACCCAGATCCGGGCGGCCCTGGCGGTGCGCGCGGTGTGCCCGAGCACCTTCACCGACCCCGACGCCGAGCGAGCCGGGACGGCGGCGGACGGCGCGCGGACCGGCCGCACCAGGGTG
This sequence comes from Pseudonocardia sp., assembly GCA_035557575.1. GTDB lineage: Bacteria > Actinomycetota > Actinomycetes > Mycobacteriales > Pseudonocardiaceae > Pseudonocardia. Next base: position 1,492 of record DATMDS010000154.1, on the reverse strand, counting down.
GTGAGCGTCCCCTCGACGAGGAACGCGGCCGGCACCAGCGGGAACACCCGGCGTCGGCCGTGCCGGTCCTCCAGCGTCACCTCCCGGCTGTCGGCCGCGACGACGGCTCCGCAGAACCCGCTCGCCGGATCCTCGACGACCAGCCCGGCCTCGGCGGGTACCTCCGGGATCGCCCGCCGGACCCGGTTCCGGGTCCCGTCGGCGGCGAAGACGCCGCGGTAGTCGTGGGTCGGCATCGCAGTGTTGTACCCGGCTCCGGCGGCGCGTCGGGGCGCGACACGCGGAGTCGATAGGCCGGCACGGTGACTACTCGCGGTCGCCGTGTTCACCCGCACGGCAGAAGTGCCGTGATCCGCTTTGCTGGCTAGCCTGACGCGGTGCCCTGTCCCTCCGCGACCTTCACCGTGTGGACCTCGGCCTGGCTCGCCGGCACCGCGGCCCCGGACGACGTGCTGGACGCGCTCGGTCCGTGGGCGGAGGCCCACGACGTGCAGGCCGCCGACGCCGAGACCGCCGTGCTGACCACGCTTCCCCCACCGGGAGCACCGGTGTCGTCGGTGACGTTCCTGCTCGCCGCACTGCGCAGGGCGACCGCCGGACGGCTCGGCGCCAGCCCAGCACGGCTGGTGCTGGCCGTCCCCGGTGACGTGCGCGGGCTGCCCGGCCCCGGCGTGTTCAGCCGGGAGGCCACCGACGCCGGGGAGGGCGTGCTGTTCGCCGAGGCCGGGTTGGGCATCGTGCCCCGCTGGGTGGCCGATGGCGTGCTGCGCTGGACGGTGTACCCGGTGCCCGACCCGGGGCCACCGCAGGAGTTCGTGGCGCTCGGCCAGGCCGAACGCGACCTGCGCGAGCAGGTCCGGCAGTCCGCCTCGGTACTCACCGACCTCGGGGTCGCGCGGCACCGGCCCGGGGTGCGGGAGGAGATCGCGGCCGCGCTGCGGGCCCGACCCACGTCGCTGTGGCCGGCCGGAATGCCGGGGCAGGCGTTGCGGGTGCTGCAGCACGCCGACGAGGTGCAGGCGATCCTGGCCGCGGCCTCGGTCGACGAGCCCGGCGGCGCCCTCTCGGCGTCCGCCGCAGCGGCTCGCCGCGAGGCGCTGCGCCCGATCGAGACCGCGGTGCGGGTGGCCCGCCGGGCCGCGGTGGCCGAGGCGGTCCGGGTGCTGGCCGTGGGGGCGACGCACCCCTGAGGCGCGGGAGTACCGACGCCGCGCTCAGACCCGAGCGGCCGCCGCAGCGGCGCCGAGTCGCTGCGTACCGCGGCGATGACCACCTCGACGCCAGCACCGGATGCCCGGCTGCTGGCGGCCGGCTCCCGTCCGGCCGTGCTCGTGGCAGCGCCCGCCCGACGAGCCGTCGCAGCTCGCCTGTATGCGTTGTGTGGCATATGCCATATGTGGCATGCTCGAGGTCGTGCTCACCCCGTTCGAGGTGCTGGCGCAGCCGATCCGGCGGTCGATCCTAGATCGGCTGCGGGAGCGGCCGTGCCTGG
>DATMDS010000153.1:0-22755 GCA_035557575.1 Pseudonocardia sp. | reverse complement strand
ATGCTCGCGGTGCTGACCCTGGAGGCGCACCGCGCCGGCGCGATGGTGATCGGCGAGGATCTGGGCACGGTGGAGCCGGAGGTCACCGAGGGGCTGATCGAGCGGAACGTGCTCTCCTCGTCGGTGCTCTGGTTCACCCGCGACTACGACGCTCCGGACCAGCCGCTGCTGGCCCCGCAGCAGTGGCCGGAGCAGTCGGTGGCCACCGTGTCCACCCACGACCTGCCGACGCTGGTCGGCTTCCTGCGCGGCGCACACGTGCAGGCCCGCGCCGAGCTCGGGCTGCTCGACGACGTCGAGGCCGAGCAGGCCAAGGCCGAGGCCGACCGGGCCGAGCTGATCGAGCTGCTGCGCGGACAGGGGCTGGTCGAGGCGGCCGACGCCGGTGAGGAGGAGCTGGTGCTCGCCGTGCACGCGCTGCTGGCCAGGGCCCGGTCCCGGCTGGTCCTGGTGGCCCCGCCGGACGTCATCGGGGAGACCCGCCAGCCCAACCTGCCCGGCACCGTCGACCAGTACCCGAACTGGCGGCTGCCGCTGCCGCTGTCGCTGGAGGAGCTGCGCACCGACCCCCGGGTGCTGGCGGTCACCCGGTTGTTCGGCCACGACCGTCCCGGCGCCGAACCGACGGTCACCGCGCCGCCGGAATGACCGGCCCCGGTCGGCTCCCGGCTGCCCCGCCGCCGTCGAGTGCGCCATCATCGACGGCGATGGACTCGACCCGGGTGGACCGCTGGCTATGGGCGGTCCGGCTGACCAAGACCCGTACGGACGCGGCGACCGCCTGCCGCGGTGGCCACGTGCGGGTCAACGGCAGGCCGGCCAAGCCGGCCACCCCGGTGCATCCCGGCGACGAGGTCCGGGCCCGGGTGCACGACATCACCCGCATCGTCGAGGTGGCGCGGGTGATCCACCGCCGGGTCGGGGCCGCCGACGCCGCCACCTGCTTCGTCGACCGCACGCCGGCGCCCCCGCCCGAGGCGTCGGTCCCGGTCGCGCGCCGCGAGCGCGGTGCCGGGCGGCCCACCAAACGGGAGCGACGAGTGCTGGACCAGTTCCGCACCGGAGGCCTGTGAAACAGGCATTGCCGCACCGATGAGTTCCGGTCTGGGCCCGGGTCCAACCAGCACTCCGCTTGACCGACCCGAACCCGAAGGGCCTCGTTATGACCACCACGCACATCGCCCCCGCCCGCAGTCGCGCCATGAACCGCACCCTGTGGACGGCGCAGATCCTGCTCGGGGTGTTCTTCATCGTCGCCTCGGCCGCACCGAAGCTGTTCGGCCAGGCCTACGCGGTGCAGATCTTCACGGAGATCGGCGCCGGCCAGTGGTTCCGCTACCTGGTCGGCGCGCTGGAGCTGGCCGGCGGGATCGGCCTGCTCGTCCCCCGGCTGGCCGGGCTGGCCGCGCTCGGGCTGTTCGGCCTGATGATCGGTGCGACGCTCACGCAGATCGTCATCCTGGGCACGCCGGTCATGGCCGTCACCCCGGTGGTGCTGGGCGTCGTGTTCGCCCTGATCGCCTGGGCCCGCCGCGACGAGATCGTTGCCCTGCTCGCCCGCCGCTGACCGGCCCGGCTCATCCCGGCGCCAGCACCTCTTCCAGGGTGAACTCCTCGATGTCCAGCACGAACCCGCGCACCACGGTGCCGGGCAGCAGGAACGGGTCGTGCCGCAGCCTCGCCATCCCGCGGCGCACGTTGACCGCGGGGTCGGCGAAGGCGAACGTCCGCCACTGCGGCCGCATCCCGACGTCCTCGGCGAGCTCCTCGGCGAACTCCTCGTCGGTGAACATGGCCAGCCCGCAGCCGGTGTGCTGGACCAGCAGCACGTCGCGGGTGCCCAGCTTGCGCTGGCTGATGGTGAGCGAGCGCACCACGTCGTCGGTGACGACACCGCCCGCGTTGCGCAGCACGTGCACCTCACCCAGCGCGAGGCCGAACAGCGCGAACACGTCGATCCGGGAATCCATGCAGGTCAGGATCGTGGTGTGCAGCGCAGGCGCGACCGCGACGCCCTCCGCGTTCGCGGCCGCCAGCCGGCCGCCACCGGCCTGGTAGCGGCGCAACAACTCCTCGTTGGTCACGGAGGAAAACGCTACGGGCCGGATGTGGCGGCCGTGTGTCGGTGTGATCAGAGTCCGACGCCGTCAGAATTCGACGCCGTCAGAATTCGATGACGGGGATGCGGCGGGTGTCGTGCAGCGGCAGCGTGGGGTGGCGGTACTGCACCAGGCACAGGTCGGGCACGCCCAGCGGAACCCGCACCGGGGCGGTGGCCAGCTCGAGGCGCAGTTCGTGCAGCCCGGCCGCGAGCGTCGGCACGTCGACGTCGCCGAGCCCCCCGATCACCAGGTACGCGTCCGGGTCGTCGGGAGCGCCGTCGAGGTGATAGCGATGCCGGACACCGAACTCCTCGCATCCGCGGCGGATCTCGGCCAGCGCGGGCAGCGGCAGCGGACCGTCCGGCCCGTCGCGCACCGGCCAGCCGATCAGCACCAGCCCGGCCGGCCCGGTCGTCACGGTGCGCTCGTGCAGGGTCGACCCCCGGCTGAGCAACCGGCGTTCGGTCGCCGCGAACCCGCCGAACTGCAGCTGCAGCGGGTGCTCGGTGAACGTGCGCACCAGGTGCTGCAGCAGCGGCCGGGCCGGGAAGGGCCGCCGGCCGGCCGCTGGCACGTGCTCCAACCCGATGATCGTGGCGTGCACCTCGGTGATCGGGCGTGCGACGAACCCGGCGCCGACCCGCCGGCCCACCGCGTCCTGCAGCCGCTCGACCAGCGCGGCCAGCGCGGCGGGCGGGTCCCCGTAGTAGGCGACGACGCTGCACCGGCTCGCGTCCACGAGGCCCGACACCGCAGACCCACCCACTCAGCTCGGCTGGTCGTCGCTGAAGTCGAACGCGATCCAACGATCCGGACGCACGGTGAACAGGACGAACGTGTCGCTGCGCTGCGCGACCTCGGCGTCCGCGAGACCGCGGGCGGACTCCGGCGGTAGGTAACGCCGGGTGATCTCCTCGATCTCGGCGGCCTCCGGAGCCGGATCGGCCCGGAGCAGGGTGCCCTCGACGGTGACGAAGCGGTACGGGAACTCGGCCCGCTGCACGTTCAGGCTGAGCACGCCGGCCTTCTCGAGCAGCCGGGTCTTGCGGACCCGCCTGCCCTGCGTCCCGGTCAGGATGGTGATCCTTCCGCCCGGCCGGTAGGCGTACCACACCGGCACCGTCAGCGGCGGACGGTCGTCGTCGGACGCGACGCTGAGCACGGCCACCCGCGGCTCCGCGAGGAATCGTTCGCGCTCGTCCACGGTCAGAGGTCGCATCCCTCTTCCTTTCGCGCACGTACTTTCGAACCAGGATCATATGCTACTAATATAGGAGTGTCACGACGCTACGACGATCCCTGCGGCGCGGCCCGGGCGCTGGACGTGATCGGCGAGCGCTGGGCGCTGCTGGTGGTGCGGGAGCTGCTGCTCGGGCCGAAACGGTTCCGGGATCTCACCCGGGGCCTGCCCACGGCCAGCCCGAACGTGCTGTCCCAGCGGCTGCGCGAGCTGGAAGGGGCCGGGGTGCTGCGTCGGTGCCGGGTCGGGCCGCCGGCCAGCGTCCGCGCCTACGAGCTGACCGAGCGGGGGCGGGAGCTGGAGCCGGTGCTGGTCGCGCTCGGCGGCTGGGGCCGGGCGCTGGCCATGACCACATCGGCCGAGCTCAGCCCGGACGCGCTGGTGCTGGCCCTGCGCACCACGTTCCGCCCGGAGGCGGCGGCCGGGCTGCTGGCCTGGGTCGAGCTGCGCACCGGCGGCGACCGGTTCGCGCTGGCCGTGGCCGACGGCCGGCTGGAGCTCGGGCGCGGCGGGGTCGACGACTCGGACGCGGTGCTGGAGGCCGACGTCGGCGTGCTGCGCGAGGTCGCCCTGCAGGGTCGTCCGCTGGACGAGGCCCTCGCGGCCGGCACGCTGACCGTCACCGGTAGTCGGCGCACCGCGGCGCGGGTGCTGGCCTGCTTCGCCGGTGCGGCCCCCGGCTGAACCGGTCAACCACCGAGCTGCAGCCCCGCCCACAGCGCGAGCACCGCGGCCACCAGGCATACCGGCGTGCTCAGCGCACCGAGGCCGTGGAACTCGCCGGCCGTCGGGGCGGCCTCGGTACCCTCCAGGACGCGCCGCCACAGCAGCGTGGCCAGCGAACCGAGGTAGCTCAGGTTCGGCCCGATGTTCACCCCGATCAGCACGGCCAGCACGATCCCGGGATCCGGGGTGGCGCCGAGCACGGCGAGCAGCAACAAGGCGGCCGGGATGTTGTTGAGCAGGTTGGACAGCAGCGCGGCGAGGGCGGCGGCGAGCAGCAGCCCGGCCAGCGTCGGGGTCACCGGCAGCACCGCGCCGAGCGCCCGGCCGAGCCCGTTCACCGCGACCGCCTGCACGACGACGGCCAGGGCCAGCACGAACAGGCAGAACTGCGGCTCCATGGCGCGCGCCAGCCCACCGACACCGATCCGATCCCCCAGCACGGAGCGGGTGCCGAGCAGCAGCGCGCCGAGCAGCGCCACCCACACCGGTTCGACGCCGAGCAACGACGACACCCCGAAACCGGCCAGCGTCAGGCCGAGCACGACCAGCGCGACCCGCGGCGCGCCCAGGCCCTCGTCGGGCGCGGGCGCGGCGGCCAACGGAACCCGCAGCTCGGCGCGGAACCAGACCCGGAAGACCAGGTACTCGATCGCGATCACCAGGAGCCACGGCCCGGCCATCAGGGCGGCGAACCCGGTGAACGAGAGCCCCGATGCGGCGAAGGCCAGCAGGTTGGTCAGGTTGGACACCGGCAGCAGCAGCGAGGCCGAGTTCGCCAGGTGCGCGCAGGCGTAGGTGTGCGGCCGTGGCGGCACCCGCAGCAACCGGGTCGTGGCCAGGACCACCGGGGTCAGCAACACCACCGTCGCGTCCAGGCTCAGCACCGCCGTGGTGATCGACGCCGCCACGAACGTGAGGCCGAGCAACCGGTCCGGCCGGCCCCCGCTGCGCGCACCGAGTTGCTGCCCCAGCCAGCGGAAAACGCCCTCGGCCTCGGCCAGCCGCCCGAGCAGCAGGATCGCGCCCAGGAACGCCACCGTCGGTCCCAGCTCGACGATCTCGGCCAGTGCGTCCGCCGGGGTCAGCAGCCCGAGCAGCAGCGCGGTCGCGGCCGCCGGCCCGGCGGCTATCAGCTCCGGCAACCCGTGCGGTCGCAGCACCGCGAAGCCGAGGACGATCACCAGCAGGAGCAGGGAGACGATCTCCGCCGCGGCGGGGGGCAGCACGGGGCACAGTCCAGCAGAGCGGGCGTGGTGGCGTTGACGAGCGTCAGCCTTCGGAGAACCGCCGATCGCGCTGGCCACGGTCACCGGGAGTCGGCGGCCGCCTCCTGGGTCCGCCGCCGCTCACCCGGACCCGGCGCGCCGGACAGCGGTGATGAGTGCGGTCGCGGCGGCCAGCGTGCGGGGGTGACCGGGCAGCAGGGTGGGGGCCGGGCCCGGCCGGTGCCCGTCGACGAGCGCGGCGGCGACGTCGTCGAGGTGCCGCAGGAAGGGCTCGGCGTGGGCGGCATCCGGCGGTGTCCGGTGCCGCGGCCAGGACAGTGCGAGCACAGCCAGCTCCTCGACAGCCACCGAGACGGGCCACTGGTGGCCCGGGGTCGACGGGCCCGATCCGGCATCGGCGAGCGCGTCGGCGTGCACGGCGTGCAGCACCGCGAGCTCGCCCTGCAGCCTGCGCCGCTCGGGGACGAGCGCCGCGGAGCCGGTCCAGGCCGCGGTCAGCGTCCGGCGCGCGGCGTCGACCGTTTCGGCCTGCACCCGGGGCAGCCGGGTGGAGGTGGCCCGCGGCCACAGCACCCGGCGCAGCGCCAGCGCCAGCGCGGCGCCGAGCGCGGTGTCCAGCAACCGGGCCCCGATCGCCGCCCCGATGTCCTCGTCGGGCGCGCCGATGTGGAACAGCAGCAGGGCGAGCACCGTGATGCCGACCACGGCCAGCCCGTAGTGGGTGGAGATCACCAGCTCGACCAGGCACTGGCACAGGGCCACGACCAGCACCGCGACCCACAGCGGCGGGCCCCATCCGAGCACGGCGAAGCCGAGCGCGACGCCCAACGCGGTGCCGACCACCCGCTGCGTCACCCGGCTGCGGGTGGCCGCGAGGTTGCTGCCCTGCAATACCGCCGCCACGGTGAGCCCCATCCAGTAGGCGTGGCCCAACCCGAGCACGCGGCCGAGCCCCATCGCGATCGCCACCGCGACCCCGATCCGGGCGGCGGCGGGCAGCACCACCGATCCGCGCCGGGCAGCCGCGCGCAGCTGTGGCCCGATCCCCGGCCACGCCCGCAGCTCCGGGCCGGCAGGCGATGCGTCCCGGGCGTCGAGGATCGCCCGGTGCAGCTGCGCGGCGCCGATCACGGACCCCGGTTCCGGCGGCCGCGCGGCATCCCGACCCGGGGCCAGCGATCGCACCGCTGCGCCCCACTCGCGCGGCAACGGCTCCGACGCCTCGACATCGACGTGCAGCGCGGCCTCCAGCACCGACTCGAGCGCCACCGCGGCCCGGGCCAGCGGGACCGCCGCGGGCAGTCCGGCCTGGCGGACGGCGGTGCGAGCCCGCCGGACCGCGACGATCGCCGCCTGCCGGGCCGGGTCGGCGGCGTCGGAACCGATGGCCTCCAGCAGGCCGGCCACCGCGTCGAAGCCATCCGTGACCGCCCGCCGCTCCGGGTCCCGCCGCCGTCCCAGCACCGCCGGGGCCATGGTCACCAGCCACGCCCCGGCCGCTCCGGCGGCGGCCAGGCCGGCCCGCGGCAGCACCTGCGACGGGTCGTCGACCAGGTCGGCGGCGGCCAGCACGGTCATGATCAGCATCAGCTCGCGCGGGGGCGGCAGCTCCGCGGCCTGGCAGACGAACGAGGCGGTCCCGACGACCAGGCCCGTCACCAGCACGACCAGGATCCCGTCGGCCGACGCCCACCCGCCGAGCAGGACCGCGGCCACCAGCCCGGCCCCCACCGCCCCGACCACCCGGGCCCGGTACCGGTACGGCGCCTGCGGCACGCTCAGCCCGGCCAGGCCTCCGAAGGACGCGGCCGCGCCCTGCTCCGGCGCGCCGGTCGCCAGCCCGACCGCGAGCGGCGCGCCCACACACAGCGCCGCCCGCAGCGCCAGCCCGAGCCGCCCGGGCGCGGCGGCACGCAACTGGGCGGCGACGACCCGGACGGCGACCACGAGGAGCAGTCTGCGGCACCGCGGCCGGCGAGCACGGGGTCAGGCGCGCGCGTTGTCCAGGTACTGCAGCAGGTCGTGGGCGGCCAGCTCGATGTCCTTGTGCCCCCACTCTGCGGCCCGGTAGTGGCACGCGATCAGACCCATGCGGTGCAGCCGCCGGAAGTCGCCGAAGACGAATGCGTAGCGGCCCTTCGTCTCCTCCGTCGCGCCGTCGGTCAGACCGAGATGCCAGCTCCCGTACTCGTCCCAGGTGTGCGACTCGAGGTAGGCGGTGCCGGCCGCCGCGCTCGGCTGCACCTCGTTCCAGCTGCTGCGCAGCACGTACTGGCGGGCGTCGATGAGTCGGCGGGCGTGGGCGACGCCCGCCGCGTTGACCGAGTAGGAGGCCATGGCCGCTACCTTCCTGCAGCCGCGACCGGAATCCCACGGCGGGTCGGTCAGCCGGCCGCGGCCAGCTGGGCACGCATCTTGGCCAGGCTCCGCTGCCGGGTCGGCCCGATGCTGCCGACCGGCATGCCCAGCGCGACCGAGACTCGCGCGTAGTCCCGCACGTCGGCCAGGAACACCAGGTTCAGCAGGTCGCGGTTGCGCGGGGGCAGCGTGGCCAGCGCCTCCCGCAGCTGCCGGCGGGTGGCCGCGGCCAGGACGGACTCCTCCGGCCCGTCGCGTTCGGTGGTGGCACCGGTCAACGCGTCCACATCGTCCACCAGCTCCAGGCGCCGCTCGGTCCGGATCGCCCGGATGGCCTCCCGCCGCGCGACGACCGCGAGCCAGGACAGTGCCCGCCGCGGATCGCGCAGCGTGTGCAGGTTCTGCAGCAGCGCCACCAGCGTGTTCTGCACGACGTCCTCGGCCGTGTGGTGGGACAGCCGGACCGTCCTGGCCGCCGCGAACAACCACGGGGTGACCAGTCGGACGAGATCGGTCATGGCGCGGGCGTCGCCGGCCAGGTAGCTGCGGACGGCGTCGGCGACGTCGTCGATCAGGGTGCTGACGGCGTCGTCGGGGTGCCGGTTGTCGTCGGATCGGTCGGCGCACGCGATCACGGGCCTGGCCTCTCTCTCACGCAGGAAGACCCGCCGACGCTAGGGGCGTGACCCCCGCGCGGGCAGTCACCGTTGTGACCGGCCGGCTGTCATCCAGGTGACAGCCACACGGGGGATGTGGTGCTGCCGACAAGCGGAAAATCGGCCACAAGCAGCACGCCACGTCGTATGGTCGGAGCATGCCGCTGCGCCTCCCGCTCGACACCGGGTCGATTCGGGCGGACGGTCGATGAGCGGCGCGATCCAGCAGGAAACGGACGTCGACGTTCTCCGGTCGACCGACATGTTCGCCGGGCTGGACGACCGGGTCCTGGCCCGGCTGGCCGCATCCGCCGTCCGGCGCACCTACGGCCGCGGCCAGTACCTCTGGTACCAGGGCGACGACGGCGACCATCTCCTGGTCGTGGCGTCCGGCCTGCTCAAGATCGTGGTCTCGTCGGAGCAGGGCGACGAGGTGGTGCTGGCCACGCTGGGCCGGCGGGAGGTCATCGGCGAGCTGGCCATGCTGGACGGCTGCCCACGCTCCGCGTCGGTGGTGGCGGTGGAGCCGACGACCGCGATGCTGTTGCCGCGGAGCATCGTGATCGGGCTGATGCGGGAGCACCCGGAGGTGCTGGACGCCGTGCTGCGCTCGCTGAGCCGGCTGGTGCGCCGGCTCACCGAGCAGGCGGGTGACTTCATCTTCCTCGACCTCGGCGGGCGGGTGGCCAAGCTGCTGCTGCGGCTGGCCGCGGACCACGCCCGGTCCGCCGAGTCGCTGGTGATCGACCTGGGGCTGTCACAGTCCGAGCTGGCGGCGATGGTCGGCGCTTCCCGGCCCGCCGTGAACCGGGCCATCCAGGTGCTGGCCGCCCGCGGCCTCATCTCGGTCAACGGCCGGGCGATCGAGCTGCGCGACCTTTCCGGCCTGCGCCGCCGCGCCGGCTACTGAACCGGGCCCCGCGCGACGATCTCGTCGAGGGCTTCGGCCAGCGCACGCACGCTGTGCAGCGCGCTCAGGCCGAGCGCGGTGCGCTGCGCGTCGGTCAGCGGCAACGTGTCCAGCAGCTCGTCCAGCTCGTCGCGGTGGCCCGGATCGAGCTCGGCGTGGGCCAGCACCGTGCGGAACGCGTCGGGGTGGTGCCCGGTCCTGGCCACCAGGGCCGTGATGTCGGCGGGGTCCGGCGGATATCCCTCGAGCAGCGCGATGTACCCGAGCAGCGCGACCGGGTGGTAGTGCTCGATCCAGTAGTACTGCGCGCCGACGAGGCCGGCGACAGTGGGCGCGGGGACCCGGTTCAACACGTCGGCACGGTCGTACCCGAGCACCTGGAGGTCCTCGAGCAGCCACTCGTCGTGATCAAGTTCCTCGGGAATGTGCCCGTCGAGATAACCGGCGGTGGCCACGGCCACCCGATCACCGCGGCCCAGGGCCAGCGCGCGCTCGCGGGCCCGTTCCATCAGCGGCACGCTCGCGCGCACGACTCCGTGCATGGTGATCAGATATTCCGGATAGAGCTCGGCGACCCGCGGGTGAGTGATCAATTGTCGACCGGCGCCGAGCAGCGCCGGGAGCAGGAATTCGATCTTATGCCGGAGCCGGGTGCTCTCCCGCTGTTCTGCGCCCACCACGCTAGTAGAAGAAGATCTTTCCAACGATCGACGTGGCCACGGCGAAGTGTTTGTCCTTCAGCTTGTCGCCGACCGTGCCCAGAAGGTCGAGCTCGTCGTCACTGAGACCCTTCAGAAGGTCGATCACCTCGGCCGGAATGTGAGCGTGCACAATTCCCGCGTCGGACATGGACTTTTTCGGCTCCTTGCGGAACACCGGCCTCTTCGACCGATCGACCAGCAGGTTCGTGAGACGAGTCAGTTCGGCCACCGCCACCGCCGACACGGGCGTATCCACCTTTGTCACGACCTCCCCCTTCTCAAGAGCTCATTACCGCTTGTTGCGGCTGCACGTGTCAAGCCTTGTGGCCCCCCGCGGCACCCGGGCACAATCGCAGCACCCCGAAGCTAAGATCAGCAATCAGAGATCGAATTCGGTGAACGCTGCCGCCGTACGGGCTACCGGGACGGACGTCGAATGGGCATGTGGCCGCACACCGAGATGCGGAAGGTCGTCACCGTCCTCTTTTCCGACATCACGCACTCCGTCGCGTTGGCCGAGAAGCTCGACCCGGAGTCGCTGCGGAACCTGATGCGCCGATACTTCGAGGGGATGCAGCGGGTGCTGCGCCGGCACGGCGGCAGCGTCGAGAAGTTCATCGGCGACGCAATCATGGCTGTCTTCGGCGTGCCCCGGGTGCACGAGGACGACGCGCTGCGCGCGGTCCGCGCGGCCATCGACATGCGCCGGACCCTGCTCGAGCTGAACGACGAGTTCGAACGGCTGTGGCAGATACGACTGGAGACCCGGACCGGGATCAACACCGGTGAGGTGATGACCGGTGACGCCCGCCGTGCCGAGTTCCTGGTCACCGGTGATCCGGTGAACGTCGCCGCCCGGCTGCAGCAGCGCGCCGAACCCGGCCAGATCCTGATCGGCGACAGCACCTATCGGCTGGTGCGGGACGCGGTACGGGCGGTGCGGGTCGGCGCGCTGCCGCTCCGGGGCAGGGCCGAGCCGACCGCGGCCTGGACCTTGCTGGACGTGCTCCCGGGCGCGCCCGGGTGGAGCCGGCGGCTCGACTCGCCGCTGGTCAACCGGGACAGCGAGCTCGACCAGCTGCGCGCGGCCTTCGCCCACACCACCACCGGAAACCAGTGCCGGCTGGTGACCCCGATGGGCGCCGCCGGGATCGGCAAGTCGAGGCTCAACGCCGAGTTCCTGGCCGGGCTGACCCCACACGCCACGGTGATCAGCGGCCGGTGCCTGCCCTACGGCGACGGGATCACGTTCTGGCCCGTCGCCGAGGTGGTGCGCGACGCGGCCGGCATCGGCGAGGCCGACACGCTCACCGAGGCCCAGGAGAAGGTCTTCGCCCTGCTCGCGGGGGCGGCGGACGCGGCGCTGGTGACCGAGCGGCTGGCCCCCTTGCTCGGCCTGGTGACCGGTACGCCGCGGATCCAGGAGACGTTCTGGGCGGTGCGCAAGCTCTTCGAGCTGCTGGCCGAGCGACGACCGCTGGTCGCCGTGTTCGACGACATCCACTGGGGTGAGGCGACCTTCCTCGACCTGCTCGACTACCTGACCGACTGGATCAGGGACGCCCCGATCCTGATCGTCTGCCTGGCCCGGCCCGAGCTGCTCGACGTGCGGGCCGGCTGGACGGTCGGACGGCCGAACGCGAGCGTGATCCCGATGGCGCCGCTCACCCCGTCGGTCACCGACGAGCTGATCGACAATTTGTTGCAGGGCGCCGAGCTGGCGAGCACGGCCCGGCACCGGATCGCCGCGCTGGCCGAGGGCAATCCGCTGTTCGTCGAGGAGACCCTGCGAATGCTGATCGACGACGGCGTGTTGCAACGGTCGGCGGGCGGCTGGACGGCCACCGGGGATCTTTCCGACGTCGCGATCCCGCCCACCATCCACGCCCTGTTGGCCGCCCGGTTGCAACGACTGGATCAGGCCGAGCGGGCGGTCATCGAGCGGGCATCGATCGTCGGGCGCGTCTTCTGGTGGGAAGAGGTCGAGGCGCTGGTCCCGGAGGCGCTGCGAGCGGATCTGATGTTCTGCCTGCAGTCGCTGATCAGAAAGGAATTGATCAAGCCGGAATTTTCGGTGACCGGGGCGAGCGACATCTACCGCTTCGCGCACATCCTGGTGCGGGACACCGTGTACCGCGAGACACCCAAAGCGATCCGGGCGCAGCTGCACGAGCGATTCGCGAGCTGGTTGGAACTGAAGATGTCGGATCTGGCCGGAGAATACGAGGAGATCCTCGGGTATCACCTGGAACAGGCCTGCCGGTTGCAGTTCGAGCTCACGCCGGGACGGACGTCGCTGTCGGTACTGCGCAGGCGGGCGGCGCTGCCGCTGGCGTCGGCCGGACTGCGCGCCTTCGCCCGCGGCGACATGCCGGCCGCGGCGAAGCTGCTCTCCCGAGCGGTGGCGTTGCTGCCCCGGGGTGCGCCGGAGCGGCTCGAGCTGCTGCCGCAGCGGGCGTTCGCGCTGCTGGAGAGCGGAGACCTCGGCGGGCTCCAGGTTGCCGTGGCGGAGCTGGACAGCGAGGCCACCGCGGCCGGCGACCCGCGGATGCTGGCGCACGCGCTCGTGCTCGGCTCCTGGATCCGGCTGTTCACCAACCCCGAGGGTTGGGCCGATGACGCCCGGCAGCAGGGCCGGCTCGCGATCACCACCTTCCAGCGGTTCGGTGACCACCGGGGGCTGACCAAGAGCTGGTCGCTGCTCGGGCTCGTGCACATGATGACCGGCCGGTTCGAGGCGGCCGAGCAGGCGTGGGAACGCGCGGCCGGACACGCCCGCGCGGCCGGCGACCACCGCGACGAGCTGGAGAGCCTGTGCTGGTTGGCGCTGATCGCCTGGGCGAATCCGACGCCGGTACCGCGGGCGCTGCGGCGTTGCCGGGAAGTGGTGGAGCGCGGGGGCGAGGACAAGAAGGTGGTGGCCAGCGCCCTGATGGCGCAGGCCGTGCTGCTGGCCGCCACCGATCGGACCGACCAGGCCCGCGCCTTCATCGCCCGGGCCGGCGCGCTGCTGGACGAGGTCGCGCTCACCGTGTGGCGGGCCGGCCCGCTGGCGCAGCTGGCCGGCTGGGTCCAGCTGCTCGCCGGCGACCCGGCGTGCGCCGAGCAGGAGCTGCGGCGTGGCCGCGCGACGCTGGGCGAGATCGGGGAGATGGCGTGGATGTCCACCGTGGTCGGGCTGCTGGCCGAGGCCGTGTACGTGCAGGGTCGGCACGACGAGGCCGACGAGCTGGCGACGATCTGCGAGCGGGCGGCCGATGCCGCGGACGCGTACTCGCAGGTGCTCTGGCAGGGGGTGCGGGCGAAGGTGCTGGCCCGGCGCGGCGAGTCGGAAGCGGCGCAGCGCCACGCGCGCGCCTCGACCGAACACGCCGCGGCGACCGACTTCCTGATCCTGCACTGGCATGCGCAGATGAACTGCGCCGAGGTGTTCGAGGTGCTGGGGCAACCGGAGGAGGCGCGGGCGGCGCTGCGCCGGGCCGGCGCGGCGGCTGAGCGGAAGGGACATCGGGTGGGCGTGCGGCGGGCCCGCGACGGGCTGGAGCGCCTCGGCGAGCACGCGGGCCGGACGGTCGGCGTGCAGGCCGGCGTCGCGCCGGAGCCGGTCGGCGACGACGAGCACCCGGAATGAGCGGCCGCCGGACCAGCTGAGCACGTTCCGCCCCCGGGCCGGGCCCGCACGCCGGCCTGGCCCGTTGACCGGCGCCACCCCCGTCGAGATGGCCCGGGACGGCATCCACCCGGCACCCGCGACGCCCGTACCCTGGTGACCACCGGCCCGCGCGACGCCCCGACCGGCACCGACACAGGTCACACCCCGATCGGGTAACACCCGGTCGGGCAGCCCGAGTCACCCGAACAAGGGCACAGTGTTGCCGAGGAGCCGAGCGATGCGTTGCGATGCGGCAGGCCGGCGGACGGGAGACCCGGATGGTGCACAAGGCCGCACGGCTCACGGCAGCGACGGCGCTCGGCGCGCTCGTCCTTGCCGGCTGCGCCTCGTCGCCGACCGCCGCGGCACCGGTCCCAGCGCCGACCCCGGCGCTGGCCCGGACCGCGGAGCCACCCCCGCCGGTCCCGCCCGCCCCGAGCGCGCCCGATCTTCGCCAGTTCGTCATCGCCGCCACCGACATCCCGCTGCCCGGCTTCGGGGCGCCCACGTTCGGACCGCTCGACGAGAGCGCCGTCGAGGGGCTGACCGCGTACTTCGAGTCCGAGGACGGCGAGCGGCAGCTCGGCCAGACCATCGTCCTGCTGCCGGACGCCGATGCCGCCCGCAGCGCCCTGCAGGGTGCGGCCACCCAGACCGAGCAGCAACGCCCTGGCGCCCAGTCCACGCCGGTACCGGTGGGCGACGGCGGCCGGCTCATCAGCGGCTACCAGCGCGAGGGCACCGCCTCCACGCTGCTGCTGTTCACCGCGGGGCGGGCCTCGGTGGCGATGGACTTCCGCAGCGCCGCGACCGACCCGGTGCCGGCCGAGACCGCGGTCGCGGCCGGTGAGCGGCAGGCCGCGCTGCTCGCGTCGAACTTCGGTTGATCAGCTGAACGGGGTCAGCGGCCGCTCCAGCGGCCGGCCGTCGAGGAACAGGTCGACCTTCTCGTTGAAGAACGCGACCAGACCCGCGATCGGCAGCAGCTCGCGGGTGGGGAACTCGTAGCTCCACGCCAGGTCGGGGTGCAGCCCGTCGCCGACCCGCACCGACCAGTACTGGCTGGTCGTGCCCTTGTACGGGCAGGAGGTCACGGTGTCCGACGGTTCCAGGTGCGGCAGGTGCAGCGCGGAGCGGTCCAGGTAGTAGCGCGGCGGCAGCCCGGTCTCGAAGACGATGATCGACCCCACGGCCTCGGCCAGCACCACCCCGGCCAGCTCGACCCGCACGCTGCGGGTGGAGCGGACCGCGTCGACCCGGGCGTACGGGTTGCGCGGATGCACGAACACCGGTTCGTCCTCCTCGAACCAGGTGTCGAGCGCGGACCAGTCGATGCGTGCGGTCTGCCGCAGCGGTTCCGGGGCAGCGCCGCCCAGGACCTGCACCGCCGCCGGACGGGTCAGGTTGCCGACCCGCAGGCCCCACAGCGCCGCCGTGCCCCGGTCGGTTCGGGTGCTGCGGCCCTCGTCGACCAGCACGCCGTCCGCGATGTCCGCGAGCGGCAGGTAGTACTGCGGGTACGGCGGCCACTCCCAGACGTAGAGCGCCCGTTGCGTGTCGAACACCCAGGTGCCGCCGAGCAGGCCGCGCAGCCGGCGAGGCACCGGCGCGATGCCGCCCGGCGGCACCAGGGGTTCCGGATAGGCCGTCACGAGGCCCATCCTGCCGAACGGGATCAGGCAGCGGGGATCATGTCGTGCGGGTTGAGCACGTACTTCCTGGCCGCACCCCGGTCGAAGTCCTGGTAGCCGCGCGGGGCGTCGTCCAGGCTGATCACCGTGGCGTTGACCGCGTCCGCGATGTGCGCCTTGTCGTGCAGGATGCTCATCATCAGGCCGCGGTTGTACTTCAGCACCGGGCACTGGCCGGTGGTGAGCGAGTGGCTCTTGGCCCAGCCCAGGCCGAGCCGCACCTTGAGCGTGCCCTCCTTGGCGTCGGGGTCGGCGGCGCCCGGGTCACCGGTCACATAGAGGCCGGGGATGCCCAGCCGTCCACCGGCCCGGGTCAGCGCCATCACCGAGTTCAGCACCGCGGCCGGGGCCTCCCCCGCCCCGCTGCCGTGACCGGTGGCCTCGAACCCGACCGCGTCGACGGCGCAGTCCACCTCGTTGGTGCCCAGGATCTGGTCGATCTGGTCCTCCAGCGAGGCGTCCTGGGAGACGTCGACGGTCTCGCAGCCGAACGACTGGGCCTGCGCGAGCCGGTCCTTGTTCAGGTCACCGACGATCACCACCGCCGCACCCAGCAGCTGCGCCGAGTACGCGGCGGCCAGCCCGACCGGACCGGCACCGGCGACGTACACGGTCGACCCGGTGCTCACGCCGGCGGTGTAGGCACCGTGGTAGCCGGTCGGGAAGATGTCCGACAGCATCGTCAGGTCGAGGATCTTCTCCAGCGCCTGGTCGCGGTCGGGGAACTTCAGCAGGTTGAAATCGGCGAAGGGCACCATGACGTACTCCGCCTGGCCGCCCTCCCAGCCGCCCATGTCCACGTAGCCGTAGGCCGAGCCGGCCCGGGCCGGGTTGACGTTCAGGCAGACCCCGGTCTGGCCCTCCCGGCAGTTGCGGCAGCGGCCGCAGGCGATGTTGAACGGCACCGTGCAGATGTCCCCGACGTCGAGGAACTGCACGTCGCTGCCCTTCTCGACGATCTCGCCGGTGATCTCGTGGCCGAGGGTCTGCCCGGGCGGGGCCGTGGTGCGGCCGCGCACCATGTGCTGGTCGGAGCCGCAGATGTTGGTCGAGACGTTGCGCAGGATCACGCCGTGGTCGGCCTTGCGGCTCATCCCCATGGCTTCGGCCACCTCGGCCGGCACCTCGAGCGTCGGCATGTCGTGGTCCTCCACCGCGACGACGCCGGGCTCCTTGTAGACAACGATCTTGTTACCACCCATGGATACCTCCTCGTATCAACACAGGCGTACCCCGTTCACGCGCGACGACTCGGTTCGGGCACCACTCCGGCACCGTTTGTCTCGACGTAGTCGAGTCATCACCCCTGGTGGTGAGCCTCCGAGTGCACGCCGCGCTCGACGCCGACCTCGACGCCCCGACCCGGCAGCCCGGCCACCGAGCACCGCGGACCCGGGTTAGATGGGCGCATGCGCGCAGCACAGGTCACCGCCCTGGACGGACCGTCGTCGATGCGGACGGTCGAGATCGACGAGCCGCAGGCCGGCGACCGGGTCCTGATCGACGTGCACGTGGCCGGGGTCGCGTTTCCGGAGGTGCTGCAGACCCGGGGGCTGTACCAGGTCAAACCGGAGCTCCCGTTCGTCCCCGGCTCGGAGGTGGCCGGCGTGGTCCGCACCGCTCCCGAGGGCGCGGGCGTCCGCGCGGGCGACCGGGTGGCGGCCTTCCCCGGGGTCGGCGGGTTCGCCGAGGCCGTCGCGGCCGCCCCGGCGATGGTCTTCCCGCTGCCCGACGACATGTCGTTCGAGGTCGGCGCGGCGCTCCCGATGAACTACCTGACCATGCACTTCGCGTTGATCCGCCGCGGCGGGCTGCGCGCGGGCGAGACGGTGCTGGTGCACGGCGCGGCCGGCGGTATCGGCACCGCCACCGTGCAGCTGGCCGCGGCTCTCGGCGCGCGGGTGCTCGCCGTGACCTCGTCGCCGGAGAAGGCCGCGGTGGCCGCGGCCGCCGGGGCGCACGAGACCATCCCGACCGACGGGTTCCTGGCGCGCGTGCGGGAGCTGACCGGCGGGGCGGGCGTGGACATGGTCGTCGATCCGGTCGGCGGCGACCGCTTCACCGACTCGCTGCGCAGCTTGGCGCCGGAAGGACGGCTGCTGGTCATCGGTTTCACCGGTGGGGAGATCCCGACGGTGCGGGTGAACCGGCTGCTGCTGAACAACATCGCCGTCGTCGGGGTCGGCTGGGGAGCGTTCTGGACCCCGCGCCCGGAGTACCTGCGCGAACAGTGGTCCGAGCTGGTGCCGCTGCTGCGCGAGGGCCAGATCGAGCCGCCGATCGGCCGGGTGCACCCGCTGGCCGACGCCGCCGCCGCGCTGGCCGAGATCGAGGAGCGGCGGGCAGCGGGCAAGGTGCTGCTCGCGGTGCGCTGACACCAGCTCACCACCGGCCGCGGAACCTGGCCTTGAGGGGCCGCCCATCCGGGTCGTAGACCAGGCGATACACCGGGACCGCCCACAGCTTCGTGTACCACGGCAGCTCCTCGGGGCGGTGCGGGCGCAGTCGTCCCGGCGGGCGCGGACCGGGACGACCGCCGGCATGCCAGGCGTCGAGTCGGTCACTGGACTCGCGGACGGCGCGCACGAAGGCGTCCGGAGCGAGGACGTCGGGGTCCCCGCTGCCGTCAGCGGCAAGCTCGAGGTGCTCGCGGACCAGCCGCAGGCGCAGATCGCGGGCGAAGGTTCGGGCGCCGTCTCCGAGCCCGGCCGGATCCGCCGGCGGCCGCGGGTCCCGGGTCTCGTCGAGGACGGCACAGGACAGCTCGCTGTCGTGGCTCCAGGAGCGGCGGTTGAGGTTGGCGCTGCCGACACACGCCCAGACGTCGTCGATCACGGTGACCTTCGCGTGCACGTAGACCGGGGTGCCTTCGCGGTTCTCCACGTCGAACACGTGCACGCGGTCGGGTGCCGCGCGCCGGCAGGTGTTGACGGCCTCCATCCTGCCGACCAGGTTCGGCGGCAGCGCCAACCGGCCGTCCACGTCGGGATGACGCGGGACGACGACGACCAGGTGCAGCTCCGGGTGCCCGCGCAGCGCCCTGGCGAGCAGCCTCGCGATGTGCGGAGACCACATGTACTGGTCCTCGAGGTAGATCAGGCGGCGGGCCCGCCGGAACGCCTTGGCGTAGCCACGGGCCACCGAGCGCTCTCCGTGCGGGGCGTAGGGCGTCGGAGGGCGGATCGCCGGGTAGGTCCGCAGCACCTGGACGCGCTGGGTCCCGGTCGGTTCGGGATCCGGCGGCTGGTCGGGCAGCGGATCCGCCGAGAGGTCGGCGCGGCGCAGCTTGTCCTCCAACCACGAGCCAGGATTGTCGGTGTCCAGCGAACGCGGATCGGTCCACCGCTCGCGGAACACCGCGTCCAGCAACCCGACGACCGGCCCGCGCAGCTCGAGCTGCGCGTCGTGCCACGGCGGGTTGGGTCCGTACTCGCGGGCCAGCTGCAGCCCCTGTGGATCGCCGTGGTGCTCGCTGTCGTCATGGCGGGCGTGGCTGAGGTCGATCCCGCCGGCGAAGGCCACGTCCCGCTCGGGCCGGCCGGGGTGGCGCAGCACCACCAGCTTCTGGTGGTGCGAGCCGGCCCGGCGCACCCGCTGATCGAGCAGCACCTCCCCGCCCGCCTCGTTGACCACGTCGCCGAGCTGCCGGTTCTCCGTCTCGCTGTAGGAGGTCTGGCCGCGGTGGGCCCGCCACATCAGTCCCTTGACCACGACGCCCCGGCGGGCGGCCGCGCTGAACAGCTCCCCGACCGTCGGTCCGTCGGGGCAGAGGAGCTCGTCGGCGTCGCCGCGCCAGTCGGTGAAGAACAGGTGATCGCCGGGCGCGAGCGCCCCGACCTCGTGGACGAGGCGCTCGAAGTAGGACGCGCCGTCGATCAACGGACGCACGTCGTTGCCCGCGCACCACGCCGGAAGGGTGCCGGCCTCGTTTCCCCGCTCAGCCGCGCTGAGCAGCCACTCCTCGATGGCCACCGGGGCACGGTAGGCCTCCGACACGGCCGTTGCCCGTCCTGGGAACGACCGGTCCCCTCGTGCCGGCCGAGTGGGCGGCCGGGAATGGCACACGCGGTCGCGGCGTTGCACTCTCGCCACTGTCGAGTACCGGGAGCCTGCGAACGACGTGACATGCGTGGAATGCGGCGAGGAGCTGCTCGAGGAACGCGCCCAGCTGGGATACGACTACTGCACCCGGCAGGAGTGCCAGGCGAAACGGCACCGCGGCCTGACGATTACGGCGATCGGCGTCAACAAGAGCGCCGAGGCCTTCGTCCTCGCCGCCGACGACGAGATCCGGGCCCGGGGCGAGGCCGGTGAGTTCGCGCGGAAGGACACGAACCTCGGTGTCGGCTACCGGCCCGTCACCGCGCCCGCGATTGCGCGGCAACGGTCGGAGCGGACGCCGCCGCCGAAGGTGAGTCCGCCCCGGCGTCCGTGGACCGCCGAGCAGGAACGGATCGTGCGGCTCTACCACGACATGGGGCTGTCGCCCGCACAGATCGTCGAGCGGGCCGGGCGCAACACGCCGAGGCTGGGCATCACCGCCGCCCTCGTCGTCAAGGTCCTGTCCGCGCGACCGACCCGCTGATCTGACCGCCCCGCTGCGGGGCGCTCCACCGATCGAGGTGTCCGGGCACGCCCGCGATGCGACGTGGCACGATCTCGCAGGTGACCAGCAGACCCGCCGGGGCGCAGCACCTGCGCGACCTCGCGCTACTGCGCCGCGTCCGCGACCGGATCGACCGGGAGTACGCGCAGCCGCTGAACGTGGAGGCGCTCGCCCGCGGCGTGCACATGTCGGCCGGGCACCTCAGCCGCGAGTTCCGGCTGGCCTACGGCGAGTCGCCCTACAGCTACCTGATGACGCGGCGCATCGAGCGCGCGATGGCGCTGCTGCGTCGTGGTGACCTCAGCGTCACCGAGGTCTGTTTCGCGGTCGGCTGCTCGTCGCTGGGCACCTTCAGCACCCGCTTCACCGAGTTGGTCGGCGTGTCGCCCAGCGCGTACCGACGTGACGCAGCGCGCGCGGCGGAGGGGATGTCGCCGTGCGTGGCGAAGCAGGTGACCAGACCGATCAGGAATCGAGAAGCGCCGGTCCCCGAGCCGCACCTAGCGTGATCGCCATGGATATCACCATCTACCAGACCTTCCTCCCGCACGACGACCCGGAGGCCTCACTGGCCTTCTACCGGGACACCCTCGGCTTCGAGGTCCGCAACGACGTCGAGTACGGGGGGATGCACTGGATCACGGTCGGCCCCGCCGACCAGCCCGGCACGTCCATCGTGCTGCACCCGCCGGCCGCCGACCCCGGCATCACCGACGACGAGCGCCGCACCATCGCCGAGATGATGGCGAAGGGCACCTATGCCAGCATCAACCTGGCCGCCAAGGACCTCGACGGCACCTTCGAGCAGCTGCAGGCCCGCGACGCCGAGGTCGTCCAGGAGCCGACCGACCAGCCGTGGGGCATTCGCGACTGCGCCTTCCGCGATCCGGCGGGCAACATGATCCGGATCTTCGAGGTGCGCTGAGCCCGCTGGTTGCCCTCGCGCCTCCGCCGGGCGCGCCGCGTGGCCGGGGCCCGGACGCGCCGAAGGAGATGGAGACACTATGAGCATGACCGTGATGGACACACAGGCGCCCGCCCAGCACGTTGCCGACAGCCATGACCTGATCCGCGTGCACGGCGCGCGCGAGAACAACCTCAAGGACGTCAGCGTCGAGCTCCCGAAGCGCCGGCTGACGGTGTTCACCGGCGTCTCCGGCTCGGGCAAGAGCTCGCTGGTGTTCGCCACCATCGCCGCGGAGTCGCAGCGGATGATCAACGAGACGTACAGCGCCTTCGTGCAGGGCTTCATGCCCACGCTGGCCCGCCCCGACGTCGACGTCATGGACGGCCTGACCACGGCGATCATCGTCGACCAGGAGCGGATGGGCGCCAACCCCCGCTCCACCGTCGGCACCGCCACCGACGCCAACGCCATGCTGCGCATCCTGTTCAGCCGGCTCGGGCAGCCCCACATCGGCTCGCCCCAGGCCTTCTCCTTCAACGTCGCGTCGATCAGCGGAGCGGGCGCGGTCACCATGGAGCGCGCCGGGCAGACCGTGAAGGAGCGACGCAGCTTCAGCATCACCGGCGGCATGTGTCCGCGCTGCGAGGGCCGGGGTTCGGTCACCGACTTCGACCTGACTGCGTTGTACGACGGCAGCAAGTCGATCAACGAGGGTGCGATCACCATCCCCGGCTACAGCATGGACGGCTGGTACGGCCGCATCTACCGCGGCTGCGGCTGGTTCGACCCGGACAAGCCGATCAGCAAGTTCACCAAGCGGGAGCTGCACGACCTGCTCTACAAGGAGTCGACGAAGATCAAGGTCGAGGGGATCAACCTGACCTACCTCGGCCTGATCCCGCAGATCCAGAAGTCGTTCCTGGCCAAGGAAGTCGACGCGATGCAGCCGCACATCCGCGCCTTCGTGGAGCGGGCGGTCACGTTCACGACCTGTCCCGAGTGCGACGGCACCCGGCTGTCCGCGGAGGCCCGGTCGTCGAAGATCAACGGCATCAACATCGCCGACGCCTGCGCGATGCAGATCAGCGATCTCGCCGGGTGGGTGCGCGGTCTCGACGAGCCGTCGGTGGCGCCGCTGCTGGCGGCGTTGGGGGAGACCCTCGACTCGTTCGTGGAGATCGGGCTCGGCTACCTCTCCCTCGACCGGCCGGCGGGCACGCTGTCGGGCGGCGAGGCGCAGCGCACCAAGATGATCCGCCACCTCGGCTCGGCGCTCACCGACGTCACCTACGTCTTCGACGAGCCGACCATCGGCCTGCACCCGCACGACATCCAGCGGATGAACGAGCTGCTGCTGCAGCTGCGCGACAAGGGCAACACGGTGCTCGTCGTGGAGCACAAGCCGGAGATGATCGCGATCGCCGACCACGTCGTCGACCTCGGCCCGGGCGCCGGCACGGCCGGCGGCGAGGTGGTCTTCGAGGGCGCCGTCGACGGGCTGCGGGCCAGCGGCACGCTGACCGGGCGCCACTTCGACGACCGGGCGGCACTCAAGCCAGGCGTGCGCACCCCCACCGGCACGCTGGAGATCCGCGGCGCCACCACCCACAACCTGACCGGAGTCGACGTCGACATCCCGCTCGGCGTGCTCTGCGTGGTGACCGGTGTCGCCGGCTCCGGCAAGAGCTCGCTGATCAACGGATCGGTGGCCGGGCGGGACGGGGTGGTCACGATCGACCAGACCGGGATCCGCGGCTCGCGACGGAGCAACCCGGCGACCTACACCGGGCTGCTCGACCCGATCCGCAAGGCGTTCGCGAAG
Source organism: Pseudonocardia sp. (assembly GCA_035557575.1). Taxonomy (GTDB): domain Bacteria; phylum Actinomycetota; class Actinomycetes; order Mycobacteriales; family Pseudonocardiaceae; genus Pseudonocardia. The sequence continues at coordinate 158 of DATMDS010000153.1, read as the reverse complement.
GCCAACGGCGTGAAGCCGGCGCTGTTCAGCGCCAACTCCGAGGGCGCCTGCCCCACCTGCAACGGCGCCGGCATGATCTACACGGACCTGGGCATGATGGCCACCGTCTCCAGCGTCTGCGAGGAGTGCGAGGGCAAGCGGTTCCAGGCGGCGGTGCT
>DATMDS010000152.1:0-8961 GCA_035557575.1 Pseudonocardia sp. | reverse complement strand
GGCGTCCGGATCGAGGGACGCCCCGGTGGCCAGGTTGATCGCCACCCCCGCGAAGGCCAGCACCACCGGCCCGAGCAGCGCGACGGCGTACCAGGCCGGCGCGACCCGCCAGTGCAGGAGCTTTCCCGGCCAGTCCCGGATCGCCGCCCGCCGCCGATCAGCGCGAGCATCACCAGCGCCGCGAGGAACGGGCCAACGGGCAGGATCGGCGCGTCGACATTGCCCGGGTCGAGCCGGTACCAGACCCACGCCCACCAGGACAGCGCGTAGGCCAGCACGAAGAAGAGCACGAGCTGGTGGCGGCGGGCGAGCACGACCAGGCCGGACATCGATCCTCCCGGCTAGGACGTGTGGGCGGGACGGTGTGCGTGCATCAACCGCGCACCCAACGCGGCCACGGCGAGGCCGATGGGCACGCCGTAGGGCGCCGCTCCGGACTGGTAGCCGAGCGCGCCGGCCACGATCAGCGCCACCGGTATCGGCACGGGTACGACCCTGGCCCGCAACAGGGCGAGGCCGAAGAGCATCCAGCCCAGTGCGAAGAGCAGGTAGGCGGCGAGCGCCCCGACCTGCAAAGTGATCGTCTTCTCGGCGTCGAACACCTGCGGCGCCACGTCGGCGAGCCACGGCGCCGCGAAGCCGTCGAACCACATGTTGCCGCCCTGGGTCATGGTGCCGGCCAGTGCAGCGAGGAATCCGGCCAGGCCGAGCCGGCCGGTGTGCGGCGCCAGCCGCTCGTGCAGGGCGACCAGCCCGACCGCGAGCCCGACGAACGCGGCGAAGTAGCCGCCGTTGACCACCCGGAAGAGCGGGTCGGTCATCATCCCGAGCACATCGTCGGGGGGCTGCAGCGCCCACCTGGCCAGGTCGACGAGCGCGAACAGGGCGCCGGCGGCGAGCGCGACAGGGCCGGCGTTCCGCGCCAACAGCGGATCCGACATGGCTCCTCCTGAGGGTGCTCGGCATCGAGGCACGCGACGTGGAGAGCCGAGTGTCGGGCTGACGCGACCCGCCGCACCACCGGGCAGACCCTTGTTCCGGCCGCGTCCACACATCTCCGTTGCCGCTACCGATGTGCGAGGCCGAAGGCGCCGTACCAAGGACGGCACCCCGCACGAGGTGCTCACCCCGAGCTGCTGCGCATCGTGTTCGACCTGGACGCGCAGGTGGTGAGCGACCCGGTCGCGGCGACGCCGCTGGTCATACCGATCGGCCGCCACCACCGCGTCACCCCGGAGTGGTCCTCGACGGCAGTGGCGGGGGCAGGGCGGGCAGTACCTGACGCGTCATGTCCGACGCCGGTCGGCGCGCTCGGCGCGTTCCTGGCGCAGCCAGAAGCTCTGGTTCCCGCGCGGTCACCCAGGTCGGCTCGAGTGCGTCGTCCGCGTCGGAGTCTCCTGCCCGGTCGCCCTGGCCTGCACGTGGGTGGCCAGTGCGCCGGGGTGGGCGCGGACAGCAGCGGCCCCGTCATCGGTGCGCTCCTCCCGTGTCAACGGCGCACACATCTACCGAGGCAACCTCAGTTCGCCGCGAGCGCTTCGAACCCGGGGTCGTCAGCCGGCCGTGCGCAGCAGGATGACCGAGGGGATCCTGTTACCCGGTGTAACGGCGGTGCTTCCCGCGCTGCCGACCCCCACGCCACGAGGGATCGCGTCCGACGATTCGCCGCGGCCTCCACCTCAGCATATCGTCGGGGCATGGCCGGATCCGTCGTCGTCGGGGAGCGCCGCTGCGAAGCCGGGTACGGCAGGCGGCGGCGAGTGGACCATCTCCGGGGTCGTTCGCCGTCCGCCGGGCCGAAGCCCTGATGCCGGCCAACTCCCCCGGCTTCCCCTGACCGGATCAGGACCCTCCGATCGTCGCGGTCGTCTCCCGGCGTCGAAGCATGTCGTGCCGGTACCCGTGACGAGAGGCAGTGCATGAGCGGCAATGCAACGTACCGCTACCGCAACGTGGCGATCCTGTCGGTGTGCGGGGTGGACGCCCCACACGTCGTGAGCTCCGACGAGTTCGATGCCCGGCTGGCGTCCACCTACCGGCGGGTGGGATTGCGGCCGGGACTGTTGCAGGGGCTGGCCGGGATCGTCGAACGGCGGTGGTGGCCGTCGGACGTGACCTTCTCCGAGAGCGCGGCGATGGCCGGCGCGAAGGCGCTCGCGGAGGCCGGCGTCGACCCGGGTCGGGTCGGGCTGCTCATCGACACCTCGGTGAGCCGGGCGCACCTCGAGCCGTCCTCCGCGGTTGCCGTGCACGCGATGCTCGACCTGCCGTCGACCTGCATGAACTTCGATCTGGCCAACGCCTGCCTCGGCTTCCTCAACGGCATGCAGCTGGCCGCGACGATGATCGACTCCGGGCAGATCGACTTCGCCCTCGTGGTGGACGGGGAAGGCACCCGGCACACCCATGAGGTCACCCTCGACCGGCTGGCGCGAGCCGCCGCCACCCGGGAGGACGTGCTGGCCCAGTTCGCCACCCTGACCCTCGGGTCGGGAGCGGCGGCGATGGTGCTCGGCCGCGCGGACGCCCACCCCGACGGGCACCGGTTCCTGGGCGGGTCGATGCGCACGGCCAGCCAGCACCACCGGCTGTGCGTCGGCGACCTGGAGTCGATGCTCACCGACTCCAAGGGCCTGCTCGACGCGGGCGTCGCCCTCGGCAGGGCACTGTGGGAGGACGCCGGCGCCGAGTTCTCGTGGTCCGACATGGACTGCTACATCGCACACCAGGTCTCCCGGATCCACACCCGGGCCATGTGCCGGGCGCTCGACATCGACCGCGATCGCGTCCCGCTCACCTACCCCACGCGCGGCAACATGGGCCCGGCCGCGGTGCCGTTCACCCTGGCGATGCAGGCCGACTCGTTGCAGGCCGGGGACCGGGTGCTGCTGTTGGGCATCGGTTCCGGGCTGAACGCGAGCTTCGCGGAGCTGCTGTGGTGAGGGCCCGTGGCATCCCGGCCGCCGAGCCGCCGTCCCTGCCCGGCCTGGACCCGAAGTGGTCCCGGCTGGTCACGACCGAGGACGCGGCCGGGGTGCCGCGCACCTGGCACGTGCTCGACAACGACGCGGAGCCGGTGCACGGCACGATGCTGTGCGTCCACGGCAACCCGACCTGGTCCTACCTGTGGCGCCGGTTCCTCGCCCAGGCCCCGCCCGGGTGGCGGGTGCTCGCGGTCGACCAGCTGGGCATGGGCTTCTCCGAGCGGACCGCCGAGCCCCGCCGGTTCGCCCAGCGGGTGGACGACCTCGCCGCCCTCACCGCCGCACTCGACGTCACCGGCCCGGTCGTCACCGTGGGGCACGACTGGGGCGGGCCGATCTCGCTGGCCTGGGCGCTGCGGCACCGCGAGCAGCTGCGCGGGGTCGTGCTGGCCAACACGGCGGTGCACCAGCCCGTCGGCGCCGCAGCGCCGCCGCTGATCCGGCTGGCCCGCACCCCCCTGCTCCGGCGCGGTGCCTGCGCCACGACCCCGCTCTTCGTCGCGACGGCCGGCGCACTCTCCCGCCCGCCGCTGCCCCCGGAGGTCCGCGCCGCCTTGCTCGCCCCCTACCGGTCCGTCGCGCGCCGGCAGGCCGTCGACGACTTCGTGGCCGACATCCCGCTGGAGCCCGGCCACCCGAGCCGGGTGTCGTTCGGCGCACTCGCTCCCCGGCTCGCGGAGCTGGCCGACGTGCCCGCGCTGATCCTGTGGGGGCCGCGCGACCCCGTGTTCACCGACCGGTACCTGCGCGACCTGGTGCACCGGCTGCCGCACGCCAAGGTGCACCGCTACGAGACGGCATCGCACCTGGTCACCGAGGACGCGCCGGAGACCGCCCGGCACACCTGGCGGTGGATCGAGAACGGGACCTCCTTCGGCCGCGAACCGGGGCCTGCGCCTGGCCGTCCGCTGTGGGCCGGCCTGGACGAGCGCGCCGGCGACCCGGCGCCCGCGGTGATCGAGCGGGGTGGCCGCGGCCGGCGGGTGTCGTTCGGGCTGCTGCAGCGGCGGGTGCACGAGCTCGCCGCCGGGTTCGCCGCGGCCGGGGTGCGGACCGGGGACCGGGTCGCGCTGCTGGTGCCCCCGGGGGCCGACCTCGCCGCCGCGGTCTACGCCTGCTGGCGCGCGGGCGCGGTGATCGTGGTCGCCGATCCCGGTCTCGGCCCGCGCGGTCTGGCCCGGGCGCTGCGCGGCGCCCACCCGGATCACGTCGTCGGGGTGCCGCGCGGGCTGCTGCTGGCCCGCGCGCTCGGCATTCCCGGGCAACGCATCGTGGCCGGGCCGGTCGGACCGACGACCCGACGGCTGCTCGGCGTGGCTCACGGGCTGGCCGAGCTGGCGCGGCTCGGTCGCGCGCACGTACCCCCGCCCGAACCCGCCGCGGATGCCGAGTGCGCCGTCGTGTTCACCTCGGGGGCCACCGGGCCCGCGAAGGGCGTGGTGTACCGGCACCGGCAGCTCGGCGCCCAGCTGCAGATCCTGCGCGACGCCTTCGGACTGACCGGCGCGGACCGGCTCGTCGCGGCCTTTCCCCCGTTCGCGCTCTACGGGCCGGCACTGGGCATCGCCTCGGTGGTCCCCGACGTCCTGGCGCCGGGCCGGCTCACGGCCACCGCGCTGGCCGAGGCGGCGGAGGCCGCCGGAGCCACGGTCGTGTTCGCCTCCCCCGCCGCCCTGCGGGGTGTGCTGGGCACGGCAGGCGCCCTGCGGGAACGGCACCGAGCGGCGCTGCGCCGGGTGCGGCTCGCCGTGTCGGCCGGCGCCCCCATCCCCGCCGAGCTGCTGCACGAGCTGCGCACGGTGCTCCCCACCGCGGAACCGCACACCCCCTACGGCGTGACCGAGGCGCTGCCGGTCACCGACATCACGCTGGCCCAGATCGACGCCGCCGGCCCGGGCAACGGGGTCTGCGTCGGCCGTCCGTTGCCCGGGATCGACGTGCGGCTGAGCCCGCTCGCGCACGACGGCGCTGCCACCGGCCCGCTGACCTCGGCACCCCGGATCACCGGCGAGGTCTGCGTCCGCGGCCCGCACCTCAAGGACCGCTACGACCAGCTGTGGGCCACCGAGCAGGACAGCGCGCGGAACCCGGGCTGGCACCGCACCGGGGACGTCGGGCACCTCGACGAGCAGGGTCGACTCTGGATCGAGGGTCGGCTGGGCCACGTCATCGCGCACGCGGCGGGCCCCGTGACGCCGGTCGGGATCGAGCAACGCGTGCAACGCCTGGAGCAGGTCGCCGCGGCGGCGGCGGTCGGCGTCGGCCCGCGGGGGACGCAGCAGGTGGCCGTGGTCGTGACCGCCGGCCGCGGGCGTCCGGTGCTGGCCCCGGCGGCGCTGGCCGCCGCGGTGCGGGCGGCGGCCGGGGTCGAGGTCGCGGCCGTGCTGGCGACCGACAGGCTGCCGGTCGACATCCGGCACGCGTCCAAGATCGACCGAACCCGGGTGGCCGCATGGGCGGAGCAGGTGCTGGCCGGGCGGCGGCCCGGGCCGCGACCGTGAAGGTCCTGGTCACCGGGGCGAGCGGGATGCTCGGCCGGGCCGTGGCCGACGCGTTGGGCGCGCGCGGCGACGCGGTCACGTTGCTGCAGCGCCGCCCGTCGGGGCGCCCGGACCGGGAGATCCTCGCCGACATCGCCGACGGCGGGGCCGTCGCCGCCGCCGTGGCGGGGCAGGACGCCGTGATCCACCTGGCCGCGAAGGTCGACGTCAGCGGATCCCGGCGCGACTACGCCCGCGCCAACGTCACCGGCACCCGGAACGTGCTGGAGGCCTGCCGGGCGGCCGGCGTGGCCCGGCTCGTCCATGTCTCGTCGCCGTCGGTCGCCCACGCCGGGACGTCGCTGGTCGGCGCGGGCGCGGGACCCGCCGACCCGGTGCGGGCGCGCGGCCACTACGCCCGCAGCAAGGCGGTGGCCGAGCTGCTCGCGCTCGGCGGCGGCCCGGGTCCGCCCGCCGTGGTCGCGATCCGCCCGCACCTCGTGTGGGGTCCGGGCGACACCCAGCTGGTCGGCCGCATCGTCGAGCGGGCCCGCGCCGGCCGCCTGTTCACCATCGGTTCCGGGGCCGCGCTCATCGACAGCACGTACGTCACCAACGCCGCCGACGCCCTGGTGGCGGCGCTCGAGCACTGCCACCGGCTCGCCGGCCAGGCGCTGGTGGTGTCCAACGGCGAGCCGCGCCCGGTCGCCGAGCTGCTGGCGTCGATCTGCCGGGCCGTCGGGGTGGCACCGCCACGGCACTCGGTACCGACCGGTGTGGCCCGGGCCGCCGGCACCGTCGTCGACGCGGCCTGGGCCGCAGTTCCCCTGCTGCGCCGGACCGGCGACCCCCCGCTCACCCGGTTCCTGGCCGAGCAGCTCAGCACCGCGCACTGGTTCGACCAGCGGTACACCCGCTCCGCCCTGGACTGGACGCCGCGGGTCAGCCTGGACCGCGGCCTGGCCGCCCTGGCGGCCGGACCGCAGCCACGATCATCGCGGTGACACCTGGCCGGGTTCCGGTGGTCCGTGGCGGAGAAGCGTGCTCCGGGTCCAGCTGCGCCATGTCGTCGGCGGCGACATCCGCGGTGGCTCTTGGCGCTGCCGTGTTCGCGTCCGGTCAGGTGAGGGGAAACGGCGGCTGGGTCCACCACGGCCGCCGGGACAGCTCGACGTCGACGACCCACTTGACCCACCAGAAACCGCGCCGGCCGGGCGCGACGAGCCTCGCGGGGTAACCGTGGCCCGCCGTGAGCCGACGCCCCTCGAACGCGGTCGCCAGCAGCAGGTGATCGAGATCGGACAGTGGGAGGTAGCGGTCGTAGCCGGTCAGCGACCGGATGCGGAGGCTGCGATGCTCCGCCCCGACGCTGCGCAGCAGCCGCGCGAGCGGCACTCCCGTCCAGTCGCCGGTCACGCACCAGCCGGACGTGCAGTCCAATGTGGCCCGCACCGTCGTCGTGCCGAGCGCGGCCAGCGCGTCCGGCGAGAGCACTCGACGCCCCTCGGCGTCGGTGACACCCAGGCGCCACCCGGTCTCGTCGACCTGTGGGACCGGGTCGTCGATCCAGCTGGTGACCGGTACGCGAGTCACCTCGACCGCGTAGGAGCCGGTGAACCGTCGCCCGACGCCGGGCGTGTCGGCGAACCGGAGCGCGCCTTCCACCCCGGCGTACAACCCGCCTCCGGCGGCGCCCAGCAGGCCCGCCCGCACCAGGGTCCGCCGGGTGAGGTCGGTCTGCCGGGGCCGTACGGGTCGCGCCGCCACGTGCCACGCGAGCAGCGGCACCAGCAGCAGCGCGAGCGCGATGTGCACCCACAACGAGGTCTGGCCGGCGATCACGCGCAGCACGCCGCTCGCGGAAGCGAGCCCCGAGGCCAGCGACCCCAGCACCAGCACCGCGAGCGCAACCGATGCCCACCGGCTCGAACGCCGACGCCGCAGCCCGCCGGCGGCGACGCGTCGCTTCGCCGGGAGCAGCAGGACCACGGTCATGCCGACGACGCCGTGCGCGACCGCGACCCATGCGCCCCGCGACGAGCCCGTCGCGACGGCCCCGACCCCGGTGGCGAAGGCGAGGCCGAGAACGGCGAGCAGCGCGAGGTTCGTCGCCCGCCACGAGCGTGGCGGGAAGGCCCGCGCCCACGTCGCCTGCGTCCGTACCTCGGCCGTCATCGCGCCGAGGCGGTGGCCGGGGAGGGGGCGGCGACCGCAACCATGGTGGCGGCGCGGACGAAGGCCGCGACGGCCGGTGAGCGGGAAGCCTGCGGCCAGGCGACCATCAGTGTGGTGGGAGGAAGGTCGCGGACGGTCCGAGAGGCGCTCCCGTCCGGCAGTGTCCTGCCGACCAGGCCGGCCAGGCGCAGGACCGAGCGGGCGGCCAGCGGATCGTCCGCCGCGAGGGCGACCAGCCGGGGTTCGGTCAGCAGGGATTCGACGTCCAGGCCGCGGTCGTCGAAGGGGGTGGGCAGCAACGCGACGTCCGCTCGGCCGTCGCGCAAGGCCGGCTCCTGCTCTCCTCGCCCGCCCAGCACCAGCTCCACCGGGAGGGAAGCTTCCTCGCGTCGGTAGGCGTCGAGGATCTGCGGCAGCAGACCGGCGTCGTCGTCGGCCTTGAGTGCGAGTCGCAGCGCGGGCGTGGGCTGGCCGGCGTTCTGGGCCCGCCGGGCGGCCGCGCTGATCGCGTCGAGCGCGGTTCGGGCGTCCCGCAGGAGGACCTCCCCCGCCGCGGTCAGGGTGACCTGGCGTGTGGTGCGCTCCAGGAGCCGCACGCCCAGCTGGCGTTCCAGGGTCCGGATTGCCCGGGACAGCGGTGGCTGGGCCATGCCCAACCGCTCGGCCGCACGCCCGAAGTGGAGCTCCTCGGCGACTGCCACGAAGTAACGCAGCTGCCGAGCCTCCACGTCACTCATACCGGCAGGGTATCAGTGGTGATCGAACCGGTCCTTCAGGTCCGCCAGGACGGCAGCTTGACCCGGAGCATCGGAGTTCGCGTCTCGCGCGCGATCACGCGGCTTGATCTCGTGCCTCAGCAGCACGACGCAGGCCATCCTGGGCGGCTGAGCGGGTACCGTCATCCGCCATGGTCGACGAGATTCTCAGCGAGCAGGCCCGCGAGGCCATCCTCAAGGCGATCGTCAAAGCCGCGCCGTCGGTCGGCAACAGCCCGGCGGGAATCCGCGATCTGGCCGAGGCGTACGCCCTCGTGGAACGAGACCTCATTCCGAACGCGGGCGTGGTGAAGAGTCACACCTGATAGCCCCTCGTCGTCGCCGCGACCGCAGGCCGCAGGTGGTTCTGAGGGGTTGTCGCTCACGCGCCCATGGACAGCGGTGTCAGGCAACCGGGGCCGTCAACGCGGCCGAGACGGCGGTGCGCACCGCGGACGTCCGCAGGTATCCGAAGGCGGCGTGGTTGTTGGGGGAAACGTTGTCGACGGTGAAGTCGATCAGTGCCATGCCGCCGTGGAAGTCGTTGTTGAGGGTGTTGTCGAAGGC
>DATMDS010000151.1:0-6981 GCA_035557575.1 Pseudonocardia sp. | reverse complement strand
CTCGGCGTCGTGCTGATCAGCCACAACATGGCCGACGTGTTCGAGGTTTCGGACCGCATCGCCTGTCTCTACCTGGGCCGGATGGTGGCCCAGTTGCCCACCAAGGAGGTCAGCCACGGACAGATCGTGGAGCTGATCACCGCAGGCCGATCCGGGGACCTCGGCCTGCAGCGCCCGGAGAGCGTGACGATCTGATGGCCGCACCGACCGACAAGCCCACCTCCGACGACGCCGCCACCACGTCGGCCGCGGAGCGGGCCAACCCGGCCTCGAGCCGGGCCGCCGACTTCGGCATCGACACCACCGCCAAGACCACCAGCCAGGCCATCCGCGGCTACCTCACCGGGCTGCGCAACGGTGACCTCGGCTCGCTGCCCGCGCTGCTCGGGCTGGCCGCGCTGTTCGTCCTGTTCACCGCGCTGGACTCGGGCGGCACCTTTCCGAGCCTGCTGAACCTGGCCAACCTGCTGCAGCAGGGCGCCGGCCGCACCATCATCGCGATGGGCCTGGTGTTCGTGCTGCTCACCGGCGAGATCGACCTGGCAGCCGGCACCGCGTCCGGGCTGACCGCGGCGGTGATGGCGCTGCACCTGGTGCGCGACGGCAACCTGCTCGGCGCGATGGGCACCCTGGTGTTCACGCTCTTCGCGGCGGTCATGCTGCTGGCCGTGGTGCTGGCGGTGCTGCTGCGGATCTGGGCGGCCGCCGCCGTCGGCGCGCTCGGGCTGCTGTTGCTGGTCATCGGCTTCCCGCCGAACGCGTGGCTGGAGATGCTGCTCGCGGTGTGCGTCGGCGTGGTGATCGGCACCATCACCGGATTCCTGGTCGCCAAGATCGGGATGCCGTCGTTCGTGGTGACGCTGGCGCTGTTCATCGCCTGGCAGGGCATCATCCTGCAGCTCATCGGCGACGGCGGCACCCTCGGCCTGCGCGATCCGGTGATCAACGCGGCGGCCAACGGCAACCTGTCCACGCTGGGCAGCTGGATCCTGTTCGTGGTGGCCGCCGGGGGTTACGCGGCGGTGCTGCTGAACCGGCAGCTGTCCCGGCGGCGGCTGGGCCTGGTGGCGCAGCCGACCGGGCTGGTGCTGCTCAAGATCGCCGCGGTGGTGCTGCTGGCCGCGATCGCCACGTTCCTGCTGACGCTGAACCGGGCGCCGGGCACCACGGTGATCGCCGGGGTGCCCTACGTGGTGCCGGTGGTGCTGGTGCTGCTCGTGGCCGGCACGTACACGCTGGACCGGACCCGCTTCGGCCGGCACATCTACGCCGTCGGCGGCAACCGGGAGGCGGCCCGGCGGGCCGGTATCGATGTCGCCCGGATCCGGGCCTCGGTGTTCGTGATCGCCTCGGCGTTCGCGGCCGTCGGGGCGATCGTCTACTCGTCCAAGGTCGGCTCGGTCTCACCGAGCGCCGGCGGTGGGAACACGCTGCTGTTCGCGGTCGGGGCCGCGGTGATCGGCGGCACCTCGCTGTTCGGCGGGCGCGGCCGGGTGAGCAACGCGGTGATCGGTGGCGCGGTGCTGGCCACGGTGGAGAACGGCCTGGGGCTGCTGGGCCAGCCCGCCGCGGTCGTGTTCGTCGTGACCGGCCTGGTGCTGCTGCTCGCGGCGGGGGTCGACGTCCTGTCCCGACGCCGATCGGCCGTCGCTGCACGGTGAGCTGGGGCTGGGGGGCCGATCTCGCCGTTCCGTCCGGCCCCGCGGGCGCCCGGCCGGACGAGGCGCGCCGGCACAACCGGGCCGCGCTGCTGCGCCGGCTGCACGTCGACGGCCCGTGCACCCGGGCCACCCTGGCCACGGAGCTGGGGCTGAACCGCAGCACGATCAAGTCGGTGGTGGACGGGCTGGCCGAGTCCGGCGTGGTCACCGAGGCCGTCCCGGCCCAGCGCAACGGAGCCGGGCGGCCGTCGCTGATGGTGCTGCCCGATCCGCAGGCCGCCGTGGTGCTCGCGGTGGACGTGCGGGTCGAGCGGGTGGCCATCGCCATGGTCGGGATCGGCGGGCAGATGCTGGGCCGGCACAGCTGGAACCTGCACCACCGCACCCGCACCCCGGGCGAGGTGATCACCCACGTGGCCGAGTCGGCGCAGCTGCTGGCCGAGGAGCTGGCGGTGACCGCGCAGGGCGCGGGGGTGTCGGTGCCGGGGGTCGTGCGGCGCGCGGACGGGCAGGTGCACGAGGCGCCGAACCTGGGCTGGCGCGATGTCGCGCTGGGATCCCGGCTGGCGACGGTGCTGCGGATGCCGGTACAGGTGGCCAACGACGCGGAACTGGGGGCGCTGGCCGAGCACGTCCGGGGGATCGCCCGCGACGTCGCCGACCTGGTCTACATCTCCGCCGAGGTCGGTGTGGGCGGTGGCGTGATCTCCGGCGGCCGCCCGCTGCGCGGCACCCGTGGCTACGTCGGCGAGCTCGGGCACCTGGTGGTGCGGCCGGGCGGGCGGCCCTGCTACTGCGGCGCCCGTGGCTGCTGGGAGACCGAGGTGGGGGAGCCGGCGCTGTGCCGCGCGCTCGGCCTGGCCGCGGACACCCCCCGGGGAGTGGTCGTGGCCGAGCTGCGCTCGTTGGCCACGGCCCCGTTGCCGGGCCCGCTCGACGAGTACGCGGAGTGGCTGGCCACCGGGCTGGTCAGCGTGGTCAACATGATGGCTCCGGAGCTGGTGGTGCTGGGCGACCTGTTCACCGCGCTGCCGCCGCGGCTGGTCGACCACGTCCGGACACTGGTGCACGAGCGCAGCCTGGTCAGCCGGGCCGTCGGCGGCACCAGGATCGAGACCAGTCCGCTGGGCCGGGACGCGACGCTCGTGGGGGCGGCGGAGATCGCCTTCGAGCCGGTGCTCGGCTCGGTGTGAGCAACATCCGGACGTCGCACACCGGATTGCGCCATCGCACATGTCGTGGCCTGTGCGAAACCGCAATCCGATGTGCGACGTTCGCCCCGGGCAGCGTCCGGCGGCGACCAGAGCTGGCAGGTCGGGGATTCGCGGTAGCGTAGGGGTGGACGCCTTGCGAGCGGCCAGGCCCGCAGGGCGCGGACCGACGGAGAGGGTCGGCCGTGGACAACGGTGCCGTCGGACGGACGACCGGCGAACGGATCAAGCATTACCGGATACGGGCCGGCATGTCTCGGCCGGTGCTGGGCGGGCTGGTGGGTCGATCCGCCGAGTGGGTCAAGGCGCTGGAGACCGGGCGTCTGCTGACTCCTCGGCTGTCGCTGCTGCTGCAGCTGGCGCGCGCGTTGGATGTCGACGACCTGGCCAAGCTCACCGGCAACGACCTCGATGTGCCGGTCGAGGTGTTCACCGGTCCAACACACTCTGCGCTCGAGGCGGTCCGGACTGCGTTGACCGAGTACCGGCTTGACCCGCCCGCGCCCCGCGTCGACAGCCGCCACCTGGCGCTCCGGCTCGACAACGCCTGGACTGTCCGCCACAGCAGCCCGGACCATCGGACTGCCCTCGGCTCGGTACTGCCAGGCCTGATCCGCGACGCACAACGGGCGGTCCGGGCAACGTCCGGGCCCGAGCGCCGGACCGCGCGTAGGACCCTTGCCGGGGTGTACCAGCTGGCTGACTTCTACGTTGCCTACCAGCCCGCGCCCGAGCTGGTCTGGCTGGTCGCCGACCGGGCCATCACCGAAGCGCAGGAAGCGGACGACCCGTACGCCATCGCCGGCGGAGCATGGGCGCTCACGCAGGCGCTGCGCGACGCCGGCCGGTGGGACGAGGCGTTAGCGACCGCGGCCAGCGGCGCCCGCGCCCTTGAGCACGAACAGGCATCCGACGACTGGCGTGGTCTCTGGGGTGCGCTCAACTTCGAGACCGCGTACGTACACGCCCGCCGGGGCAAATACGGGCTGGCATGGTCGCACTGGGAACGAGCCAACGACGTCGCGCGTCAGTTGGGCAGCAGGTACCGGCACACACAGACCTCGTTCAGCCAGGCCGTGATGCAGGCTCATGCGGTCACACTCGATGTCGAACTGCGCCGCGCCGGGGACGCCGCCAAGCGGGGAGCACGGTTCGACCCGGCCACCATCCCCAGCCTGCCCCGCCGGAGTCGTCATCTGGTCGAGGTTGCCCGTGCGCACCATCAGCAGGGCGATAGGGCCGCGACGTGCGGGTACCTGCAGGCGGCGCTGAACACGGCCCCGGAAACGGTGCAGTACAACGGCTTCGCCCGCGACATGACCCGCACGTTGCTGGCCAAGCCCCCGACCGGGCTGACGGTCGAGGTACGTGAACTAGCCGCCGGGGTCGGCGTGAGAACATAGGGGTACACGCTGTACCCACCGCGCCGGCCCAGCCACTTAGCGTGTCGTGTCGTGATCGACCGGACGCTGGTTGCATTCCTGCTCACCGCCTGCACCCGCGCCGCGGTGCAGCGTCTTCATGACGAACACGTCCCGGATCGCGGCCAGAACTGTTCCGCGTGCTCGATGGCCCAGGCCGGGCCGACGAGGTGGCCGTGCACGCTCCGGTGGGCAGCCGCCGAGGCGCTGGCAACCCACGGGGCGCAGCGAGTCACGAGCGACACACGGTGACCGGTTGGCGAACGGCTCACCCGTCGTCGAGACACGCGGCGGCCATGCCTTCGGGTGCACGGCCGCGCACGAAGCCGCAAGCCGGGCAGGCTGTACCGCCCGCGGGGTGGCGTGATGTGATCGCGGTCATGGATCTGGGAATCGCCGGGCGCCGGGCCGCGGTGGCCGCGGCCACCGCCGGGCTGGGATATGCGAGTGCGGCCGCGCTGGTCGCGGAGGGCGCGGAGGTCACGATCTGCGGCTCCGACGAGGGCCGGGCCCGGGCCGCGGCCGAGCGGCTCGGCGCGCGCCACCTGGTCGCCGACCTGACCCGGCCCGACGAGGCCACCCGGTTCGTGCAGGCCGCGGCGGAGCTGATGGGCGGGCTGGACATCCTGGTCACGAACGGCCCGGGTCCGGCCCCGGGCACCGCGCTGGACACCCCGGCGCAGGCCTATCCGGCCGCGCTGGAGCGCAGCCTGCTGGCCGTGGTCCACATGTGCCTGGCCGCGGTGCCCGGCATGCGGGCGGCCGGCTGGGGCCGGATCGTGGCCATCACCTCGCTCGGCGTCCGCCAGCCCTATCCGGACCTGGTGCTCTCCACCACGGCCAGGGCCGGGGCCACCGGCTTCCTGCGCACGCTGGCCCGGGAGGTCGCCGCCGACGGGGTGACGGTCAACTCGGTGCAGCCCGGCTACCACGCCACCGCCCGGGCCCGCGCCACCATGGGCGAGCACCCGGACCTGGACGGCGTGCCGGCCCGGCGGATGGGTGCGGCCGGCGACTTCGGCGCCGTGGTCGCGTTCCTCTGCTCGGCCCAGGCCAACTACCTGACCGGCGCCGCCGTCCCCGTCGACGGCGGGGCCTACCAGGGTCTGCTCTGACCGCCTTTCGTCACGGCACGCCACCGCGACCGCGGCGCGAGGTGCGCCGGAGGCGGTGCGCCGCGTAGGGTCGTGAGCACCCGCGGGAGCCCGCGTACCGAGGCTGAGAGGGCGGCAGGACCGGCCGTCGACCGTTCGTACCTGATCCGGTTAGCACCGGCGTAGGGAGGACCGTCCATGGCTCTCGCACATCGACGACTGGTCACGGCGCTGGCCGTGCTGCTGGTGCTGGCCGGCTGTTCCACGACCACGCCGGGCGGGGCACCGACCGACCCGGGCAGCGGTGCACAGAAGATCCGGATCGCGCTGGACTGGACGCCCAACACCAACCACACCGGGCTCTACGTGGCCCAGCAGGAGGGCTGGTTCCGGGCCGCCGGGCTGGACGTGGAGTTCCTGCCCTACAACAACGCCTCGCCGGACACGCTGGTCTCCGCCGGCGCGGCCGAGTTCGGGATCTCCTTCCAGGACTCGTTCACCTTCTCCAAGGCCGCCGGCGCCGACATCACCTCGGTGATGGCGGTGCTGCAGCACTGGGCCACCCAGATCGCGGTGCGCGCCGACCGGGCCGACATCACCTCGCCGAAGGACCTGGACGGCAAGGTGTACGGCGGCTTCGGCGCCGCCTACGAGGAGCCCAAGATGCGGGCGGTGATCCGTGATGCGGGCGGGTCCGGCACGTTCACCACCGTCGTGCTGGGCACCGCGGCCTACGAGGCGCTCTACGCCGGCCAGGTCGACTTCACCGAGCCGTTCGTGGCCTGGGAGGGCATCGAGGCCGAGCTGCGCGGGCAGCCGCTGAAGACCTTCTCCTACACCGACTACGGCTTCCCGGACGCCTACAACGTGCTGCTGATCGGGAACTCGCCGTGGCTCGCCCGGCATCCCGACCTGGCTGCCGCGTTCGTGCAGGCCGCGCAGCGCGGTTACCAGCTCGCCGCCGACGACCCGGCGCGCGCGGCCCAGCTGCTGATGGACGCCAACCCCGGCGCGTTCGCCGAGCCCGAACTGGTGCAGCGCAGCCAGCGCATGCTCAGCGAGCGGTTCCTGCGCGACGAGTCCGGCCGGGTCGGTACGCAGACGCTCCAGAAGTGGTCGGCGTACTCGGGGTTCGCGTACGACTCGGGTGCGCTGACCGGGCCGGACGGGGCACCGCTGACCACCCGGCCCGACTTCGCGACCTGGTTCAGCAACGACTACCTGGCCAAGCCCTGACATGTCCGAGACCGAGATCCACCCCCGTACCGTCCCGCCGGTGCCCGCCCCGCGTACCGCCGCCGCGCCGGCACCGAGGTCGCCGGGGTCGAGACTGCGCGGCCTGCTCGGCCGGATCGGGCCCGCGCTGCTGCTGGTCTCGGTCGGGCTGCTGGCCTGGCAGTGGTGCGTCACCGCGTTCGCCATCCGGCCACAGGTGCTGCCCTCGCCGGCCAGAGTGCTGGAGCAGGGCTGGGCCTACCGCGACCAGATCTGGGCCAACACCGTGCCGACGCTGCAGGTCACCGCGGTCGGGTTCGCCGTGTCGCTGGCGCTGGGGTGGGCGCTGGCCGTCGCGGTGGACTTCTCCCCGTGGCTG
>DATMDS010000150.1:0-17170 GCA_035557575.1 Pseudonocardia sp. | reverse complement strand
GTTCATCCTCTACACCAGAAGTTTTTCTGGTTGGGGGGTGGGCGGGTTGGTGTGTTCGACCCCCAGCGGTTTTGGGGGGATAGTTGGATAGTGTTGTCGGTGGTTGTGGCGGAGTGGGGAACGCCCGGTCCCATCCCGAACCCGGAAGCTAAGCCCTCCAGCGCCGATGGTACTGCACTCGACAGGGTGTGGGAGAGTAGGTCGCCGCCGACATCAAATGTTGTGGGGAAGTGGATACACCCGTTTGTGCGGGCGTATCCACTTCCCCATTTTTCGTTTTCGGGCTCTGTCGCGGTTTTTTGCCGAACGTAGCCGCGCTTCCCGTCACGCTCGGAGGGGCGGGCCGTTCGTGATCGCGAGTTGTCCACATCGCAGCCGAGCTGTCCACAGCTGGCGACTTCGTGTCGATGATCGGGCATTGCCGCGCCACGCTGGTCGCAGGAGATCTGATCTGCGAACCCAACGGAGGCAGCACAATGTTCGAAACCCACGTGACCGTCGTCGGCTCGGTGATCACTGCAGTGAACCGGCGACGACTGAGCGATGGCACAGCCGTCGCGAACTTCCGGATCGCCAGCAACGAACGCCGCTTCGACCGCGCCTCCGAGACGTGGACCGACGGGGACTCGCTGTACCTCTCGGTCAGTTGTTGGCGTCAACTCGCGGAGAACGTGCACTCGACCTTCGACATCGGCGACCCGATCATCGTTCGCGGCCGGCTGCACACCCGTAGCTATGACGACAAGGACGGCAAGCGGCAGACGATCATCGAACTGGAGGCCGTGGCGGCCGGCCCGGATCTCACGCGGTCGACTGCGAAGATCGTGCGACTGCGTCGGGACGGCACCCCGCTGCAGGCTGCCCCGCGCGCGTCGGAGGGACCCGGCGGGGCGGCAGGAGCGATCACGTCGGACGACCCGTGGACGGTCGCGACCGATGCGGACGCGGACGAACGGAATGGTGACCAGGAGAACGCCGAGTACCGGCCCGCGGCCGAGGCGGCCGTCGGCGGATGAGGTGGACGCAACTACCATCGGAGGCGTGGCGGAGTTCATCTACAGCATGCAGAAGGTCCGGAAGGCCCACGGCGACAAGGTCATCCTCGAGAACGTGACGTTGAACTTCCTGCCTGGGGCGAAGATCGGCGTGGTCGGTCCGAACGGTGCAGGGAAGTCGACAGTTCTGAAGATCATGGCCGGGTTGGAGCACGCCAACAATGGCGACGCGATACTCGCCCCTGGCGCCACCGTCGGCATCCTCGAGCAGGAGCCGGCACTGGACGAGGAGAAGACCGTCCTCGGCAACGTGCAGGAGGGTCTCGGGAAGATCAAGCAGCAGCTGGACCGCTTCAACGAGATCGCCGAGCAGATGGCCACCGACTACTCCGACGAGCTCATGGAGGAAATGGGGCAGCTGCAGGAGATCCTGGATCACAACGACGCCTGGGAGCTGGACTCCCAGCTCGAGCAGGCCATGGACGCGTTGCGGTGCCCGCCGCCGGACTCGCCGGTGGCCCAGCTCTCCGGGGGCGAGCGGCGCCGGGTCGCCCTCTGCCGGCTGCTGCTCAGCAAGCCGGACCTGTTGCTCCTCGACGAGCCGACCAACCACCTCGACGCGGAGAGCGTGCTCTGGCTGGAGCAGCACCTGGCCAGCTACCCGGGCGCGATCCTGGCGGTCACCCACGACCGGTACTTCCTGGACAACGTGGCGCAGTGGATCCTGGAGATCGACCGCGGCCGCACCTACCCGTACGAGGGCAACTACTCGACCTACCTGGAGAAGAAGGCCGAGCGGGTCGCGGTCCAGGGTCGCAAGGACGCCAAGCTGCGCAAGCGGCTGGTCGACGAGCTGGCGTGGGTGCGGTCGGGCGCCAAGGCCCGGCAGGCCAAGAGTCGGGCACGGCTGCAGCGCTACGAGGAGATGGCGGCCGAGGCCGACAAGCACCGCAAGCTCGACTTCGAGGAGATCCAGATCCCGCCCGGCCCTCGGCTGGGCAACGTGGTGGTCGAGGTCGAGCACCTCGACAAGGGCTTCGACGGCCGGCTCCTGATCAAGGACTTGTCCTTCTCGCTGCCGCGCAACGGGATCGTCGGGGTCATCGGCCCCAACGGGGTCGGCAAGACGACACTGTTCAAGACCATCGTCGGTCTCGAGCAACCCGACTCCGGCAAGGTCCGGATCGGGGATACGGTGAAGCTGTCCTACGTCGACCAGAACCGCGGTGGGATCGCACCCAAGAAGACGGTCTGGGAGGTCGTGTCGGACGGGCTCGACCACATCAAGGTGGGGCAGGTCGAGATGCCGTCTCGCGCCTACGTCGCCGCCTTCGGCTTCAAGGGACCGGACCAGCAGAAGCCGGCCGGCGTGCTGTCCGGCGGCGAGCGGAACCGGCTCAACCTGGCGCTCACCCTCAAGGAGGGCGGCAACCTGATTCTGCTCGACGAGCCGACCAACGACCTCGACGTCGAGACGTTGAGTTCGCTGGAGAACGCTCTGGAGCAGTTCCCGGGCTGCGCCGTTGTCATCTCGCACGACCGCTGGTTCCTCGACCGCGTCGTCACCCACATCCTGGCCTGGGAGGGAGACGACTCGAATCCGGCGGCGTGGTTCTGGTTCGAGGGCAACTTCGAGGCCTACGAGCAGAACAAGATCGAGCGCCTCGGAGTCGAGGCCGCGCGTCCGCACCGGGTGACGCACCGTAAACTCACCCGCGACTGAGTGAGCTCGGTGCGGGGGGCAGGATCGCTATCCAGGTCGTCCGCAACGCGCAGATCAGGAGGTCACGTGGGGTCGCCGCCCGCCGAGGCCGAAGCTTCGAACACAGTGGAGGCCTCCCTCGAACCCACTGATCTGCTGGCGGCGGCGGGCGCCCTGAGATGGTCGCGGCCCGATCTGACCGCAGAATTGGCCAATCATGTTCTCGAGGTGGCGGCGGCCGCCGGCGATCGTCCGCGGTGGCTCGGAGCGGCCGGCTGGCTCGTACACGCCCGTGCCGCCACCGGCGACGGACGGCTCGCGGCATCCCATGCGCTGAAGGGGCTGCGCCGCTGGGGCCCGGACGCGTTGGCCGAGCCGGCGGCAGGTCGGCTGCTGGTCGAGCTCGCGCTGGTGTCCACCGGCGTCGGGCAGCCGAACCAGGCGCGGGGAATGCTGAGACCGGTCCTCGTCGCGGACGAGGGGCCACAGCTGCGCGCCGACGCGTACACGGCCCTCGCCCGCTGCGCCGTCGTCGATGCCCCCGAACAGGTGGACGCCGAGTTGGGCCGGGCTCGGGCGACATGGACAGCTGCTCCGGGCGCGGCCGGGCTGATCGGTGCGGCCGCGGTCGATCTCGTCGCGGCCGCGGTGCACCGTCAGGGCGGCCGACCCGGCTCGGCCGCGGAGTCGGCTCGGGACGGGTTGCGACGGCTGAACCGACTGCCGGACGGCAGCGCGGCCATGACCACCTGCGGGTACCTGGTCGCGGCCCTCAGCGCCGAGCGGATCTCGGCCCTGCTCGACGCTTCCCGGCTGGATGAGGCGCGGGCGATCGCGGGGCCGTTGCACCCGAGGTTGGCCGAGCAGGTTCGCCCCAGCCGCCAGCTGGCCTGGCTGCGGCTGAATGTCGCTCGCGCGATGGCGTCGGGCGGCAACATCCAGTTCACCGCCGACATGTTGGAGAAGGCTGCGCGGGACGCCGCCGACAGCGACGCGCCGGATCTGGAGATCGTGAGCCGGTCCGCACTCGCGGCCGTGCTGCAGCAGGCGGGTGAGATCGAGGCAGCGAGCCAGGCGACGAAGGGTGCCGAGTTGGCCGCTCGTCGGGATCAGCACCGGGACAGGCAGTTCCGTGCGGTGCTTGCCGTGGCCATCACGGGCGACAGCCAGGGTCGGCCCGCCGACCACCCGCAACCGGGCGACTCGCGGGATGACCGTCCCCGGCTGGTGTCCGCCCCTCGGCTGCTCAGTCGGTGGGAGGGCTCGGCCGCGCACCCCGAACGCGGCACGAAACCGGCCAGATCCCATGACGGTGCGTTGTCCGACACCGAGGAGCGGACGATCGCTGCGGAGGGCCATGTTCCACCGGAGCCCGAACCGGCGCCGGCCGCTGCTCAGTGGCCGTGGGTGGACGTGTCGCTGGCCGACCCCGAGGTCGAGGGCACCCCGGCATCCGAGCACGACTCAGGCGCCTCCACGGCCCAGGAGTCCGAGGTCGTCGCAGGCGGCGGTGCCGCGCCCGCAGGTGCTGACCAGGATCGGGACACTGACCCCGCCGACGCGACTGCTGGTGGTCAGGTAGTGGACCGCGATCCGCTGCTCGGCCGCCGGACCGCGAGCGACGGCGCGATTCTGGACGGTTCCGAGCGCATGAGCGTCGACGCCGGCCCGGGCGACGACCTCCACGTCGGCGCGCTGCGCGCCGCGCCCTCCTCGCCGCCCTCCCCGGCCCGGGCGCAGAAGGCGCCCGTCTCTCCCCTCGATGACGACTACCCGGTCGACGAGCTCTGGCGCCACGACCCCGGAGACTCGCCGATCGGTGACCTGCTCGTGCGCAAGCTGGGGCACCCGCGCGGCGCGGGAAGCTCGCCGAATGATCGTGCCCGGGACAGGGCAGCTGTCGAACGCAGCGAGGCGGGGGTGAGCGCCGGCCCTCCCGGCCGTCCCGGCCCCGAGGGGTCGACGGCCGCGACCACCGCCACGGCTGCGGTGCCGGCGCCCAGGCTCGGGGCGCCCAGGGGCAGGGCCCCCAGTGGCGGGGCTACCAGTGCCGGGGCCAGCGGTGAAGAGGCTCCTCGTGATGGGGCTCCTGGCCGCGGCAGCGGGCCTGAGGTGCCAGGGGATCGCGCCGAGGCCCAGGCAGCCCCGGCCGATGCTGGTGCTGATCGGCCGACGCCTGAGCCGGGCGGTCAACCGATCGACCGGGCCGATGCCTCCGATCCCGGCGCGGCGCCGTCGTCGGTAGCCCGGGCTGGCTCGGCCTCCTCCGACGGCCGCGTCGCCCGAGGCGGCGACGAGCACCGGAATTCCGGGTGGCGCGACAGCCAGCCGGGGCGCGCCGCAGCGACAACCGGTCGGCACCCGGCCGCGGGCCGGGTCGACAACGGCGGCCGGGTCGACAACGGCGGCCGGCACGGTGACGGCACTTCCACGGATGAGCGAGTACGCGCCGCCCTGGCCGACGTGGACCGGGCATGGAGCCGGGCGGGCAGCGCCGCGACGCCCACTGGCGACGCCGAAGCGGCCACGCCGATCACCGTGGCCCGCGACCGAGCGAGCACCGGACCCACTGCCGCCACGGGTGTGCCGCAGCCGCGTGCCGACGGCGCCCTCGCCAGCCAGCCGGCCGCGATCGGGTCGGCGAGCGCGAGCGGCGCCGACGCCGCCAGCACCGCCGCGTCGAGCGTGTCGGCACCGGCCGGCGTCCCTGTCGACCGGCGGCACCTGCCCGCCGAGGGCTTCCTGCTGCTGATCGACGTGGCCCGTGACGGTCGTCGATTCGTCGGTCGCCGGGCCACCGCCATCCTGGCGGCTGTGGCGGAACGCCTGGCCGACCGGTTGCCGGCCGGCGCCGAGCTGCGCTCCGATCAACACCACAATGCACTGGCCCTGCTGGTTCCCGACGCCGACCGGACCTCGCTCGCGCGGTGGATGAACCGGAACATGCCGTCCGTGCTGGACGACT
This sequence comes from Pseudonocardia sp., assembly GCA_035557575.1. GTDB lineage: Bacteria > Actinomycetota > Actinomycetes > Mycobacteriales > Pseudonocardiaceae > Pseudonocardia. Next base: position 11,508 of record DATMDS010000150.1, on the reverse strand, counting down.
TCGCGACGTCGGTCGACCTGACCCGGCTCGAGCTGCGTTCCGTTGTCCACGGTCCGACCGGACCGGTCGGCGCGCAGCTGCTGCTGCGTCTCGACGGAGGCCGGTGGGAACGGCGTCGCTCGGAAGCGGACGACGACCGGGCTCCGCGCGCGTCGGGCGGCCGGACCGACGCTGTGTCCGCAGGTGACCCGGCCCCATCGGCCTCGGCGGCCACGCTGCGCAGCGGGCGGCACGACGCCACCGGTCGCACTCCGTTCCGGCCGCCCGGCACCGTCCCGGCAGCTCGGAGCGGCACTCGCCACGAGCGGCGGCACGCCGCCACCGGCAACGGCGACGATCGAGCCGCCGGCAGCGACAGATCCGGCAGCGACAGATCCGGCAGCGACAGATCCGGAAGCGACAGATCCGGAAGAAGCGACGAGGCCGGAAGAAGCGACGAGGCCGGGCGCGGCGGGCGGCGGCACCGAGCCGAACCCGACGCCGACCGACCCGGCACGAAGACCTCCGAGCCGCCGGACACCGCGTCCACCGAGGGGCTCGGTCTGGCCGATCTGCTGGCCGGAGCGCTGGCCGCCTACCGCGGAATCTGAGGCGCGTCCGCAGTGTGCCGCCGCGCGCCGAGATGCTTTCGACCGGCATCAGCCGGGATAGGGTGGCCGCGGTACGTCGTCGAGGCGATGATCGACCGGGCTCGCCGGAATGATCATTGCCAAGGAGCATCGGAGCTGATGTGACGAGCCCGACCGGAGACAGTCCCGCGCCCGACACCGGGATGACCGACCTCGTCGCCCTCTACGCGCGGCATGCACCCGATCTGGAGCGGACCCCCGGCGCCGCGCTCCCGTTGCTGCTCGCCGCCGCGCGGTCGCACCTGCAGCTGGCCCGCTGGCGGAAGCCGCAGGAGCCGTTGATCCGGGTCTACCGGCCCGCCTCGAGCCAGAACGGGAAGCCCGATAACGGGGAACCGGTGGAGGCCGGCACCCGACTCGTCGTCGAGGTCATCACCGACGACATGCCGTTCCTCGTCGAGTCGATGCAGGCGGCGGTGGTCCGGGCCGGGTGCGAGGTCCAGCGGGTGATCCACCCCATTGTCGTCGTGCAGCGCTCCGCGGCCGGTGAGCTGGCCGAGGTGCTGACCGCGGAGGATCCGGCCAGCCCGCCGTCCGGCAGCCTCGCCGAGTCCTGGATCCACCTCGATCTGGAGCCGGCTGCCGCCGACCCGCACGAGCTGGAGATCGAGCTCGGCCGGGTGCTGCGCGACGTTCGCACGATCGTCGGCGACGGGCCGGCCATGGTCGGACGTGCCCGGGAGCTGGCCGACGCGCTGCCCACCGAACCCGGGCCGGACGGGGGCACCCGCCCCTCGGACGTCGCCGACCTGCTGCGCTGGCTGGCCGACGGGCACTTCACCTTCATCGGCTACTGCTACTACGCAGCCGCCTCCACCGGCACCAATTCGGAGTTGCGGCCCGACCTGAGCACCGGCCTCGGCGCGCTGGGACCCGCGTCGAGCGTGGCCACCACGTTCGCACCCGGCATCGACACCGTCGACGACGTCGACGACGTGCTGGTCATCACCCGGGCCAACGCGATCAGCCCGCTGCGCGCCGTGCACCCCTACTACCTGGCCGTGCGCACCCTCGACGACGCCGGCCGGCTGGTCGGCGAGCACCGCTTCCTCGGCACGCTGACCGTCTCCGCGCTCTACGAGAGCGTGCTCGACATCCCCGTCGTGGAGAGCCGGGCCCGCGCGGCGATCCAGTCCGCCGGCTTCCCGCTGCAGTCCTACTCCGGGCAGGCCATGCTCCAGGTGATCTCCGGGCTGCCCCGCGAGGAACTGTTCAGCGCGAGCGAGCAGGCCCTGCACGACACCGCCGTCGGTGTGCTCGCGATGGCCGGGCGGCGCGCCGTGCGGCTGTTCCTGCGCCCCGACCCGTACCGGCGGTTCATCTCCGCGCTGGTCTACCTGCCCCGTGACCGCTACACCACCAAGTCCCGGCTGGCCATGGCCGACGTGCTGCAGCGCCGCCTGGGCGGCCGCTCGGTGGAGGACACCGCGCGGGTGTCCGAGTCCACGCTGGCGCTGGTCCAGTTCACCGTGCACACCCCGCGCGACGCCGCCGGCTTCGGCGACATCGACGTGGCGGAGCTGCAGGACGAGCTCACCGAGGTGGTCCGCAACTGGGACGACCGGGTGCTCGCGCTGCCCGCGACCGAGGAGCTCACGGCGCTGCTGGCCGGCGTGCCCGAGGCCTACAAGGCGACCGTCGATCCCGCCCAGGCGGTCCAGGACCTGCGCTGCGTGGCCGCCCTCGACGGCCCCGGCGCCTTCGACGTGCGGCTCTACTCGGCCACCGACGACGAGGCCGAGCGCCGGCTGACCCTGTACCTGGCCGGCGCCCCGGCCACCCTGACCGCGGTGCTCCCGGTGTTGCAGCAGCTCGGCGTCGAGGTGCTCGACGAGCACCCGGCCGAGGTCACCCGGCCCGACGGGCTGCGGTGCTACCTCTACGACTTCGGGCTGCGGCTGGACGAGCCGACCCGGACCGCGCTGGCCGAGAACCGCACCACCGACATCGAGCAGGCCTTCGGCTCCGCCTTCCGCGCCGGGTGGCGCGGCGACGCCGAGACCGACTGGTTCGCCGCGCTGGTGCTGCGCGCCGGGCTGCCCTGGCGCGAGGTCGCGGTGCTGCGCGCCTACGCCCGCTACGCCCGCCAGCTGGGCAGCTCCTTCGGCCTGATCTACGTGGCCGACATCCTGCTGGCCAACCCGGACACCGTGCGCGGCCTGCTGGCGCTGTTCCGGGCCCGGTTCGACCCCGCGGTGGCCGACCGGGACACCGCCGTCGCCACGGCCCTGGCCGAGGTCCAGGACCGGATCGACGCCGTGACCGGTCTGGACGCCGACCGCATCCTGCGCAGTTACCTGGCGATGATCACGGCCACGCTGCGCACCAACTTCTACCGCGATCGGCCGTTCTTCTCGTTCAAGATCAACCCGATGGCGGTGCCGGACATGCCGGCGCCGCGGCCGCGGTTCGAGATCTACGTCTACTCGCCGCGGGTCGAGGGCGTGCACCTGCGCTTCGGGCCGGTCGCCCGGGGCGGGCTGCGCTACTCCGACCGCCAGCAGGACTACCGCACCGAGGTCCTCGGGCTGGTCAAGGCCCAGGCGGTGAAGAACGCGGTGATCGTTCCGGTCGGGGCCAAGGGCGGGTTCGTGGTGCGCGCCGACCATCCCGGGCCGGACGAGGTCGAGTACTGCTACCGGACCTTCATCTCCGGGCTGCTCGACGTCACCGACAACCTGGTCGACGGCACCAACGTGCCCCCGCCCGACGTGGTGCGCCACGACGGCGACGACTCCTACCTGGTGGTGGCGGCGGACAAGGGCACCGCCAAGTTCTCCGACACCGCCAACGAGGTGGCCGCCTCCTACGGGTTCTGGCTCGGCGACGCGTTCGCCTCCGGTGGCTCCGTCGGCTACGACCACAAGGCCATGGGGATCACGGCCAAGGGGGCCTGGGAGAGCGTCAAGCGGCATTTCCGCGAGCTCGGCGTGGACACCCAGAGCGAGGAGTTCACCGTCGTCGGTATCGGCGACATGTCCGGCGACGTGTTCGGCAACGGGATGCTGCTCTCCCGGCACATCAGGCTGCTCGCCGCGTTCGACCACCGGCACGTGTTCGTCGATCCGGACCCGGACCCGGCGCGCTCCTACGCCGAGCGGGAGCGGATGTTCGCGCTGCCCCGCTCCTCGTGGGACGACTACGACCGCAGCGTGATCAGCTCGGGCGGCGGGGTGTGGCCGCGCACCCAGAAGTCGGTGCCGGTCGGACCGGAGATCCGGGCCGCGCTCGGGCTGGCCGACGACGTGGCCAAGCTCAGCCCCCCGGAGCTGATCGCGGCGATCCTGCGGGCGCCGGTGGACCTGCTCTGGAACGGCGGCATCGGTACCTACGTCAAGGCCTCCACCGAGTCGCACTCCGACGCCGGGGACAAGACCAACGACGGCGTCCGGGCCGACGGCAACCAGCTGCGGGCCAGGGTCGTCGGCGAGGGCGGCAACCTGGGGCTGACCCAACGGGGGCGCATCGAGTACGCCCGGGCCGGCGGGAAGATCAACACCGACGCCATCGACAACTCGGCCGGTGTGGACTGCTCCGACCACGAGGTGAACATCAAGATCCTGCTGGACCGGCTGGTCGCGGCCGGCGAGCTGGGCCGGGAGGACCGCAACTCGGTCCTGGTCGAGATGACCGACGAGGTTGCCGAGCTGGTGCTGGCCGACAACCGGGACCAGAACGAGGTGCTGGGCATCGCCCGCGCGCACGCCGGCGACATGATCAGCGTGCACGGCCGGCTGGTCGCCGAGCTGGTCGCCGAGCGCGGCCTGGACCGGGCACTCGAGGTGCTGCCCAACAAGGCCGGCTTCGCCTCCTTGGAGGCCGCTGGCGCCGGGCTGTCCAGCCCGGAGCTGGCCACCCTGCTCGCGCACACCAAGCTGGCGCTCACCGAGCAGGTGCTTGCCGGTGACCTGCCCGACGTCAACGTCTTCGCCGCGCGGCTGCCCGAGTACTTCCCGCGGCCGCTGCGCGAGCGGTTCCCGGTCGCGATCATGGCGCACCCGCTGCGCCGGGAGATCGTGACCACCCAGCTGGTCAACGAGATGGTCGACGGCGCCGGCATGACCTACGTGTTCCGGCTCGGCGAGGAGCTGGCCGCGAGCGCGGCCGACGCGGTGCGCGCCTACACCGTCACCACCGCGGTGTTCGACCTGCGCCGGCTGTGGGCGACCCAGCGCAGCCTGCCGGTGCCGACCGCGGTCTCGGACGGGATGGTGCTGCACAGCCGGCGGCTGCTGGACCGGGCCTCACGCTGGTTCCTCACCAACCGGCCGCAGCCGCTGGCCGTCGGTGCCGAGACGAACCGGTTCGCCCGCGTGCTCGGCGAGCTGCGGGCGAAGCTGCCGAGCCTGCTGCGCGGCCGCGAGCTCGCCGCGGTCGAGGCCGGCGCCGCCGAGCTGCGGGCGCAGGGCGTGCCGGAGGCGTGCGCCCTGGAATCGGCCGCCGTCGGCTACGACTTCGGCCTGCTCGACGTCATCGAGATCACCGAGCTGTCCGAGCGGGACCGCGAGCCGCGGGACCCGGAGGAGGTCGCGCGGCTCTACTACGGCCTGTCCGAGCACCTCGGCATCGACCTGATCCTGACCGCGGTCAGCGCGCTGGCCCGCGGCAACAGCTGGCACGCCCTGGCCCGGCTCGCCCTGCGCGACGACGTGTACGGCTCGCTGCGCGCCATCACCCTCGGCGCGATGCGCGAGGCCGGGCCCGGCACCCCGGTGGACGCAGCCATCGCCCAGTGGGAGCAGCACAACGCCTCGCTGCTGAAGCGGGCCCGGGTGGCGCTGCAGGCCGTGGACAAGGCCGGGCAGCTGGATCTCGCGACGCTGTCGGTGGTCTCCCGGGCGCTGCGCGGCCTGGCCCGGTAGTGGCCCGTTTCGTCAGCCGGGTTCCGCTGCGCTGGACCGACCAGGACTCCTACCGCCACCTCAACAACGCGAGCGTGGTCACGCTGCTCGAGGAGGCCAGGATCGGGCTGTTCTTCGACGCGGCCGCCGCCGACGGCATCGACGGGTTCGCGGCCGGGCTGCTGGTCGCGGCCCTGAACGTCGAGTACCGGCGCCAGGTGCCCTACCGGTCGCACCCGCTGCGGGTGGCGATGTGGGTGGACGAGGTGCGGGCGGCCGCGTTCCGGGTCCGCTACGAGTTGCACGAGGGGCCCGAGCCGGAGGACCCCGTCGCCGTCACGGCGTGGACCCGGATGGCCACCTTCGACCTGAGCGCGCAGCGGCCCCGCCGGCTGCTGCCCGACGAGCGCGCCTTCCTCGGGCGCTGGTCGTCCTGAGCCGGGCCGACCCCGCGGACCCCGGGACCGGCGGCCCTAGGATCGACCGGTGATCCACGGTGTCGCGTTGACGGTGCCCGAGCCGGGGCCGCGCGCCGAGCTGGGCACGTTCGTGGGCCGGGTGGTGCAGCTGGACCCGGTCGCGGCGGTGCGGCTGTGCGGCGCCGCCGGCACGGTCACCGCCTGGGTGGTGACCCCGTTCGAGGTGCTGGCCACCCGCACGGTCGTGGGCGAGCTGCAGCCCGCCGACGTCACCGTCGCGGCGACGGCGCTGCTCACCGCGCTGACCGTGGACCGGGGCGCCACGGTCGACCCGGGATCGGAGGGGCACTGGCGCGGCGGTGAGCTGCCGCCGGCGGACGGGTGGACGGCGGTCGGGGCACTGGCCGCCGACGAGCTGGCCGCCGCCACCGAGCACGGGTTGGACGAGGCCCGGACGCAGGCGGGACCGCACGGGCCGCCGGCCGTGCTGCTCGACCGGACCGTGTTCACCGTTGCGGCGCCGACCGGCCCGCCGGTGCAGGTGCCGCTGCGCTGCCTGTTCGCCCTGTCCGGGCTCGGCCTGCTGCCCGACTCCGGTGCCCACCACCCGGTGCAGCTCGGGACGACACGCTCCTGGCTCCGCCTGGACACCCCCGGCGGGGGAGTGGTCCGCAGCCGCCGCGTCACCCTGCCGCTGCTGGTCTGAACGGACGCCCGACGGTCCTCGGCCGGGGTCAGGCCAGCCAGGCCGCGGTATCCGGCGGCAGCTGCAGATCACTCGTCAGCGGGCCGCTGGCCAGCAGCAGGTCGCCGGGCGGCAGCGGGACCGGAGCCGCGGAGCCGTTCAGCGCGCAGACCAGCGTGGTGCCCGCCCGGCGGAACGCCAGGCAGCCGTCCGGGGCGCCGAACCACTCCAGGGTTCGCCCGTTGAAGCCGGGATGGGCCTTGCGCAGCTCCAACGCCCGGCGCACCAGCGACAACGTGGAGCCGGTGTCCTCGAGCTGCTCGGCGACGGTCAGCGCCCCGTACTCGGGCGGCATCGGCAGCCACGGCGTGGCCGTGCTGAACCCGAAGCCCGGCGGCCCGCCCTCCCAGGGGATCGGCACCCGGCTGGCGTCCCGGCCGCGCTCGGTGCGGCCCGAGCGCTCCCACACCGGGTCCTGCAGTGCGGTATCCGGCAGCCGTGCGTCGGGCAGGCCCAGCTCCTCGCCGTTGTAGAGGTGGATCGCGCCGGGTAGCGCCAGCTCGACCAGCGTCATGGCCCGGGCCCGGGCCACGCCGCGCGGCCCGCCGCCGTAGCGGCTCGGCGGGCGGTTGGTGTCGTGGTTGGCCAGGATCCACGCCGGGGACGCGTTCACCGCGGTCACCGCGGCCAGCGAGCTCTCGATCGCCTCCCGGATCGCGGCCGCGTCGAACGGGGCGTGCAGCAGCCGCGCGTTGAACCCGAGGTGCAGCTCGTCGGACCGCAGGTAGCGGGCGAACCGCTCGTCGTCGGCCACCCGGACCTCACCGACCGCGATCCGCCCCGGGTAGTGGTCGATCACCGCGCGGATCATCCGGTGCACGTCGTGCACGTCGTCGTGGTCGAACCGGGGATCGTTGCCGGCCGCGGGGCCCAGCACCTGCTGCGGCTCGGCCGCGTCCGGCAGCCCCACTGGTTTGCTCATGCCGTGCGCGACGTCGATCCGGAAGCCGTCGACGCCGCGGTCCAGCCAGAACCGCACCGTCTTCTCCACGTCGGCCCAGATCTCCAGGTTCGTCCAGTTCAGGTCCGGCTGGTCGGCGGAGAACAGGTGCAGGTACCACTCGACGCCGGCCGGCCCGGGCACCCGGGTCCAGGCCGGGCCGCCGAACACGCTGGTCCAGTTGTTGGGGGGCAGCGAACCGTCGGGTCCACGGCCCGGCCGGAAGTGGAAGCGGGCCCGCTCCGGGCTGTCGGGCGCGGACTCCACCGCGGCGCGGAACCACTCGTGCTCCGACGAGATGTGGTTGGGGATCAGGTCGATCATCACCCGCAGGCCGTGCTCGTGGGCATCGGCCACCAGGGCGTCGAACGCGGCCAGGTCACCGAACAACGGGTCGACGTCGCGCGGGTCGGACACGTCGTAGCCGTGGTCGGTCATCGGCGACGGGTAGAACGGCGACAGCCACAGCGCGTCCACCCCGAGCAGCTCCAGGTAGCCCAACCGCGCCCGGATGCCCTCCAGATCGCCGACCCCGTCCCCGTCGGCATCGGAGAACGACCGGACGTAGATCTGGTAGATCACGGCGTCGCGCCACCACTGCACGGGGGGATCCTGCCAAACCCGCCCGACAACCGATCCGCTCCGGCCCGGTTGGCCTCCGCGCTACCTCAAAATGGTGAGTTGACCATGCTCGCCGCCGCGTACTGGAGGTACTGCCAGAGCTGGGCGCGGTGCGCGTCGTCCAGCCCGGCCTCGTCCACGGCGATCCGCATGCAGCGCAGCCAGGCGTCGCGCTCGATCGGGCCGACCTTGAACGGGGCGTGCCGCATCCGCAGCCGGGGGTGCCCGCGCTGGTCGGAGTAGGTGCGGGGGCCACCCCAGTACTGCTCGAGGAACATCCGCAGCCGCACCTCGGCCGGGCCCAGGTCCTCCTCGGGGTAGAGCGGGCGGAGCACCTCGTCGCGGGCGACTTCCTCGTAGAAGCGCGACACGATCTTGTCGAAGACGGGTGCGCCGCCCACCTCGGCGTAGAAGTTCTGCGGATCGGTCACGACACCTATTGTTGCTCAGGTGCGACCGCAGGTGCGGTACGCCCGCAGCGGCGACGCCAGCATCGCCTATCAGATGCTCGGCGCCGACGCCCCGATCGTGCTCGTGCCCGGGCACTGCACCAGCTGGTCGGCGCAGCAGGCACTGGCCGCGGCGCTGCCGGCCGCCTTCCAGCCGAACGCGGTGGCAGCCGGTTCGAGTGGTGAGCGGTCAGGGCATCGAGGACGGGCCCCTGGGGGCCGGGGGGTCCGGCGCGGCCGCGCCCGGGCGGGGCACGCCCTCCGCGTCGAAGGCCGAGGTGATGGCCGCGTTCAGAGCCCGCTGCACGGCGAACTGCCGGCCCGGGTTGACCCGCACGGTGAGCCGCAGCGTCACGCCGTCCGCGGCGACCCGCTCGACGCCGAGCACCTCCGGCGGCTCCAGCACGTCCACGGCCAGGTCGGCCTCGGCCACCCGCTCGGCGGCCACCCGCTCCAGCAGCTCGATGGCCGTGGCCAGGTTGGCCTTGTGGCCCACCGGCAGGTCGACCACGGCCATCGCGTAGCCCTGGCTCTTGTTGCCGACCCGCAGGATCTCGCCGTTGCGCACGTACCAGACCGTGCCGTTGCCGTCCCGCAACGTGGTGATGCGCAGGCCGACCGCCTCGACCTCGCCGCTGGCCGACCCGACGTCCACGATGTCGCCGACGCCGTACTGGTCCTCCAGCAGCATGAACATGCCGGACAGGAAGTCGCGCACCAGGTTCTGCGCGCCGAACCCGACCGCGAGCCCGACGATCCCGGCCGAGGCCAGTATCGGCGCCAGGTTCACGCTGAACTCGGCCAGGATCATGGCCACCGCGATCACCAGCACCACGGCCGAGGCGATCGAGCGCAGCACCGAGCCGATCGTGCGGGCCCGCTGCGCGCTGCGCTGGGCGGCCACCGTGCCGCCGTCGCGGCCCAGCGCCGGGGCCCGGCTGACCAGCCGGGACACCCGCGTGCTGACCGCGCCCTCGATCACCCGGTAGATCAGCCGGTGCGTCAGGTAGCGGGCCAGCAGCGCGATCAGCACGATCAGCATGATCTGCAGGACACCGCCGACGATGGCGTCCGCCGAGCGGGAGAGCACGTCGTTGTGGGTCAGCTCGTAGAACCGCGAGCACCAGGAACCGGCGTCGTCGGCACACGCCGGGCGCATGGGCACCAGCTGGGTCGGGGTCACGGCGCGGCCTCCAGTCCGGTGTGTGCCGCCAAAAAGGCCAGCTGGTCGGTCCCCAACGCGACCGAGCGGGAGATCGACCGGGCCCCGTGCCCGACGTCGGTCTCGCGGCGCAGCAGGATCGGGCGGCTGCCCGGGTCGCCGGTGGTGGCGTGCTGCAGGGCCGCGCACATCTTGCGGGCGTGCAGCGGGTCCACCCGGGTGTCGGAGTCGAACACGGTGAACAGCACGGCCGGGTACTCGGTGCCGGGCACCACGCGGTGGTAGGGCGAGTAGCCGAGCAGCCACTCGAGCTCCTCGAGCACGGCGGCGCTGCCGTACTCGTCGTTCCAGGTGCGGCCCAGCGAGAACTCCTCGTAGCGGACCATGTCCAGCAACGGGGCCGAGCAGACCACCGCGCGGTAGGCGGCTGGCCGCTGGGTCAGCGCCGCCCCGACCAGCAACCCGCCGTTGGATCCGCCCATGATCGCCAACTGGCTCGGGGTGGTGTCCCCGGCGTCCACCAATGCCTGCGCCCCGCTGTGCAGGTCGTCGAAGACCCGTTGCTTGTGCCCGCGGTTGCCGGCCCGGTGCCAGCCCTCGCCCTCCTCGCCGCCGCCGCGCAGGGAGACCACTGCGTAGCAGCCGCCGGCCGCGACCCAGGCCAGCGCGAGCGGGGTGTAGATGGGGGACAGGCTGATCCCGAAGCCGCCGTAGCCGTAGACCAGGGCCGGGCGCGGCCGGGCCGGGCCGTCCGGGGTGATCACGAACATGCGCACCGTGGTGCCGTCGGCCGAGCGGAACTCGCGTTGCTCGGAGCGCACCGCCGGTGGTTCGGCCGCGCCGGGCGCGGCGGCCTCCAGCACGGTGGCTCCGGTGGCCAGGTCGAAGCGGTGCACCTGGGGTGGGGTGATGAAGTCGGTCCAGCCCAGCCACACCCGGCCGGCCTGCTCCGGGGTGTCCCGGTCGGCCACCGTCAGCCCGTTCAGCGTGCCGTTCGGGGGCAGCGGCACGCTGCCCCGGGGCGCCCCGTCCGCCGCCGCGTGCAGCGCCACCTCGGCCACCGCGTGCCGGGCCCGCGCCAGCACCAGCAGCGCCTCGGCCGGGTCCGCCCCGGCCGGTTCGAGTCGGCGCACCGCCTGCAGCACCGATGCCGGATCCTCGGCGACCAGCTCGCGCCAGTGCTCCCGGCCCGGGGTGGTCGGATCGGCGACGGCCAGTCGCCAGCGCGGCGCGCCGTCGGTGGTGTGCAGGTAGAGCCGGCCGTCGCGGTCCACCCAGGCGTGGCACTGCACGTCGTCGGCCTGGGTGAGGATCGGGACCAGCGCGCCGCCGCCATCCAGGTCGGCGATCCAGACGCTGTCCCGGCGCGCGGTGCCCACGTTGCCGGTGATCAGCAGCCAGCGGCCGTCCCGGGACACGCTCACCCCGTAGTAGGTGTGCTCGTCGTACAGACCCGGGCCGTCGATCAGCTCGTCCTGCTCGGTGGGGGTGCCGATCCGGTGCCGCCAGATCCGGCGGTGGAAGGACTGCTCGCCGGCCGGGGCCTCGTCCTCGTCGACCATCCGGACGAAGAACAGCTCGGTACCCGGCTCGCCGGGGTCGGCGGGCAACCAGGACACATCGGAGTAGCGGCAGCGGTCGATCGGCGGCTCGACGTCGAGGCCGGTGTCGACGTCGAGCACGTGCAGCGCGGAGTGCTCGT
>DATMDS010000149.1:0-21404 GCA_035557575.1 Pseudonocardia sp. | reverse complement strand
GCGAGCGAATCATCAACACAGCGCCTGCGCGAAGCGCCGAGCTCGCGCAGCGAGGGAGAGCGATGAGCGAGCCTGCGAGCGAATCATCAACACAGCGCCTGCGCGAAGCGCCGAGCTCGCGCAGCGAGGGAGAGCGATGAGCGGCAAGGTTGTCCATTTCGAGGTGCCCTACGACGACGCCGACCGGGCGCGCGCCTTCTACCGCGACGTGTTCGGCTGGCAGATCCAGCCGATGCCGGAGTGGCAGTACGACTTCGTGCAGACCGGGCCGACCGGCGAGGGCGGGATGCCGACCGATCCGGGCTACATCGGCGGCGGCATGTGCGCCCGGCAGGGCCCGGTCGAGCGCCCGGTGCTGACCCTCGAGGTCGCTGACATCAACGCCGCGCTGGCCTCGATCGGCGAGCACGGTGGGTCGGCGGTCGGGGAGCCGATGCCGGTCGGCGACATGGGCTTCGCCGCCTACTTCACCGACAGCGAGGGCAACGTGATGGGGCTCTGGCAGTCGAAGAGCTGACATCGGGGGCGCGGGCGGCCGGCCACCCGGTCGCCCGCCTCCGGTCGTCGGCCGTGCGACGCGACGGGTGCGGCGGCGTTGAACTCGCCTGCCGTGCCAGCCGTGCTTCCTCGGTCGGCCGGGATCCCGGCCGACCGCGTCCCAGGCCCGTGGAAGGACCCCGGTGAACCAGCCTCACTACCCGATGTCGGGTGACTACCCCTCGTACGGCCAGTACTCGGCGCCGTCCGGGGCCGCGCCCGTCTCGGCGCCGCCGCCGTCGAACGCGGGGTGGGCCGTGGCCACCATCCTCTTCTTCTGGCCGCTGGCCTTCTCGGCGTTCAACCACCTGCACGACATCTACCCGCGCTGGGCCATGGGCGACCACCAGGGGGCGCTGGAGGCGTCGGCGCGGGTGAAGTCGCTCGGCAAGACGGCGTTGTGGATCTTCGTGGGTGTCTTCGTCGGCTTGTTCGTGCTGTACGGCGTCATCATCGCCGCCGCGCTCTCCGCGGTCGGCGGCGCGTACCGCTGACCGGACGCCGGAGCGCCCGCCGACCCGCGAAACCGGTTGGGTGGCGGGGCCTACGCTGGGCGGCATGAGTTCCCGCGTGCTGACCGCCGTGGCGTGGCCCTACGCCAACGGCCCGCGGCACATCGGCCACGTCTCCGGTTTCGGTGTGCCCTCCGACGTCTTCTCCCGGTACCGCCGGATGATCGGCGACCAGGTGTTGATGGTCAGCGGCACCGACGAGCACGGCACTCCGATCCAGGTGCAGGCCGACGCCGAGGGGCTGTCCGCCCGGCAGCTCGCCGACAAGTACAACCGGGTGATCGTCGAGGATCTGCAGGGCCTCGGGCTGGGTTACGACCTGTTCACCCGCACCACCAGCAACACCCACTACGAGGTGGTGCAGGAGCTGTTCCTGGCCCTGTACCGCAACGGGTACATCGTGCCCAGGACGACGATGGGCGCGATCAGCCCGTCGACCGGGCGCACCCTGCCCGACCGCTACGTCGAGGGCACCTGCCCGATCTGCGGCTACGAGCACGCGCGCGGCGACCAGTGCGACAACTGCGGCAACCAGCTCGACCCCGCCGATCTGATCAACCCCCGATCGAAGATCAACGGGGAGACGCCGAAGTTCGTCGAGACCGAGCACCTCATGCTCGACCTGCCCGCCTTCGCCGAGTCGCTCGGGTCCTGGCTGGCCGCGCGCACCGACTGGCGGCCCAACGTGCTCAAGTTCGCCACCAACCTGGTCAACGACCTGAAGCCGCGGGCCATCACACGGGACCTGGACTGGGGGGTGCCGGTGCCGCTGGACGGCTGGCGGGACCAGCCGATGAAGCGGATCTACGTGTGGTTCGACGCGGTGATCGGCTACCTGTCGGCGTCGGTGGAGTGGGCCCGGCGCGGCCCCGACCCGGACGCCTGGAAGCAGTGGTGGACCGACCCGTCGGCCCAGGGCTACTACTTCATGGGCAAGGACAACATCGTCTTCCACTCGGTGATCTGGCCGGCGCTGCTGCTCGGCCAGAACGGCGCGGGCGACCGCGGCGGCACGCCGGGCGCGTTCGGCACGCTCAACCTGCCCAGTGAAATCGTGTCCAGCGAGTTCCTGACCATGAGCGGCTCCAAGTTCTCCACCAGCCGCGGCACCGTGATCTACGTGACCGACTTCCTGCGCGAGTTCGGTCCGGACGCGCTGCGCTACTTCATCTCCGTGGCCGGGCCGGAGAACCAGGACACCGACTTCACCTGGGACGAGTTCGTCCGGCGGACCAACTTCGAGCTGGCCAACGAGTGGGGCAACCTGGTCAACCGGTCGATCTCGATGGCGCACAAGAATGTCGGGTCGATTCCCAAGCCGACCGCGCCGGCCGACGCCGACCACGAGCTGCTGGCCGTCTCCCGGGCCGGCTTCGACACCGTCGGCGAGCTCCTCGGCCGCAACCGGTTCAAGCAGGCCGTCGGCGAGGCGATGCGGGTGGTCACCGCGGCCAACCGGTATCTGAGCGACCAGGAGCCGTGGAAGCGCAAGGACGACCCGGATCGCCGCGACACCATCCTGCACACCGCGCTGCAGGTGGTGCAGGACGCGAACACGCTGCTCACGCCGTTCCTGCCGCACGCCGCGCAGCAGGTGCACGAGGCGCTGGGCGGGGCCGGGGTGTGGGCCGCGCAGCCGGAGATCCGCACCGTGTCCGACTTCGGCGACGGGCCGGACTACCCGGTGCTCACCGGCGACTACGCGGGCGAGCAGGCGCGCTGGGCGTCCACGCCCATCGAGATCGGCCGGCCGCTGGTCAAGCCCACTCCGATCTTCGCCAAGCTGGACCCGAAGCTGGGCGAGACGGGCCCGGACTGGGCGCCCATCGAAGAACGCTCGTGAGTGCTGAGCCGTGTTAGAACACGGCCCAGCACTCACGGCCCACGGCCGCCGGCGGCGTCCGGAGCCGCCGGAGCCGTTGCCCGAGCCGACCGTGGACGCGCACACCCACCTCGACGCCTGCGGTTGCGTGAGCGCGGCGGACGTGGCCGCGGCCATGGACCGGGCCGCCGCGGTCGGCGTGGCGCGGGCCGTCACCGTGGCCGACGACCTGGCCTCCGCGCGCTGGGTGGTGCGGGCGGCGCACTGGGACTCCCGCGTCGCCGCGGCCGTCGCCCTGCACCCGACGCGCACGGCGAACGTCACCGAGGCCGAGTACGCCGAGATCGAGCGGCTGGCCGCCGACCCGCGGGTGGTCGCGGTCGGGGAGACCGGCCTGGACCACTACTGGGACTACTCGCCGCCGGCCGCCCAGCAGGAGTCCTTCCGCCGGCACATCGACCTGGCGAGGCGGCTCGGCAAGCCGTTGATGATCCACGACCGGGACGCGCACGACGACGTGCTGCGCATCCTGTGCGAGGAGCGGCTGCCGGAGACGGTGATCTTCCACTGCTTCTCCGGTGACGCGGCGATGGCCCGACACTGTGTTGAGAACGGTTACATCCTCTCGTTCGCCGGTCCGGTCACCTTCCGCAACGCTGCTGAGCTGCGCGAAGCCGCGCTCGTCGTGCCGGGGGAGCAGTTGCTGGTCGAGACCGACGCCCCGTTCCTCACCCCGCACCCGCACCGGGGAGCGGCGAACGAGCCGTACTGCCTGCCGTGGACCCTGCGCGGGCTGGCTGAGCTGCGCGGAGTTCCCGTCGACCAGCTGGCCGCGGAGACCCGGCAGACCGCCGAGCGGGTGTTCCGGCTCGGCGAGCTGCCGCCGCCCTGATCCGCTGGCGGGCTGCCACGGACAAGCCTCGCTCGGCGTAGCGGACCGGCCGTTCGGCGCTCACTGGGTGTTGCGACTGAACGCCATCGCTCACCCCCCGTTACGGTGCGATGGATCGCTGAAAGCCGGGGTGGGGAAAACGCTCCCCAGCACAGCGGTCACGGTGGCCGTGAGCGCTCCCGAGGTACCCGCCTCGCGACCACCGTGACCGGCTGATTCCTCCCCTGCCCGGTCCTTCGAGGTCAGGAAACCCGTGGTCGACGTCTCAACGCCTGCCCACCGTGCCGCCCGAACCCGGACGCGGCCGGTCGGCGATGCGGGCGACAGCGAGACGTTCGCCGAGTGGTTCAGCTCCCCGACCTGCCCCGAGGGGGAGCCGACCGGATCGATCCCGCTGGTCCGCGGGCCCGAGTGGACCGGACCGTTCGATGCAGTTCGCGGCGGGGACGCCACCGGCTCGCCGTGGTGGCCCGTCGTCCCGTCCGTCGACGAGCCGGCGGGCGAGCCCTGGTCCGGACGTGCCTCGCTGTTCTTCGGGCTCCGCGATCCGGAGCCGGGCCCGGTCGTCCAGGAGCCGGCCGACCCGCGGTCCTGGCCCCTGTTCGCGGGGCTCGGCGATCCGCGGCCGGTTCCGGCCGACGAGGAGCCGGCGACCGCCCCGCTCGAGGTCGTCGAGGACCCGCCCCCGTCGGCGCGCCACAGGCGGCCGGCGGTGTGGATCGATCCCTCCGAGGTCGCGGCCGCGGCGGCACCGGTCCGCCCGACCGTCTGCGCCGGCTTCCGCCGGCCGTTGATCCGGGCCGGGGTGCTGGCGGTGCTGCTCGCCCTGGTCGCCGGCGGCGCGACCGCGCTGGCCATGGACAAGACCGTCACCGTCACCGTGGACGGCGAGGACCGCGTCCTGCACACCTACGCCGACGACGTCGCCGGCACGCTGACCGCGGCCGGGCTCGCTCCCCGCGAGCAGGATCGGGTCGAGCCCGCGCTGCCCACCGACGTCGCCGACGGCGACCACATCATCGTCAACCGGGCGCGCCGGCTGACCCTCGTCGAGGGCGGGGTGGAGCGATCGGTGTGGACCACCGCCGGGTCGGTCCAGGACGCGCTGCACGGGCTCGGTGTGCAGGCGGCCCCGATGCAGATGTCGGCACCGCCGACCGCGCCCATTCCGCTCACCGGGATGTCGCTGGAGCTGAACGTGCCACGCACGATCAGTCTCACCGACGGCACCGGAAAGACGCAGCAGGTCACCACCACGGCGAGCACGGTGGCCGGGTTGCTGGCCGAGCACGGCGTCCGGCTCGGGCCGGACGACGTGTCGGTGCCGTCGGGCGACACCGCGCTGGCCGACGGCGATGCGGTGCACGTGCTGCGCACCGGCGTCGGTGAGGTGGTGGAGGTACGGCCGATCCCGCCACCCGAGCGGATCATCGAGGACCCCGAGATGCCCCGCGGCAAGCGGGTGGTGGTCGAGAAGGGCAAGGCGGGTGAGCGGACGGCGATCCTGCGGGTGGAGGTGCAGAACGGCAAGGAGGTCCGCCGCGAGCAGGTCCGCGCCGGCGGCAGCACCGCGCCCGAACCGCGCGTCGTCCGGCTCGGCACCAGCGACGAGAAGGATGCCGACGAAGCCGCTGACGAGGACACCGAGACGTCCACCAAGGCACCCAAGTCCTCCGACCGCGCGGTGTGGGAGAAGCTGGCCAAGTGCGAGGCCACCGGCAACTGGTCGATCAACACCGGCAACGGCTACTACGGCGGCCTGCAGTTCGACGCCGGGACCTGGAAGGCCTACGGCGGCACGGACTTCGCACCGCTGCCCCACCAGGCCAGTGCCAGGGAGCAGATGGTGGTGGCCAGCAAGGTCCGCGAGGACCGCGGCGGCTACGGCGCCTGGCCCGCGTGCTCGCGCAAGCTCGGCCTGCCGCGCTGACCAACGCCTGTGAGTGCTGCGCCGTGCTAGAGCACGGCGCAGCACTCACGAGCGCGCCGGCGCGCCGGTGATGGGGCCGTCCGGATGACCGGCTCGCGCCTGCTGGGCCCGGCCGAGGTGCGCGCACTGGCCCGGGAACTGGATCTGCGGCCCACCAAGCGGCTCGGGCAGAACTTCGTGCACGACCCCAACACGGTCCGGCGCATCGTCCGTGCCGCCGAGCTGGAGCCGGGCGACGTGGTGCTCGAGGTAGGTCCGGGCCTCGGCTCGCTGACCCTGGCCCTGCTGCCCGAGGTGGCCGCGGTCCGCGCGGTGGAGATCGACCCGCTGCTGGCGGCCCGGCTGCCGCGGACCGTGGCCGAGCGCGCCCCCGCCCTCGCCGACCGGCTCACGGTGCTGACCGCGGACGCGCTGGCCCTGCGCGCCGCCGACCTGCCGGCCCCGCCACCCACCGCGCTGGTGGCCAACCTGCCGTACAACGTCGCGGTGCCGGTCGTGCTGCACCTGCTGATCGAGCTGCCGCAGCTGGATCGCGGCCTGGTGATGGTGCAGGCCGAGGTGGCCGAGCGGCTGGCCGCGGGGCCGGGCAGCAAGGTGTACGGGGTGCCCAGCGCGAAGCTCGCCTGGTTCGCGGACGCGCGGCGCGCCGGGCCGGTGCCGCGGGCGGTGTTCTGGCCGGTGCCGGGCGTCGACTCCGGGCTGCTCGCCTTCCGCCGCCGGCCGACCCCGCCGGCCGGCGATCGGGCCGCGGTGTTCGCCCTGATCGACGCGGCCTTCGCGCAGCGGCGCAAGGCGCTGCGGGCAGGGCTGTCCGGGTGGGCCGGCGGCCCGGACGCCGCGGAGAAGGTGCTGCGCGCCGCCGGGATCGATCCGCGGGAACGGGCCGAGCGGCTGGCGATCACCGATTTCGCCCGTATCGCCGCGCACCGCGCACCGCGGGCCGAGCCGCCCGCCGCGGCGGACGGCTGATGCGTTCGGACCCGGCCGTACGCCCCGCCGGCCGCCGTCCCGGCGTGCCGTTCGGAGGACACACGGGACGACGCGCGGCCGGGGTGCCACCGGCCCGTCGCGGACGCACGTAGGGTTGTCGGGTGCTCGCCGTCCCACCACCGGTCACGGTGCGGGTACCGGCCAAGATCAATTTGCATCTGGCGGTCGGCCCGCTGCGTGCCGACGGCTACCACGATCTGGTCACCGTGTTCCATGCCGTGAGCCTGTTCGACGAGGTCACGGTGTCGGCCTCCGACGAACCGGACATCCAGGTGCACGGTGAGCGGGTCTCCGAGGTGCCGGTCGACGAGACCAACCTGGCCTGGCGGGCCGTGCAGCTGCTGGCCGAACGCGCGGAGCGGGAGCCGGACATCCGGCTGGTGTTGCGCAAGGGCATCCCGGTGGCCGGTGGGATGGCCGGCGGCAGCGCCGACGCCGCTGCCGCGCTGGTCGGGCTGGCCTCGCTGTGGAAGCTGGACCTGGGCCGCGACGAGCTGGCCGAGCTCGCGGCCGAGCTGGGCAGCGACGTCACGTTCGCGCTGTACGGCGGCACCGCGCTGGGCACCGGCCGCGGCGAGCGGATCGTCCCCGTGCTCTCCCGGCATCCGCAGCACTGGGTGATCGCCCTGCACCGTGGCGGGTTGCCCACGCCGAGCGTGTTCCGCGAGCTGGACCGGCTCCGCGACTCCTCCCCGGTGCCGGAACGGCCGGTCGAGCCGGTGCTGGAGGCCATCGCGCGCGGCGATCCGCGGCAGCTCGCGCTCTGCCTGGGCAACGATCTGCAGGCGGCCGCGGTCAGCATGGCTCCCGACCTGCGGCGCACCCTGCGCGCCGGGGTGGACGCGGGCGCCCTCGCCGGCATCGTCTCCGGATCCGGCCCGACCTGCGCGTTCCTCTGCGCCGGCGCCGACGCCGCGATCGATGTGGCCACCGAGCTGGCCGGGATGGGCGTCTGCCGCACCGTCCGGCTCGCGCACGGGCCGGTGCCCGGTGCCCGCGTCGTCGACCAGCACGAGCCGGCCCCCCACCCCAGGAACCCGGTGCCGCCCGTCGGCCGGCCCCCGGAGAACGCCTGATGCCGCCGACCAACCTGGTCAACCTGGAGGCGGTCACCGCCCACGTGCCCGGCGACGCGTCCCGGGTGCTGCTCGACGCGGTCTCGTTGGGGGTCGCGCGGGGCGACCGGATCGGCGTCGTCGGGCTCAACGGTGGCGGCAAGACCACGCTGCTGGACATCATCACCGGCCTCCGGGCCCCGGAGGGCGGCCGGGTCAGCCGCCTCGGCGACCTGCACCTCACGCACCTCGCGCAGAGCGACGCGCTGCCCGCGGGCGCCCGGGTGCGGGACGTGGTGCTCGCGGCCTGGCGCAGCGACGACCACGGCTGGGCCGCCGAGCACGAGTGGGCCGCCGACCCGACCGTGCGCGACGTCCTGGACGGGCTCGGCATCGACGACCTGGACCGCTCCGTGCAGGGCCTGTCCGGGGGCGAGAAGCGCCGGGTGGCGTTGGCCACGGCGCTGGTCGGCAATCCGGATCTCGTGGTGCTCGACGAGCCCACCAACCATCTCGACGTCGAGGGCATCGGCTGGCTCGCGCAGCACCTGCTGAGCCGGCGCAGCGCCGTCGTCGTGGTCACCCACGACCGGTGGTTCCTCGACGCGGTGTGCACCCGGACCTGGGAGGTCACCGGCGGCACGGTGCAGAGCTACCTGGGCGGCTACGCCGACTGGATCTACGCGCGGGCCGAGCGCACCCGGCAGACCGACGCCGCCGAGGCCCGTCGGCGCAACCTGGCCCGCAAGGAGCTGGCCTGGCTGCGGCGCGGCCCGCCGGCCCGCACGTCCAAGCCGCGGTTCCGGATCGAGGCGGCCGAGGCGCTGATCGCGGACGTGCCGCCGCCGCGCGACTCCGTCGAGCTGCTCCGGTTCGCCACCAACCGGCTCGGGCGCACGGTGCTGGAGCTGGAGGACGCCACCGCGCGGATCGGCGACCGGGTGCTGCTGGACCGGGTGACCTGGCGCGTCGGGCCGGGGGATCGGATCGCCGTGGTCGGCGTCAACGGCTCCGGGAAGACCACACTGCTGCGCACGCTGACCGGCGAGCGGCCGCTGGACGGTGGTCGCCTGGTCACCGGCACGACGGTGCAGCTGGCCCAGCTGTCCCAGGAGCTGGTCGACCTGCCGGCGCAGCTGCGGGTACTGGAGGCCACCGAGCAGGTGGCGAAGTTCGTGCGGCTGGGCAAGCTGGAGCTGACCGCGTCGTCGGTGCTGGAGCGGCTGGGCTTCCCGGCGGCCCGGCAGTGGACGCCGGTCGGGGATC
This sequence comes from Pseudonocardia sp., assembly GCA_035557575.1. Classification (GTDB taxonomy): domain Bacteria; phylum Actinomycetota; class Actinomycetes; order Mycobacteriales; family Pseudonocardiaceae; genus Pseudonocardia. The sequence goes on along the minus strand of DATMDS010000149.1, from coordinate 12,400 downwards.
TCTCCGGGGGCGAGCGGCGGCGGCTGCAGCTGACCCGGCTGCTGATGGCCGAGCCCAATGTGCTGCTCCTCGACGAACCGACCAACGATCTCGACGTGGACACCCTGAGCCGGCTGGAGGACCTGCTCGACGGCTGGGCGGGCACGCTTCTCGTGGTCAGTCACGACCGCTACCTGGTCGAACGGGCCTGCGACACGGTGGTCGCGCTGCTCGGCGACGGGAAGATCACCCACCTGCCCGGGGGGATCGAGGAGTACCTGGCGCGCCGGGCCGCGGCCGGGCACCAGGAGACCGGGCTCTCCGCCGCGCGGCCCACGGCCCCGAGCCGCCCGGCCGGTACGACGTCCGGCGCCGCGGAGCAGCGGGCGGCGCGCAAGGAGGCGGCCCGGCTGGAGCGGCGGATGGCTGCGCTCGCCGATCGGGAGCAGCGGTTGCACCAGCAGCTGGCCGCCGCGGCCACCGATCCGGACCGGCTGCTGCAGCTCGACGCCGAGCTGAAGGCGGTGCTGGCCGAGCTGGCCGAGGTCGAGCACGAGTGGCTGGCGGCCGCCGAGCTGGCCGAGGGCTGAACGGAACCCGCACCCGACCCTCACATTTCCTCCGCCACCGCGGCGGCCCGCGTTCCTAGCGTCGCGGGCATGACGACGCACACCTCCGAGTACTGGGTCGACCACTTCTCGCGCAGTGCGACACAGCAGCGGGTCGACTGGAACCTGGTGCCGGCGATCACCGCCGAGGAACGGCGCAACGTCCTGCGCTCGCTGCAGGCCTGGCAACTCGGTGAAACGTCCGACGGGGCCCACCTGTTGCGCGCCGCCACCCGGTACGCCGAGGACATCGGTGATCCGGAGTACCCGCACGCCGTGCGCCTGTTCATCGCCGAGGAGCAGAAGCACGGGCGCCACCTCGGCCGCTACCTCGACGCGATCGGGGAGCCACGGTTGACCGCGGACTGGGGTGACACCCTGTTCCGGCGGGTGCGCTACTTCAACACCAGCATGGAGCTCTGGACGATCGCCGTCATCACGGTCGAGAGCGCCGCTCAGATCTTCTACCGGGCCCTGCGCGACGCGACCGGCTGCGAGCTGCTCACGCAGATCTGCACGGACATCCTCATCGACGAGGCGGCGCACATCGTCTTCCAGTCCGAACGGCTGCGCATCATCTTCCAGCAGCGGAAGGATCCGGCCGCGCGGCGGCTCGCCTACCACGCCTACTCGGTGTTCTTCCGGGCCACCGGCCTGCTCGTCTGGCTCGCGCACCGCCGGTTGTTCCGGGCCGGCGGTGTCCCGTTGCGCACCTACCTGCGGGCGATGAACCGCAAGCGCCGTCTCCTCGTCGGCCGGTTGCTGCCGGGAGCCATGTGGGCGGAGAAGAGCCTGCTGCGGCGATGACGCCGGCCGCCCCCGATCGGGATCGCGCGGTCGCGGCCGCCTACCCTCGGGCGTCATGACGGGGCACAAGACGCGGGTGGCCGTGGTGTTCGGCGGGCGCAGCAGCGAGCACGCCATCTCCTGCGTCTCCGCCGGCAGCGTGCTGTCGTACCTGGACCCGGAGCGCTACGAGGTGGTGCCGGTGGGCATCACCGCGCACGGCGCCTGGGTGCTGGGCACCAGCGACCCGCGGGAGCTGGTGATCGCCGACCGGGCACTGCCCGCGGTCGACGGCAGCAGCACGGCGCTGGCGCTGCCCGGGGACCCGACGCGCGGCGGGCTGGTCATCCTGGACCCGGACCGGGCCGGCGAGGTGTTCTCGCAGGTCGACGTGGTGTTCCCGGTGCTGCACGGGCCGTTCGGCGAGGACGGCACCATCCAGGGCCTGCTGGAGATGGCCGGGGTGCCCTACGTCGGGGCCGGGGTGCTGGCCAGCGCGGCGGGCATGGACAAGGAGTTCACCAAGAAGCTGCTGGCCGCCGACGGGCTGCCCGTCGGGGACCTGGTGGTGTTGCGCCGCGGCACCCCCACCCTGACCGGCGAGCAGCGCGACCGGCTCGGGCTGCCGGTGTTCGTCAAGCCGGCCCGGGCGGGGTCCTCGGTGGGGATCACCAAGGTCACCGACTGGGCGGCGCTCGACACGGCCATCGCGGTGGCCCGCGAGCACGACCCGAAGGTGCTGGTGGAGGCGGCGGTGCCCGGCCGCGAGATCGAGTGCGGGGTGCTGGAGTACCCGGACGGGCGGGTCGCGGCCAGCGTGCCCGCCGAGATCCGCATCGTCGGCGCCGGCGGGGTGGCCCCCGAGTTCTACGACTTCGAGGCCAAGTACCTCGACGACGTCTGCGAGTTCGACATCCCGGCCAAGCTCGACGACGACGTGGCCGACCGGGTGCGGGAGCTCGCGGTGGGCGCGTTCCGCGCGCTCGACGGGCAGGGGTTGGCGCGGGTCGACTTCTTCCTCTCACCCGCCGGTGAGCTGACCGTCAACGAGGTCAACACGATGCCCGGCTTCACCCCGATCTCGATGTTCCCGAGGGCCTGGGCGGTGACCGGCGTGGACTACCCGACGCTGCTGTCCACGCTGGTGCAGACCGCGCTCGCCCGCGGCGTCGGCCTGCGCTGAGTCAGGACCCGGAGAAGGTCTGCCAGAGCAGGAAACCGTTCAACGCGATGATCAGCGCGGCCGCGCTGCCGGCGGCCCACGTCGTCACCCGGCGGTTGACCAGCTCGCGCATGATGTCCCGGCGCCGGGTCAGCAGCACCAGCGGTACCAGCGCGAACGGGATCCCGAACGACAGCACCACCTGGGAGATCACCAGGGCCCGGGTCGGGTCGATCCCGATGCCCAGCACCACCAGTGCGGGGGCCAGGGTGAGGCCGCGGCGCACCAGCAGCGGGATGCTGCGCTGGATGAACCCCTGCATCACGACCTGCCCGGAGTAGGTCCCCACCCCGGACGAGGCGAACCCGGACGCGAGCAGGGCCACCGCGAAGAGGAAGGCGGCCGGCTGGTCGAGCACCCGGGCCAGGCCGGCGTGCACCCCTTCGAGGGTGTCGGTGTCGGGCACGTCGGTCCCGAAGAAGAGCGCCGCCGCGATGATCAACATGGAGGCGTTGACCAGGCCGGCCAGCCCCATTCCGATCATGACGTCGAGCTGCTGGTGCCGGAAGAGGTAGCGCCGCTCGGCCGGCGTCTCGGCGGCGATCCGGCGCTGGGTGAGCGCCGAGTGCAGGTAGATCACGTGCGGCATCACGGTGGCGCCCAGGATGCCGGTGGCCAGCAGCAGGCTGTCGGTGCCCTCGAACGCCGGGACCAGGCCGGCGGCCAGGTCGGCCGGGACGATGTCGACCCGCACCACCGTGGCGAGGAAGCCGAGCAGGATCACCCCGAACAGCCCGGCGATGGCCAGCTCGAAGGGTCGGTAGCCGCGGGTCTGCAGGTGCAGCAACGCGAAGGCGACCACTCCGGTGATCACCCCGCCGGTGAACAGCGGGATGCCGAACAGCAGGTGCAGCGCGATCGCCCCGCCGATGACCTCGGCCAGGTCGGTGGCGATGGCCACCAGTTCGGCCTGCACCCACATGCCGCGCGACACCGGCTTCGGGAAGTGGTCGCGGCAGAGCTCGGGCAGGTTGCGCCCGGTGGCCAGCCCGAGCTTGGCCGACAGCGTCTGGATGAGCATGGCCAGCAGGTTCGCCGCGACGATCACCCACAGGAGCAGGTAGCCGAACTCGGCGCCCGCGGAGAAGTTGGTGGCGAAGTTGCCCGGGTCGACGTAGGCGATCGCGGCCACGAACGCGGGACCGAACAGGGTGAGCCGGCGCAGCCCGCCGCGCTCCCGGATCTCGGCCGCGGTGGGTCCGGTGGGTCCGGTGTCCCGGATGGACGTCATCGAGTCTCCTGCGCGTCGCTGCCGTGCTGCCCGTCGTCTTCGCCGGGGTGATCGGGGTCGACGAGGTGTCCGTGCACCAGTCGGGTCAGTGGGCCGCCGAGCGGATGGCGGCTGCGGCCGATCCGGATCCAGCGCGGGCCGCCGAACGGCTCCTGCTCCTCGATCCCGATCACGACGCCGGGCCGGATGCCCAGCTCACCGAGGTAGCGCAGCGCCGCGCTGTCCCGGTCGGAGATCCGTTGCACCCGGAACCGGACGCCGACCGGCGCGGAGTCCAGGGCCAGCCCCCAGATCTCCTCGTGCGGCCCGTGCCGGGGTGGGATCGGGTCGCCGTGCGGGTCGTGGGTGGGGTGGCCGAGCGCGGTGTCGATGCGCTCCTCGAGCCGTTCGGACAGGGCGTGCTCGAGCAGCTCGGCCTCGGCGTGCACCTCGTCCCACGGCACGTCGAGCATCCGGTGCAGGAACGTCTCCAGCAGCCGGTGCCGGCGCACGACGCGCAGCGCCGCGCGTTCCCCGGTGTCGGTCAGCTGCAGCGACCGGCTGTCCGGGCGGGACAGCAGGCTGCCGTCCTCCAGGCGCTTGACCATCGCCGACACCGACGGCGAGGAGACGCCGAGCTCGTGCGCCAGGTGCCCGGTGGTGACCGGCTCCCCGCGGTGGGCGAGCCCATAGATCGCCTTGAGGTAGTCCTCGGTCGCGCGGGACATAGTCACCATGAGTACAGAATGTAGTCAGGGCTACCAATTGTTGCTAGGCGAGTCTCATAAAATCAGCGGACGGCCACCGGGGTCGCCGGCAGCGTGTCCCGGATCGCGTCGGACACCACCTGGATGGGGCCGCTGCCGGCGCCGGCCGGGGCGGTCAGCGCGACGTACACCGGCCGGTCCACCGCCACGTAGGCGATCATGTCCGGGGCGGCCGGCAGGGCCAGCCAGCGCACGCCGTCGACCTCGAGCAGGGCCGCGGTCGGCGTGAGCTCGGCCGGGCGCGGCAGCCCGCAGCGCAGCACGGCCGGGCGCGGGTCGGCGGCCCACGCGCGGACCCCGGGCGGGGCCGGCGCCGCCAGCGGCCGGTGGGGCAGCGCCGCATCGGTGGCCGGGAGCTCGGCGGGCAGCGCGGCCAGCAACGCGGCACAGCCGGGATCCGCCGCGGCCGGCGCCTCGACGGGGACGACGGCCAGCGGCCCGGCGTCCGGCGGCGGCGGAACGCCGAAGCCACCGAGCCGGGCGCTGATCGCCACCGCGGCGAGCGTGCCGGCCAACAGCAGCGGCAGCGCGATCGCGATCAGCACCGCAGCCGGCGGTCGTTCGCGCAGGCGGGGACTCATCCGGGGGGCTCAGCTGGGCAGGTGCACCACCGGGCAGGTCAGCGTCCGGGTGATCCCGGCGACCCCCTGCACCTGGGCCACCACCAGGTGTCCGAGCTGGTCGACGTCGTCGGCCTCGGCGCGCACGATCACGTCGTACGGGCCGGTGACGTCCTCGGCGGAGGTGACGCCGCTGATCGTTGCGATCTCGGAGGCCACGGCGGCGGCCTTGCCGACCTCCGTCTGAACCAGGATGTATGCCTGCACCACGGCGTGCCCCTTCCGTTTCGGCTCTCCGAGAGAGGAAAGTCGGATGCCGAACGTACCGGAGGTGTACCCGTTGTCCCTATCGTCGCCGCCCCCGATCGGGGAGACCACGCACGAGCAGACCGTGGCTGCCGTCGGAGAGTTCGGAGTGATCGCCGGCGTGACCGCCGGGCGCTCCCAGCCTGCGGCGACGCTGCTCGGGCCCGGGGACGATGCGGCCGTGGTCGCGGCACCCGACGGGCGGGTGGTGGTCAGCACCGACGTGCTGGTGGACGGCGTGCACTTCCGGCTGGACTGGTCCACCGCCGATCAGGTCGGGCGCAAGGCGGCCGCGGCCAACCTGGCCGACATCGCGGCGATGGGGGCGGTGCCGACGGCGCTGCTGGTCGGGCTGGCCTGTCCGCCGGAGACGCCGACCCACGTCGTCTCCGGGCTGGCCGACGGGCTGTGGGCGGAGGCCGGCGCGGTCGGGGTGGGCCTGGTCGGAGGGGATCTGACCGCGGCCCCGGCCATGGTGGTGTCGGTGACGGCGCTCGGCTCGCTGGAGGGCCGGGTGCCGGTGACCCGGGCCGGGGCGCGGCCGGGTGACCGGCTGGCGCTGTGCGGGCGGATCGGGTGGTCGGCGGCCGGGCTCGCCGTGCTGGCCCGCGGCTTCCGTTCGCCGGTCGCGGTGGTCGGGGCGCACCGGGTGCCGGAGCCGCCGTACGCCGCCGGGCCGCAGGCCGCCCGGGCCGGGGCCACCGCGATGATCGACGTGTCCGACGGGCTGCTGGCCGACCTCGGGCACGTGGCGCGGGCGTCCGGTGTGCTGATGGACCTGGACACCGGGCGGCTGCTGGTGCCGCAGCGGTTGGTCGAGGTCGGTGCCGCGCTGGGCGTCGAGCCGCTGCACTGGCTGCTCACCGGCGGCGAGGACCACGCGCTGGCCGCGACGTTCCCGCCGGACGCCGTGCTGCCCGAGGGCTGGACGGTGATCGGCTCCGTCGAGGCCGGCGACCCGGGCGTGCTGGTGGACGGCCGCGTCTACTCCGGCGGCCCCGCCGGCTGGGACCACTTCGCCCGCTGATCGCCCGCCTGCGACCACTCGCCATGCCCCCGTCACCGATCTGAGCCACCCTCCCGCCCGGCGCCGCGACACTCCGAATCTCCGACACCGCGCATACCGCGCGGTGCTGGCACACAGGTTGTGACGTGTGCGGGGACGCCACCCGGTGTGCGACCTGCGCGCGGGGACGCACCACCCCGAGCAGCACCAGTACCACGGCGGCAACAAGACCCGCATACGCGGAGCCGCAACGAACTATCCGCGGGCGGTGTACAGATCACGCAGCAGGGCGATCTCCGCGCCGTGGTGGATGACCTCGCGGTTGATGTGCAGGATCAGCTCGGCCATCGTGTGCTGCGCCCAGGGCCCCTCGGCCGGACCCACCGGCCGGGTCAGCGCTTCCGCGTCCAGCCCGCGGACTCCGGCGATCCAGCCGTCGTGCACCGCGTCCAGCTGGGCCAGCGCCTCGGTGGCGTTGCCGGCGTAGGCGAAGCTCTGGTAGTCCATCGGCGGTCCGCCGAAGTGGTTGGCCACCCGGGCGCCGAGGACGCCGACGATGAGGTGGCCCAGCCGCCAGGCGATCGTGGTGACCGGGGCCGGCTCGGGCTCGGGATAGGTGAAGTCGATGGTGAACGCACCGCTGCCCGCCTGGACCGGGGCGGAGGACGTGCCGCGCGGCCGCACGCTCCACATGTCCGGCACCGGCTCCCAGAAGTACTCGGCGTCGCTGAGCCGGGTCAGCCGCCGGCGCAGCTGCATCTGCCAGTGCCATTCCAACTGATCGACGAGTGGGCCGGTCCAGTTCATGCCGCGACGGTAGTGCAGGACGAGCGATCGATCAGCGCAAGGCGGTGGACCATTCGCCGAGGACGCGAGGGGTCGAGCCGCGGTGCGATCCGCGGCGACGGCTACCGGTCGGCGGGCAACGGCCGGGTCGCGGGCACCACGGCCAGGGCCGGGATGGTCAGGGCGACCACGGCCATCAGCGCGTAGAGCACGCCGACGTGATCACCGAGGAACCCGAGCAGCGGCGGCCCGGCCAAAAAGGCGAGGTAGCCGATGGAGGCGACAACGCTGACCCGGGCGGCGGCGTGCCGCGGGTCGTCGGCCGCCGCACTCATGCCCACCGGGAAGCCGAGCGAGGCGCCCAGGCCCCAGAGCAGCGCACCGACGAACGCCGCGACCAGCCCCAGCGCCGTCCCGAAGATCACCAGCAGCGCCCCCGCGGTGGCCAGCGCGAAGGCTGCCCAGAGCACCGGAACGCGCCCGTGCCGGTCCAGCCAGCCGGTGCCGAGCACCCGGCCGACGGTCATCGCGCTGACGAAGGCGGCGAACCCGAGCACGCCGACCCACGACTCGGTGCGGTAGCCGTCGGTGATGGCCACCGAGAGCCAGTCGTTGGCGGTGCCCTCGGTGAACGCGGCGGCCAGCACGACCACGCCGACCAGCAGCGTGCGCGGCTCCAGCCAGGCGGCGAGCGGATTGCGGCGCGTCTCCCCGGCGCGGCCCGGCTCCGAGGTCTGCGGCGCGGGCAGGAACCGTCGGCCCGCGGCCGCGGCCGCCCCGACGGTGACCAGCGCGGTGAGTCCCAGGTGCACCACCACCGGTATCCGGGCCCAGTCGGCGAAGGCGCCGATCCCGGCGGCGACCACCGTGCCCAGGCTGAACCAGGCGTGGTAGTGCGGCATCACGGTGCGCCCGAGCTCGCGCTCGACCTCCGCACCCTGCAGGTTCATCGCCACGTCCCAGGTGCCGGTGCCCAGCCCGACCAGGAACAGCCCGGCTGCGGTCAGCCAGACCGCGAGCAGCGCGGTGCCGATCCCGGCGACCACCAGCCCGACGGCCAGCAGCCCGGCCCCGGTGAGCACGGCGCGGGCCGCGCCGATGCGGCCGGCCAGCCAGCCCGAGGACGGCAGCGAGATGACCGCGCCGCTGCTCATCGCGAGCAGCAGCAGGCCCAGTCCGGACGGGGTGAGGTCGAGCAGCTCGCGCACGTCGGGGATCCGGCTGGCCAGCCCGGCGAACGCGAGGCCGGCGGCGATGAAGGCGGTCATGACGCCGATGTGGGCGCGTCGCACCCGCGAGCCCGGTCCGATCCCGCCCGCCGATGCGGCCGAGCCCTGCACGTGCACGCTCACTACTGGTGTCCTCTCCGGAGACATCGGCGTCGCCAGACGCTATCGAATCGATTCGATCCGATGGTCGCTCCGCCGATCCCGGTCTGTCAATCCGCGTCACCGACCTGCCGCTGTGATGTCGCTCCACCCTGCAGCGGTCGAGCAGCCGGCCGGTGAGATGCGCCGCTCAGCTCCGCGGGATCGGCACCCCGCGGATGCTGGCGTCGAGCAGCTGGACGGGGTGCAGCAGCGGGATCCCGGCGTCCTCGGCACTCAGGTGCTTGCCGATCTGCAGCAGGCACCCCGGGTTCGCGGTGACGATCACGTCCGGCTCGGTGGAGCGGGCGTTGGCCGCCTTGCGCACGCCGAGCTCGTTCGCGGCCTCCGGAAAGATCAGGTTGTAGATGCCGGCCGAGCCGCAACACAGCGCCGCCTCCGGCAGGTCCACCACCTGCAGCTCCGGGATCGTGCGCAACACCGCCCGCGGCTCGGCGCGCACCCCCTGGGCGTGCCCGAGGTGGCAGGCGTCGTGGTAGGCGGCGCGGCCGCGGATCGGGTGCCGCGGTGCCTGCGGGTCACCGGCGGCCAGCACCTCGTGCACGTCGCGGACCCGGGCGCTGAACGCGGCCGCGCGCTGCGCCCACTCGGGGTCGTCGCTCAGCAGGTGCCCGTACTCCTTCATCGACGAGCCGCAGCCCGCCACGTTGGTCACCACGTGGTCGACATCGAGTTTCGCGAACCGGGCGATGGTGCGCCTGGCCCGCACCAGCGCCGGGTCCTCGCGCCCGGCGTGCAGCTCCAGGGCGCCGCAGCACTGCTGGTCGCGGGGGACGAGCACGTCGTAGCCCTCGGCGGCCAGCACCCGCACGGTGGCCTCGTTGACCCGGTGGAAGAACACGTCCTGCACGCAGCCCGACAGCAGCGCCACCCCACCGCGCCGGGTCCCGACCGCGGGCGTGTGCACCGGGAGCCGCGCGAACGCCGCGCGCACCGACACCGGCGGCAGCAGCGATTCGAGCGCGCCCATCCGGCCGGGCAGCTTCGCCGCCAGCGCCGCGATCGCCGGCACCCGGCGCAGCTGCTGGTAGAGCGCACCCGGCAGCGCGGCGATCCGCAGCCGGCGCTTGTACGGGAACAGCGCGAAGATCGCCTCGCGGAACAGCCGGTCGGCCGGATCCCGCGACACGTTGCGCTCCAGCTGCGGGCGGGCGGCTTCCAACAGCCGGTCGTACTGCACGCCGGACGGGCAGGCCGTCACGCAGGCCATGCAGCCCAGGCAGGCGTCGATGTGCTGCTGGAACGGCCCCTCCAGCCCGATCTCGCCCTTGTCGGCCAGGCTCATCAGGTAGATCCGGCCGCGCGGCGAGTCCATCTCCTCGCCCCACAGCTGGTAGGTCGGGCAGGTGGGCAGGCAGAAGCCGCAGTGCACGCAGTCGTCGAGCAGCTCGCGCTCCGGCGGGCGGTGGGCGTCGAAGCTGGACGGGCCGGTCTGCGGCAGGTTGGTCTCGGCGGAGCCGGCGGGAGTGGTCACGGCGTCGTCCTGTCGGTAGCGGCATCCATGGTCAGGGCGTCATCCAGGGGTCGAAGCGGCCGGGGCCGAAGCGCCCGTCGGGGTCCAGCTCGGCCTTGAGCGACCGCAGCACGGCGAGCGCCGAGGGTGGTGGTCCCCACCCGGGCAGGTCCGTTCCGGCCGGCCGGGCCCGCAGCACCGAGGTGCCGCCGGCGGCGTGCACGGCGGCGTGCGCCGCGGCCACCGCGTCCGGCGCCAGGGTGACGGTGGCGATCCCGGTGCCGAGCCCGGCCGTGACCGCGGTGGCCGGCAGCGCGCCCAGCACCCGGGGCAGCTCGCTGGGCCGCACCCCGATCCGCAGCACCGCCCGCTCCGGGTCGCCCCGGGTCAGCTCCGCGTGCCGGGCCCACGGATCCCCGCCGTCCCCGTCCCCGCCCGCGGCCCCGCCAGCCCCGCCCCCTCCACCATCCGAGCGAGCGGCACTGTCGTACGAACCTATCGTTCGAAAGTGCCGCTCGTTCGCGGTGGAGGAGCGAGTGGAGGAGCGAGAGGAGGGGGAGGAGGGGGAGGAGAGGACCTCGCGGATCCGGGTGGCGCGGGCGGGAAGCGCCTCCGGGGTGCCGTCGAGTCGGATCAGCAGGGTGCCGTCGGCGTCCGGATCGCTGATCCACTCCAGGGCGACGGGCTCGTGCTGGCCCCCGAGCACCGCGGCGGTCAGCTCGGCGGCCACCGGAAGCGGGCAGTCCACGGCCACCGTCACGCTGCCCCGGGCCACCGGGTGCAGCCGCAGCACCACCTCGGCCAGCACGCCGAGCGTCCCGTAGCTGCCGTGCAGCAGCTTGGCCAGGTCGTAGCCGGCCACGTTCTTGATCACGTGCCCACCGCTGCGGGCGACGGTGCCGTCGGCGAGCACCATCGTCACCCCGATCACGAGGTCCCGCATCGAGCCGAACGTCAGCGCGGTCGGCCCGGAGTCGGCGGTGGCGATCAGGCCGCCGACGGTGGCGCCCTGCTCGACCCGGGCGGCGTCGAAGGCGACGTGTTGGCCGTGCTCCTCCAGCTCGGCGGCCAGCTCGCGCAGCGGGGTGCCGGCGCGCAGCGACACCGTCATGTCGCCGGGGTTGTGCGCGATCACCCCGGTCAGCCCGGTGGTCTCCAGCACGGTGTCCACCGGGCGCAGCGGGCCGGCCCAGTCGGCCGCGGTGCGGGCGCCGGCCACGGCCAGCGGTCCCGCGGTGTCGAGTACGGCGTCGCGCACCTGCTTCAGGTCGACGGGACGCACGGTGGCGATGGTCGTCATAGCCGCTCGATCACCCCGGCCTCCTCCAGCGCGTGCGGCCGGTACTTGCCGGGCCGCTCGCCGCACAGCCGCGGCGTGGGCAGCACCTTGCCGGGGTTGCACAGCCCGTCCGGGTCGAAGGCCAGCCGGACCCGGTGCATCACGGCCAGGTCGTCCTCGGAGAACATCTTCGGCATCGAGCACGCCTTGTCGGTGCCGATGCCGTGCTCGCCGGACAGCGATCCGCCCAGCTCCACGCACAGCTCGGCGATCTGGCCGGACAGCTTCTCCGCCCGCTCGGTCTCCTCCGCCGCCGCGCTGTAGAGCACCAGCGGGTGCAGGTTGCCGTCGCCGGCGTGGAACACGTTGGCCACCCGCAGGCCCTGCTCGTCGCCCATCTCGGCGATCCGGGAGAGCACCTCGGCCAGCCGGGTGCGCGGCACCACGCCGTCCTGCACGAAGTAGTCCGGGGAGATCCGCCCGACCGCGGCGAACGCGGACTTGCGCCCGCGCCAGATCGCCGCCCGCTCCTCGGCGGAGCCGGCGATGTGCAGCCGGGTGCAGCCGTGGGCGTCGCAGATCTTCTTGACCTGCTCGAACTGGACGTCGCACTCCTGCGTCGGCCCGTCCAGCTCGACCACGAGCGCGGCGGCCACACCGACCGTGTAGCCGGCGTGCACGGCCTCCTCGGCGGCCTCGATAGCGAGGGTGTCCATCATCTCCACGGCCGCGGGCACGATGCCGGCCGCGACGATGTCGGAGACGACGTCGCCGGCGTGGAAGACGTTCGCGACCCGCAGGCCCGCTTCGTCGCCCATGCCCGCGATCCGGTCCAGCACCTCCGCGAGTCGGGTGCGGGGGACGACGCCGTCCTGCACGAAGTAGTCCGGCGAGATCCGGCCGACCGCCGCGAAGGCGGCCTTGCGGCCACGCCAGATCGACGCGCGCTCCTCCGGGGAGCCGGCGATGTGCAGCCGGGTGCATCCGTGCCGGTCGCAGATCACCTTCACCTGCTCGAACTGCGACTCGGACTCCTCGACCGGACCGTCC
>DATMDS010000148.1:0-17380 GCA_035557575.1 Pseudonocardia sp. | reverse complement strand
CCGGCGTGCGCGTGCTCACACCACGGAAATGCTTGGGAAGCCACGCAGTGGGGACTCCGACGTCGGGGAGAATCTCGAGCAGGCCGACGATCCCGCGGGCGGATCTCGAACCGTTGCTGGCCGAGCGGGAACAGTTGCGGTCGACGGCCCGACCGAGGCGCTGTCCAGCGTGGAGGTAGCCCGCCATTGGGATGGCGCGCAGACCGTCGCGGAGCGGCGGGCGATGTTCGTTGGTCGGCGCGATCGGCGCCGATCACGTGCGGGTGCTGCCAGCGATCCTCGGAAGCCGAAAGCACGTGTTCAAACCCGGACCGGATCGTGCTCCTCCCGGCGACCGCCCCGTTTGCCCTCGGGTACAAGGCATAACACCGGGTCCTGTCGATCGTCCCCGCGGACGATCGAGGCGCCTGTGCGCAGGTGCGGGCCGCACGTCCACGCCCACAACGTGCGTGGACAACTGATCCGGCGCAGCTCGCCCGGCAAGCAACAAGCGGACGCCTGCCGTCCGCACCGAGGTCGCGAAACGGGCAGCGCCCGATTCCCTACTTCTGGGCCCGCTCCGCGGATCGGCGTTGATCCATCGTGCGGAGCAGGGCGCCTACCGACTCGATCTGATCCCGGGTCAGCGCCGGCCGCTGGGCGCAGATTGCCCGCCATCTCTTCAGCCTTTCCCGCTCGGCGGTCGTGAAGTACGGGTCGCCGAACTCATCCTGATCCTCTCCTTCCCTCTCCTCGTCGGACTCGTCGTCATGGTTCGTGTTTGATCACCTCCCTTCCCTTGCCTTCTCGTTCGGGCGCGGTTTGATCCCGTTGGTCGTCGGGATGCCCGACCACCTCCCCCCTGGCACTCACTCCGCCAGCCGCGCGGGCCAGTTGCGACGTCAGCGGGCGGTCGCGTGGTGTCATGTTCGTCCCGGCCCGTCCGGGGTCGCGGGTGGCGTCGCGGCGGGTGATGGCGTCGCGGATCACGCCCGGGTCGACGGGGTATCTGCGCCCGGTGGTCGCCACCTTGACCCCGTGCTCGGCATCGAGGTATCGCCGGATCTCCAGCCCTTGGCGCGGGCGATGATGTCGGCGCGGCGTCGAAGCCGGTGTCGCCGTCGGCTTCGATGTAGAACCACTTGACGATTTTCGAAGCGCTCGGCGGTCGCGCCGGTGAGGATCGACGTACCGACGTCCTTGCCCATGCGCAGCTCGGTCGCGCGGATGCCGGCCTGGAACGAGCCGTCGCCGAGGAAGCCGTCGTTGGACCGCCAGGACTTGACCGCGAAGCACGCGTTCAGCTTCACCAGCTCGACGATTTTCGGGGGGATCGCGTCCGCCCGCGACGACTGCGTATCGAACGCGAGCGTGATAGCGGTCTTGCGGGCGCGGCGCATGGTCTGCACGGCCAGGTCCGCGGCTTCTCGTCCGTGGTTGGGGTCGCCGAACAGTTCGTGACATTCGGAGAACAACGCCACCAGCGGGCGCAAGTCGGGATACCTCTCGGCCAGTGGCCGGGTCACCTTCTTCGCCCCCAACTCGGCCAGCCGCGCCTCGCGCCGCCCGACCTCGGCTTCCAGCGCGGCCAGAATGGTGTCGTCGTGACGCCGCGGAGGTAGCGGGCCAGCCGGGGCCGGTAGGCGTCGAAATCGCCGTTGTTGGCGAACACGAACACCCACAACTCCGCCAGCGGATCCAGTGCGGCGCCGGCCATCACCACGCGGGGCGGCGTTGGACTTGCCCTGCCCCATCACCCCGCCGAACGCCAACGTTCGCCCCCGGCAGCGCCGGAGCGATCACCTCCCCGCGCAGCGACATCCCCAACGGCACCCCGGCGAACACGTCCGCCGCCCCGTCGTGCAGCAGCGGGTACGGCGGCGCCGGCCGCTCGGTCGAGCCCTGGTCGGCTACCCACAGATCCAGGTAGCCGGCGCGCTCGGCGGCGCTGGGCCACACCTCGAGGGGTGCGCGGACCAGGTTGCGGGCGAGCACGTCGCGCTTGTCGGCGACCATTTCCGGGGTGACACCCATCAGCAGCGAGAACGTGGTCTGGTAACCGCGCCCGTTCACCCGCACCGGTGGAGTGGCGAACTCGACTTGCCAGCCGTCCTTGACCGCCCGGTTCATCGCGATCCCCAGGTGGGCCAGCGCGCCGCGACCCCGCCCGGGGGTGACGATCAGTCGGTGGCGCTGATCCCGAGCTGGACCACGACCATGCCGGCGGCCTGGTGGATTTCGGCCCGATGTCCCAACGCTGGGTCCAGCCAGCTGCCCGCGTCCTCCCCGGGGTCGGTGCGATGTCCGGACAGACCATGGCAGGGCGTGATCGTCCGTGAGTAGTCGGGTGGTGTAGTTCGCCCGGGCCTACCTGATCCCCGGAAGACGACGAAGGATGCCGCGCCACCGGCGGCGATCAGGAGTGGGCGGACCAGCGGACTCACGTTGCCGCCACCGACGGTCGGCGAGGCACACTCTGAAATGAGTGTGGTGCAGGTCACTTGTTCACGGCGATCGGATTCGGCCTTACAGGGTAAGTCTGAATTGTCAGTCAATGCCGGGCGAGCCGAAGAGTTGGCCAGGGCCGCCGCCTCCGTTCATAGAGCGCATCAAAGACGGCAACGCTGCCCGAGGCCGTGCTGTGACTGTCGGAGCCTGGCACGGATCGAGGAAGGAAGTCAGCGCAATGACAACTACCGAGCAGGGGCCGGGCGCCAGCGACATCGGCCGCAGCACGATCAAGATCCGCAAGGTCACCCACTGGCAGCCGAACTTTTCGCTGTCCGGACCCGGCGAGCCCGGCACCTACCTGTTCCAGCTCGTGCTCGACAACGGCGCGTCAGAGGTGGTCCTGACCGTCAATGTGGACGACGCCGACAACCTCTTTGACTGGCTCTCCGCCAGCAGCGAGGTCTACTACGATCTCGAACGCGAAGTCATCGTCTTCGGAGTGCGCTCCGTTCGATCCTGACCCTGCCTCCGGCGACCGCCTCGTAGTGACCCGATGTGCTGTGGGCGACGGCCCGGGCCGGCTCTTGACCGGCTCGGGCCATGGTCCACTTGAGGCGGCTGCGGGCTCGCGCAGGTGACCAGCGATGCATTCCGGTGCCTGTTCAACCTCCGATAGGAACGCGCCGTCCGGGGTCCCGGGATGACCAGGCGCCGCGACCGGTCCTGCGCCGAGACCCCGTTGAGCTGGTCAGGGATTGCGGCAGGCGAACCCGGTCGATGCCAACGCGTTGGCGCCGCCCGCCCAGCTCGCGGAGGTCGCCGCGCGGACATCCTCAGCGCCGCCGCGGGCAGCTGGTATATGCGAGCTGACGTCCTACGGGGTCGCCGGCGCCGCAGCAATCCGCAGTGCAGGACGCGAGCGGGCACGCTGGTGTTCATGGCACGAGTGTTCATCAGCGGATCCAGCACCGGTCTCGGGCTGCTCGCCGGCCGGTGGCTGGCCGCGCGCGGCCGCGGGGTGACCTTGCACGCGAGGAACGAACAGCGCACGGACGAGCTGCGCGCGGCGCAGCCGCAGGCTGCGGTCGCATCGCTGACATCATCCGCGCGGCTCGGGGCAAGGACACGGCCCCACCGGCCCCGCCGATACCGGTCGCGCCAGCCTCGGCTATCGAGCAAGACGGCGATCCTGTCGACGACCGCTGGCAGAGTTGGCAACCCCGCGCTTGGCCTCGGTTGAGTGCAACAAATGAGTGAAACCCCGACAGCAACTCACGGTGTGCGCGGTGCACCCGTTCCCGGCGGGTGCCACGATCAGACCCGAGCCGCGGCCACGGGCTGGGCCGAGCACGACCGCCACGAGAATTCCTCCGCCCACGGCCCTCCAGCGGGGGCCGCACCACCACCGCGCACACCCCGTGGTGCGGGCACACACGTCAGGACATGTGCGCGGCCGCCAACCGGTATGCGCCGTGACGGACGTTCTTCGGTGGCTCAGGTGGAGCGGGCGGCCACCCAGCCGTGCGGCAGCGGGCGGAAGCCGGTGGTCGGCGAGCGCCAGGCGTAGGCCCAGCAGACGGTGCCGTCGTCCGGGACGACGACCCGGACCCGCTGGTAGTCCGGCCCCTCGAACGCGTCCAGAGCGGGCAGCAGCGCCGCCGGGTCGCGCAGCGGCACGACCACGCCGGGTGTGCGACCGTCCCGCTCCGGTAGCCACGCCGGGTAGTCGCGGCCGGTGTCGAGCACCGCGCCGGGCACCGTCGCCGGCCGGGTCGGCCCGGCCGCGTGCGGGCCGACCAGGCGCCAGGCCGGCTGCCCCGGCTGCAGCAGGCCGTAGGCGAACAGCGCGGCCGGCCACTCGTCGGGCTGCGGTTCCCCGACCACCGTGTCGGCCGCCAGCCCGTCGCCGGTCGCGGGCTCCCCGTCCAGCGCGCGGGCCAGCGCCTGCGGCACCTCGGCGCAGCGCACCGGCCGGCCGTCCACCAGCAGCGGGCGCCGGATCGCCCCGTGACCGAGGTAGCACCACGGATCGGTGACCAGCGCACCGTCCTCGGTCCGCACCCGCACCCGCGGCGAGGTGCGCAGCCGGGCCAGCCGGAACCGGTCGTCGCGACCTTCGCAGCGGTCGAGCACCGCGATCTGCGCCGGGGTGGCCAGCCAGATCCCGTGCTTCTCGCGAACGTCCGGGGCGGCGGCCAGCACGGCCGGCCGCTGGCCGTCGCGGTAGCGCAGCCCGCTGGCCCACACGGCCGCCACCCCGGTGGTCCGTGCCCGCAGCACCAGCACCGGATCGGCGCCCAGGCCGAGCTTCCGCCGCAGCCAGGTGATCTTGCTCGGGCAGCGGTTCGAGCCGTAGCTCAGGAGCGGGATCCGGGCGGTCGTCGGCGGAAAGCCGCGCGTCGTGAGCCAGGTGTCCAGCGGTGTCCCGCCGACCCGCCACGGCCCCGGCCGCAGCGGCCACGACACCCCGTCGACGTGCGCGAACGAGGCCGGCGGCACGCCTCCCGGGTACGGGTCGGCGGGGAACTCGGCGTCGGCCCACACGCCGGTCGAGGGTAGCCCGTGAGTGCTGCGCCGTGTTCTAGCACGGCGCAGCACTCACGGATGAGGTCAGTGGCCGCGGGCGATCCACTCCTCGAGCTGCGGCGCCTCGCCGCCGATCGAGGTGGAGTCACCGTGCCCGGTGCGCACCACGGTGTCCGGGGGCAGGGTGAGCAGCCGTTCCCGGATCGAGTCGATGATCTCCTCGAACGAGGAGAACGACCGGCCGGTCGCCCCCGGGCCCCCGGCGAACAGCGTGTCCCCGCTGAACACGGTGCCCAGCTCGGGTGCGTACAGGCAGGTCGAGCCGGGGGAGTGGCCCGGCGTGACCAGCGCGCGCAGCTCGATCCCGCCGGCGCGCAGCACGTCACCGTCGGCCAGCTCGCGGTCGGGTGCCCGGTTCGGGTGCGTCATCTCCCAGAGCGGGCCCTCGGCCGGGTTGAGCAGGATCGGCGCGTTGAAGCGGTCGGCCAGCGCCGGCGCGGAGTTGACGTGGTCGTCGTGCGCGTGCGTGCACACCACCGCCACCACCCGCCGCCCACCGATCGCCTCGGCGATCTTGTCCGCGTCGTGGGCGGCGTCGATGACCAGCACCTCGTTCTCGTCGCCGACCACCCAGACGTTGTTGTCCACGTCCCAGGTACCGCCGTCGAGCGAGAACGTGCCCGACGTGACGACGTGGTCGATCGGTCCCGAGGGTGGCATCAGAACACCACCACCGAACGCAGCACCTCGCCGCGGTGCATCTTGTCGAACGCGGCCTCCACGCCGTCGAGGCCGATCTTCTCGCTGACGAACTTCTCCAGCGGCAACCGGCCCTGCAGGTACAGGTCGATGAGCATCGGGAAGTCGCGGCTGGGCAGGCAGTCGCCGTACCAGGAGGACTTGGTCGCCCCGCCGCGACCGAACACGTCGATCAGCGGCAGCTCGATCTTCATGTCCGGGGTGGGTACCCCGACCAGCACCACGGTGCCGGCCAGGTCGCGGGCGTAGAAGGCCTGCCTGAAGGTCTCCGGCCGGCCGACCGCGTCCACCACCACGTCGGCGCCGTTGCCGTCGGTCAGCGCCTGCACGCCCTCGACCACGTCCTGCTGGCGGGCGTTGATGGTGTGCGTGGCCCCGAACTCCTTGGCCCACTCCAGCTTCTGGTCGTCGGTGTCGACCGCGATGATCGTCGAGGCGCCGGCCAGCCGGGCGCCGGCGATCGCCGCGTCGCCCACCCCGCCGCAGCCGATCACCGCGATCGAGTCGCCGCGGTCGACCCCGCCGGTGTTGATCGCGGCTCCGATGCCGGCCATCACCCCGCACCCGAGCAGGCCCGCGACCTCCGGCGGAGCCGCCGGGTTGACCTTCGTGCACTGTCCGGAGTGGACCAGCGTCTTCTCGGCGAAGGCGCCGATGCCGAGGGCGGGCGCGAGCTCCTGGCCCGACTCCAGGGTCATCTTCTGGCTCGCGTTGTGGGTGGCGAAGCAGTACCAGGGCTCGCCGCGCCGGCAGGCCCGGCAGGTGCCGTCGACCGCGCGCCAGTTCAGGATCACGAAGTCACCCGGTGCCACGTCGGTGACACCCTCGCCGACCGACTCGACGATCCCGGCGGCCTCGTGTCCGAGCAGGAACGGGAACTCGTCGTTGATGCCGCCCTCGCGGTAGTGCAGGTCGGTGTGGCACACCCCGCAGGCCTGGACCTGCACCACGGCCTCACCCGGCCCCGGGTCCGGCACGATGATCGTTTCCAGTGAGACGGGCTTGCCCTTGCTGTGGGCGACGACCCCACGGACCTGCTGCGGCACGGCTCTCTCCCAAGACTCGGCGTCGAGATGGCTCATGCGCAGCGTGCCATGAGATGGCCCGCCGGGTAGCTTCGGAGTCCGTGATCGAACGGGATGACGACGGCGAGGTCGCGGTGCTGCGGCTGGCGCACGGACCGGTCAACGCGATGGACCTGGAGCTGTGCCGGGCCGCGTCCCAGCAGCTGCGCGGGCTGGCCGCCGACCCGGCCCGCGCCGTGGTGCTCACCGGGACCGGCCGGGCCTTCTCGGCCGGCGTCGACCTGCGCCGCTACCTGGAGCAGGGCGAGCCGTACGTGGCGCAGTTCCTGCCGGCGCTGGTCGAGCTGTTCAGCGCCGCGTTCGAGCTGCCGAAGCCGCTGGTCGCGGCGGTCAACGGGCACGCCATCGCCGGCGGCTGCGTGCTGGCCGCCTGCGCCGACATCACCCTCATGGCCGACGGGAACGGGCGGGTCGGGGTGCCCGAACTGAAGGTCGGGGTGCCGTTCCCGCGGGTGGCGCTGGAGGTGCTGCGGCACGCGGTCGGCGAGGTGGCGGCGCGCCGGCTGGTGTTCGGGGCGGGCACCCATGACGCGGCCGCGGCCCGGGAGATCGGGCTGGTCGACGAGGTGGTGCCGGCCGGTGAGCTGCTCGACCGGGCGATCGGCACCGCCCGGGCGCTGGCCGTCGAGATCCCGGCGGACAGCTTCGCGATCACCAAGGGGCAGCTGCGCCGGGAGGCCCGGGAGCGGATCGCGCGTGGCGCCGACGAGGAGCAGCCGGTCACCCAGCTGTGGAACCGCCGCGCCGCCGACGGGTGGACCGCGAACTACCTGAAGGCCGTCACCGGGAAGTGAGCACCGCGATCACTTCCTGCACGTAACCGGGCAGGTCGGCCCGGGGCGGGGTCAGCTCCGGGGTGGCGTGCGCGAGGTGGGCGTGGCCCAGGTACGCGGTGTAGGCCAGCAGCGCACGCCGGCCGGCGGCGTCCCGGTCGAAGCCGAGCTCGCTGAACTGGTCGGTCAGGTAGTCCAGCCGGCGCCGGGTGGCCCGGGCCAGCACCGGGGCCACCAGCGGGTGCCCGGCGCTCGGCAGCAGGGCCAGCTCGACCGAACCGATGCGGTGCGGCCAGCCGCCGATCGCCCCCGCGAGCAACGCGTGCAGCCGGCGTCCGGCGTCCGGTTCGGCCGCCACCAGCGTGATCACGTCCTCGGTGTCGATGCGTTCCCAGTGTTCGAGGGCCGCCGCCAGCAGCGCGTCCCGTCCGCTGAAGTGCCAGTAGAAGCTGCCCTTGGTGGTGCCCAGCCGGGTGGCCAGTGGCTCCACCGCCACCGCGGTGAGGCCACCGGCGGCCAGCGCGTCGAGGGCAGCGGCGGTCCAGTCCGCCGCGGTGAGCCGGCGCTTCGTCTTCGGGACGTTCTGGCGATCAGCCACGTCCATACGCTACCGTACGGAAACCATACGCTAGCGTACGGAAGGGGATTCCGATGGTGCGCAACGTGCACGAGCGGCTGCTGCCGGTTCCGATCACCGAGGTGGGGGCGCTGCTGGACCGGCTCGGCGGGCCCGACGACCGGTTGTGGCCGACCCCGGCCTGGGCGCCGATGACGCTGGACCGCCCGCTCGCGCCGGGCGCACTGGCCAACCACGGCGGGATCCGCTCCCGGGTGGTCGAGCACCGGCCGCAGCGGTCGATCACGTTCGAGCTCGAACCGGGCCAGGGGTTGCACGGCCGGCACACGATGTCGGTGCACGCGGTCGGCCCGTCGAGCACGGTGTTGCGGCACGCGGCGCAGGCGCGGCTGAGCGGCTGGATGCGGCTGCTCTGGCCGCTGGCGGTCGGTCCGGCCCACGACGCGCTGCTGGAGGACCTGCTGGACCGGGCCGAACGCGAGCTGGGCACCGGGCCGGCGCGGCCGGCGCGCTGGTCGCGGTGGGTGCGGCTGCTGCGCCGGTTCGAGGGCCCGCGCGCCCGGGAGACCGCGGTGCCGGACACCCCGCTGCTGTCCGGTGCCCTGCCCCGGGTGGACTTCGCCGACGCGCACGCCGTGCGCGTGTTTCCGGGCGCGGCCACCGATCCGCAGGTCTGGGCCGACGCGGTGTTCGGCCGGCCGGCCCCGTGGGTGGCGGCGGTGCTCGCGGCCCGGGAGGCCCTGGTCGGGGTGGTCGGGATCGCGCGCAGCGGGAGCTCGTCGTTCGACACCGTCGCCCGCTCCGCCGACGAGGTGCTGCTCGGCTCGGACGAGGGGCACCTCGACTTCCGCTGCTCGGTGCGGCGCGAGCCCGAGCGGGTGGTGCTGAGCACCGTCGTGCAGCTGCACAACCGGCGCGGCCGGTGCTACTTCGCGCTGGTCCGCCGGGTGCACCCGGTGATCGCGCGGGCATTGCTGACCCGGGCGGCGCGCCGGCTGGCGGGTTCCTCCAATCCGGCCCGATCGGGCCTGGCCAGAATGGGGGCATGACGACGACGTGTGGCCACCTCGGCCTGCTGCAGGACTGACGGTGGACATCAAGGAGATCAACCGGGCGACGATCGAGGCGTTCCGGGCCGGCACCGACCTGGGCAACGGGATGCACCGGGAACGGCTGGTGCTGCTCACCACGGTCGGCCGGCGGACCGGGCAGCCGCGCACCAGCCCGATGATGTTCCACCGCGACGGCGACCGGGTGCTGGTCATCGCGTCCAACATGGGCGCCCCGCGGCATCCGGAGTGGTACCTGAACCTGGTTGCCGAGCCGAAGGTCACCGTCGAGCTGGCCGACGAGTCCTACCCCGCGCTGGCCACGCCTCTGGTCGGTGCGGAGCGGGACCGGGTGTGGGCGGAGCTGAAGCGGCAGTACCCGTTCTTCGCCGACCACGAGGCCGCCACCACGCGGACCATTCCGCTGGTCGCCCTGACCCGGCTCGGCTGAGCGGGGGTCGGCGGAGCGGGGACAATCGTCGTCATGACGGTGGATGTCTCCGACCTGCCCACGGCGGCCCTGGCCCGGGACGACGGCCTCGTCGACCACGTTCGGGGCGATCTCGACGCGCCGGTGACGCTGCTGGAGTACGGCGACTACGAGTGCCCGTACTGCGCGGCCGCCGCACCGGTGTTGGACGAGGTGGTCGCCGAGTCCGACGGCCGGGTTCGGCTGATCTTCCGCAACTTCCCGCTGCACGCGGTGCACCCGTACGCCCTGACCGCCGCGCTGGCGGCCGAGGCGGCCGCCGCCCAGGGCGCGTTCTGGCCGATGCACGACCT
Organism: Pseudonocardia sp.; assembly: GCA_035557575.1. GTDB lineage: Bacteria > Actinomycetota > Actinomycetes > Mycobacteriales > Pseudonocardiaceae > Pseudonocardia. Next base: position 7,398 of record DATMDS010000148.1, on the reverse strand, counting down.
GCTGCTCACCTACCAGAGCCGGCTGTCGGACTGGGACCTGGCCAAGTACGCCAAGAAGCTCGGACTGGATCCCACCCTGGTCGTCGGCGATCCGGCGCAGCCCCACGGCGACAAGGTGGAGGCCGACTTCGCCCTGGGTCTGGCCGCCGGGGTGGGCGGGACGCCGACGGTGTTCATCGACGGGCGACGCTACGAGGGGCGATTCGACGTGACCTCGCTACGCCGCGCGGCCGGCCTCACCGGCTGAGCTCGCTCACCCCTGGGCCCAGCGTGACTCTGGCGCCCGCCACGGCCGCGGTGGCAGCGCCAGGTCCGACTCGTCGGAACCGGGCGAGCACATCGCCATCCGCTCCCCGAACAGCCGCAACGCGCTGGTGCCCAGCACCGCCGCGAGCAGTGAACCCGCCAGGATGCCGATCTTGGCCTGCTCGATCAGCGCCTCGTCGGTGAAGGCCAGCTCGGCGATGAACAGCGAGATGGTGAACCCGATCCCGGCCAGCACGGCGGCGCTGGCCAGGTGCGGGTAGCGCACCCCGCCGGGCAGCACACCGAGCCCGGTGCGCAACCCGATGACCGACGCCAGCGTGATGCCCACGGAGTTGCCGAGCAGCAGCGCCACCGCCACCCCGATGGTGACCGACGAGGTCGCCGCGACCGCCAGCGCCTGCCCGTCCAGCGCGACGCCCGCGTTGGCCAGCCCGAACAGCGGCACCACCCCGTACGCCGTCCATTTGTGCAGCTTGGCCTGCAACCGGTCGTTGGCCGGCACCGAGGCCTGCGCGGCGAGCACGGCCAGCTGGGCCCGCTCCGCGCTCGGTGACTCGCGCAGGGCCCGCCCGAAGGCCGAGGTCCGCTCCACCTCCTTGCGCGGCGGGGGCTGTGCCGGGATGACCAACCCCAGCGCCACCCCGGCCAGCGTGGCGTGCACCCCGGAGAGGTACACGGCCACCCACAACGCGATGCCCAGCAGGACGTACGGGTACAACCGCCACACCCCCAGCCAGCGCAGTCCGAGCAGGCCGGCCAACAGCACGAGGGCGATCGCGAGAGCGGGCACCGACAGCCCGTCGGAGTAGAACAGCGCCATCAGCGAGATCGCGCCGACGTCGTCGACGATCGCCAGCGTGAGCAGGAACAGCCGGATGCGGTCCGGGCAGCGCGGGCCGAACAGCGCCAGCAGGCCGATCACGAACGCCGTGTCCGTGGACATCACGATGCCCCAGCCGCGAGCCTCCTCGCCGGACGGGTTGATCAACAGGTAGATCAGGATCGGGACGGCCAGCCCACCGAGCGCCCCGAGCGCCGGGATCGCGACGGTGCGGCGGTCGCGCAGCTCGCCGGTCGCGATCTCGCGAGTGATCTCCAGGCCGATCACGCAGAAGAACACCGCCATCGCGGCGTCGTTGATCCAGTGGTGCAGATCCATCTCCAGGGAGGTCCCGCCCAGGCTCACCCCGAGCCGCAGCTCCCACAGGTGGTGGTAGGACTCCGCCCACGGTGAGTTCGCCCAGAGCAACGCGAGCAGCGTGGCCCCGAGCAGGAAGATCGATCCGGCGGCTTCGGTGGCCAGGAACTTGCGGACTCCCGGGGACGGGCCGGGGAACAGGATGCGGGGCGCGGGACCGGGCCGGGGAACGATGACCGACGCTTCGCTCACCACACCCACCTTATCCGCCGGGTGCCGGAGCCCCGCGGAGCGCGCCGCGCGCACCCGGTTCTCACCGCGCACATGTCCGACCAAGCGCGGTCATCACCTCAGCACGCCGGTGGCTTCCGCTCCCGCGGGGCGCCGGCGACATCCGCTCCCGCCGGACCCGCGCACGAGGCCAGCCGCCCCTGTGATCGTTCCGAATGCAACCTCATCGACCTGCCGACGACGCTCACGTTGCACTCGCAGCGATCACAGTGGGAGTGATCGCCGTCAGTGCAACGGTGCTGCTGCGAGGGGAGCCGTCGGGTTGCGATCGGAATGATCAGCGGCTCGCCAGTATCGGAGTGAGCGGCTCCGGCCGGCTCCCGCGTCTGGTGTCGACGTCCGCGCAGGCACCTGGGTGCACCCGGTTGGCGCCGTGCGCATGTCCCACGCGCGGCGATCACGTCATCGCGCCGGCAATCGCCGCTCCCGCGCACGCCGCCCGCCGCGCCCATGATCGTTCCGAACGCAGCCTCAGTGACCCGCCGACGACGCTCACGTCGCACTCGCAGCGATCACAGCGGGGAATGATCAGCCGCCCGGTTGCACGGATGATCAGCGCTCGCCTGCTCTCGGCCCTGTACCCGACCCCAAGGCACGGCGCGCATGGCCGGACGTGCGCACGGTGTGCGCTGGTGTGCCGCGCGGTGGGCCGGTATCGGGTCGTGATCCCGGCTGCGTAGTTGCGCGGAATCGCCGTACGCGTCGCTCCGGAAGCCTTCGGGCGGTCACCCCGCCCGACTCCGTAAAGCTCACCATGAATCGCCTTCTCGCCCACCCGGTCCGCGTCCTCGCCGTCGTCGTCGCCGCCGGAATCGGTCTGGCCGGGTGTGGTGCCCAGGCGCACGCGTCGGACGTCGACCGCGCCCCCGCCGCGTTCAGCACGGCTGCGCCCACCGTCGAATCCGATGTGCTGGTGCTGGACGGCATCCGGCACCGGCTCGCGCACCGCGCGCAGCCCCGGCCCGGCTACGTCACCCGGGCCTACCTGCCGGCGGGTCAGCGCCCGGCCAGCTACGAGCGGATGCTGCTGGTCGAGGTGGTGGCCGGCGCCTCGGTGCCGGACGCGGTGCGCACCCAGGTCGACCTGCTGCAGCGGCGCAAGGCGACCGACCCGCTGGTCAACCTGGATCTGCGGACGAACCCGCGTAGCGGGGAGGCGGTGCTCGACTTCACCATGAGCGGTCGGGCGGCCGACGGCCGGCCGATCGTCGAGTGGAACGTCTACCGCTACGTCCCCATCACGCAGCACGGGGTGCGCGGGCTGCAGCTGTACGGGCTGAGCCTGCGCGCCTACGGCACCGACCGGCTGGCGTTCGCCCGCAACCTGTCCGAGACCCAGCCCCGGGAGATCGCCGCCGTCTCCGCGGTCCGGGTCCCGCGGGTCGCGCTGCCCGTCGGATGAGCCGCGGTCAGGCCAGCCGGTCGCGGATGGTGCGGTTCACCGCGCGGCCGAACGCGGTGACCACGCCCCGCACGGTGAGCGGTTTGAGCTGCGACAGCGCCGCGGCCAGCCGCTCCCGCTCGGCCGCCGGGCGGCCGCGGTCCCGGAAGGGCTGCAGCAGCTCCTCCTGCACCAGCCGCATCAGGTCCTCGGCCAGTGCCGCGGTGTGCCGCTCGATCAGCGCGTGCGCCCGCCGCAGGAACTCGCCGGGCAGCTCCGAGTCGAGCACCGCCAGCCCCCCGGACAGGGTGGCGTCCCCGTGCAGCCGCACCCGGTCGCCGTCGAGCCGGGTGATGACGCCCAGCCCTTCCAGCGTGTCCAGGTCGCCGGCGTCCAGCTCCCGGCCGGCCCGCCGGTCGAGCTCGGCCCGGTCCAGCTCCTCCAGCTGCTCGGGCACCCACGGCGTGAGCAGCGCCCGGTGCAGCGCCAGTTCGGCCGCGCCCGCGGTGGCCGGCAACCGGGACAGCTGCTCCTCGATCGCGGACAGCGTGAAGCCGAGCGCCGACAGCTCGCTGAGCACCTCCAGCCGGGCCAGGTGATCGGGCCCGTAGAGGCCGGTCCGGCCGCGCAGCTGCGGCGGCGGCAACAGCCCGCGCTGGGCGTAGAAGCGGATGTTGCGGACCGTGATGCCGGTGCGCTCGGCGAGCTGGTCGATCGTCAGGCTGGCCGGCATCACGGCAGGGTAAGCGATTCCTTGCTTATGTGACAGTGCTGCTGTAACAAAGAGTAATGACCGAGATACCCGAGGCCTATCTCTTCGACGCCGTACGCACTCCGCGCGGCCGGGGCAAGGCCACCGGCTCGCTGCACGAGGTGAAGCCGATCTCGCTGGTGGTCGGTCTGATCGACGAGATCCGCCGTCGGTTCCCCGAGCTCGACCCGGCCGCCGTCGACGACGTGGTGCTCGGTGTGGTCTCCCCCCTCGGTGACCAGGGTGGCGACCTCGCCAAGACCGCCGCCGTCGCGGCCGGGCTGCCGCACACGGTGGCCGGCGTGCAGCTCAACCGGTTCTGCGCGTCGGGCCTGGAGGCGGTGAACGTGGCGGCGCAGAAGATCCGCTCCGGCATGGAGGAGCTGGTGCTGGCCGGCGGGGTCGAGTCGATGTCCCGGGTGCCGATGGGCTCCGACGGCGGGGCCTGGGCGATGGATCCGGAGACGGCGTACGGGACCGGCTTCGTGCCGCAGGGCATCGGCGCCGACCTGATCGCCACCCTGGAGGGCTTCACCCGGTCGGACGTGGACGCCTTCGCGGTGGAGTCGCAGACGCGCGCGGCCAAGGCCTGGGCCAACGGCTACTTCGCGCGCTCGGTGGTCCCGGTGTGCGACCGCAACGGGCTGCCGGTGCTGGAGCGCGACGAGCACATCCGGGCCGGCGCCACGCTGGAGAGCCTGGCCGCGCTGCCGCCGTCGTTCGCGATGATGGGCGAGGCCGGCGGGTTCGACGCGGTGGCGCTGCAGCGCTACCACTGGGTGGAGAAGATCGACCACGTGCACCACGCCGGCAACTCCTCGGGCATCGTCGACGGGGCCGCGCTCGCGGTGATCGGGACCGAGGCGGCCGGCCGGGCGGCCGGGATGCGCCCGCGGGCCCGCATCCTGGCCACCGCCCTGTCCGGAGCGGATCCGACGATCATGCTCACCGGACCGGCCCCGGCCAGCCGCAAGGCGCTGGCCAAGGCCGGGCTGACCGTTGAGGACATCGACCTGTTCGAGATCAACGAGGCCTTCGCGGCCGTCGCGCTGCGGTTCATGAAGGACATGGGGATCTCGCACGAGAGGACGAACGTGAACGGCGGTGCGATCGCGATGGGGCACCCGCTCGGCGCGACCGGGGCGATGATCCTCGGCACCCTGGTCGACGAGCTGGAGCGCCGCGAGCTGCGCTACGGGCTGGCCACGCTGTGCGTCGGTGGCGGCATGGGCATCGCGACGATCGTGGAGCGGATGGCATGAGCGAGCTTGCGGGCGCACCGACCGCTGCGCCGGTCCGCTGGGAGCAGGGCGCCGACGGCATCGTCGTGGTCACCCTGGACGACCCGGGGCGCAGCGCGAACACCATGAACGACCGCTACCGGGTGGCGATGGGCGAGTGCGTCGACGCCCTGGTCGCGGACCGGGTCGGCATCACCGGCGTGATCATCACCTCGGCCAAGAAGACGTTCTTCGCCGGCGGCGACCTGGACTGGCTCTCCACGGCCGGCCCGGACGACGCCCCCGCGGTCATGGCCACCTCGATGGAGATCAAGAGCCAGTTCCGGAAGCTGGAGACGCTGGGCCGGCCGGTGGTCGCGGCGATGAACGGCACCGCGCTCGGCGGCGGGCTGGAGATCGGCCTGGCCTGCCACCATCGGATCGGGCTGGACGCGCGCGGCGTGGTCTACGGGCTGCCGGAGGTGACCCTGGGGCTGCTGCCCGGGGGCGGCGGCGTCGTGCGGATCACCAGGATGCTCGGCATCCAGGACGGCTTCATGAAGGTGCTCGCCCAGGGGCAGCGGCACCAGCCGGCCGCCGCGCTGGAGATCGGCATCCTCGACGAGCTGGCCACGACGCCCGAGCAGATGATGGCGCTGGCCCGGGACTGGATCAAGGCCAACCCGAACGCCGCGCAGCCCTGGGACCAGCCCGGCTACCGGATCCCCGGCGGCACCCCTGCCCATCCGAAGCTGGCCGCGGTCCTGCCGGCGTTCCCGGCGAACCTGCGCAAGCAGCTCAAGGGCGCGCCGCTGCCCGCCCCGCGCAACATCCTGGCCGCGGCCGTGGAGGGTGCCCAGGTCGACATCGACACCGCGTTCCGGATCGAGGCCCGCTACTTCACCGAGCTGGTCTGCGGGCAGGTCTCGAAGAACATGACGAAGGCGTTCTTCTACGACCTGCAACACATCAACGGCGGCGGCTCCCGCCCGGACGGGTACGAGCGCTGGCAGCCGCGCAAGGTGGGGGTGCTGGGCGCCGGGATGATGGGCGCCGGCATCGCCTACGTGTGCGCGCTGTCGGGCTGGCCGGTCGTGCTCAAGGACGTGTCCCTGGAGGCGGCCGAGCGCGGCAAGGGCTACTCGCAGGGCCTGGTGGCGAAGGGCGTGAAGCGGGGCAGGACCACCCTCGCCGCCGGGGAGGAGCTGCTCGAGCGGATCACCCCGACCGCCGACTACAACGACCTGGCCGGCTGCGACCTGGTCATCGAGGCGGTCTTCGAGTCCGTGCCGCTCAAACAGGAGGTGTTCACCGACGCGATGAAGGTCGTCGAGCCGGATGCGCTGCTCTGCACGAACACCTCCACGCTGCCGATCACCGAGCTGGCCGCCGGTGTGGACCGCTCGAGCGACTTCATCGGGCTGCACTTCTTCTCCCCCGTCGACAAGATGCCGCTGGTGGAGATCATCCGCGGCGAGCGGACCTCCGATGCCACGCTGGCCAGGGCGTTCGACGTGACGCTGGGGATCCGCAAGACGCCGATCGTGGTCAACGACAGCCGCGGCTTCTTCACCAGCCGGGTGATCGGCACGTTCCTCAACGAGGGCATCGCGATGATCGCTGAGGGCGTCGACCCGCAGACCATCGAGCAGGCGTCCGCCCAGGCCGGCTACCCGGCCCCGGTGCTGCAGCTGATGGACGAGCTGACGCTCACCCTGCCGCGCAAGATCCGCGAGGAGACCCGGGCCGCGGTCGAGGCCGCGGGCGGGAAGTGGGATCCGCACCCGGCGGACGCGGTGGTCGATCGGATGATCGAGGAGTTCGGCCGCAAGGGCCGCGCCGGCGGCGCCGGCTTCTACTCCTACGTCGACGGCAGGCGGGCCGGGCTGTGGCCCGGGCTGCGTACCGAGTTCGGCGCGACCCGGCACGACGTGGACCTGGCCGAGCTGTCCGAGCGGATGCTGGTGATCGAGGCGCTGGAGACGGTGCGCTGCTTCGACGAAGGGGTGCTCACCTCGGTGCCGGACGCCAACATCGGGTCCATCTTCGGCATCGGCTTCCCGGCGTGGACCGGGGGCGTGGTGCAGTACGTCGAGGGCTTCCCGGGCGGGGTGGCCGGCTTCGTGCGGCGGGCCGACGAGCTGCACGCCCGGCACGGGGCCCGGTTCGCCGTCCCGGAAAGCCTGCGCGCCCGCGCCGCCGCCACCTCCACGCCCAGCCCCACGCCCAGCCCCGCGCCCAGCCCCGCGATCTGAACGAACGGCACTTTCGCACGAACCTATCGAGCGAAAGTGCCGTTCGTTCGGTGGGCGAGGGCCGGCGCTGGGGGCTGGGGCCGGGGGCGGAGCCC
>DATMDS010000147.1:0-5011 GCA_035557575.1 Pseudonocardia sp. | reverse complement strand
GTGTCGTGGAGCTGGACCACGTGATGGCCGGGTACGAGGCGCTGGCCGGCTGCGATGTCGTGCACGACCACACCCTGGTCGGCCCGGCCTGGGCGACGGCACGTGGCCGGGACCGGGTGGTCACCACCTGCCACGGCCCCCTCGACGGCGAGATGCACGGCATCTACCTGCGGTACGGCAAGCTGCTGCCGCTGGTGGCGATCTCGGCCGATCAGGCGGCCCGCGCCCCGGACGTCGCGGTGGATCGCGTGATCCATCACGGGATTCGCCCGGACGAGTACTTGCCCGGCGACGGAGGCGGTGGCTACCTGCTGTTCCTCGGCCGGATGACCCCGGAGAAGGGTGCGCGGGAGGCGGCCCTGACCGCGCGGGCCGCGGGTGTCCCGCTGCTGCTCGCGGCCAAGAAACGGGAACGGGTGGAGTGTGAGTACTTCGCGGCCGAGGTCGCCCCGCTGCTGGGCGGCGACGTGCAGTACGTGGGGGAGGCCGACCACGAACGCAAGCTCGAGCTGCTCCGCGGGGCCCGCGCGCTGCTCAACCCGATCTGCTGGCCCGAGCCCTTCGGGCTGGTCATGCTCGAGGCGCTGGCCTGCGGCACACCGGTGCTCAGCCACCCGGTGGGCGCCGCTCCGGAGATCGTGACCCACGGGGTCACCGGCTTCCTGTGCCCCGATCGCGCCGCGCTGGTGGCGGCGGTGGACCGCCTCCCCGAGCTGGATCGGGCGGCCTGCCGCCGGGAGGTGGCCGAGCGGTTCTGCACGGCCCGCATGGTGGCCGAGCACCTGGCCCTGTACGAGGACCTGATGCGGCGGTGACTGCCGCGGGTGTGGGCCCCGGCGGCAGCGTCGTCACGCTCGTCGAGGGCTCGACGTTCTGTGCCTCCGCGGTGACCGGCAACCTGGAAGGCGACGGCTGGCACGGCCTGTTCGTGGCCGACACCCGGGTGCTGTCGTGCTGGTCGTTGACGGTCGAGGGCAAACCCGTCGAGCCGCTCACCGTGCGGGAGGAGGGCGAGCCGTACCACGCCACGTTCGTCGGCCGCGCCTGTCCGCGGCGCGGCGTGGCGGACAGCACGCTCCTCGTCCTGCGCAGTCGCTACGTCGGCGAGGGCATGCGCGAGGACGTGGTGCTGCGCAACTTCGGCCCGGAGGCGATGGGCCTGCTGCTCACGCTCACCGTGGACGCGGACTTCGCCGATCTCTTCGCGGTCAAGGAACGCCGGGCCGCGTTCGTCGGGGACGTCGCTGTCGAGGTGCGGGCCGACGGTCTCGCGTTCAGGGCGGGGGCCGGCGACGGGTTGCGCGGCGTGCTGATCAGCGCGACCGGCCGGCCGCACGTCGCTCCGGGCCGGATCGACTTCCCGGTGGTCGTGCCCGCGCGATCGGACTGGTCGACCTGCCTGTCGGTCGAGGTGTCGGTGGCCGGGCAACCGCTGACGCCGCGGCACCGTTGCGGCGAATCCCGGGACAGCTCGCTGCCGGCCCGCCGGATGCGAGCGTGGCGGATGACCAGCCCGCGCGCGCACAGCCCGGACGCGTCGCTGATCCGCACGCTGCGGACCAGCGTGCGCGATCTGGGGGCGCTGCAGATCCAGGATCCGGAGTACCCCGACCGGAGGGTCGTCGCAGCCGGGGCGCCGTGGTTCATGGCGCTGTTCGGCCGGGACTCGCTGTTGACCAGCTGGATGGCCCTCCCGGTGGACCCGACGCTGGCTCTGGGCACGCTGCAGACGCTGGCCCGCTACCAGGGTTACCGCGAGGACCCGCTGACCGAGGAACAGCCCGGCCGCATCCTGCACGAGCTGCGGCTTGGCGCGGAGGGTGCGCTGGCCCTCGGCGGCGGCCGCGCCTACTACGGGACGGCCGACGCGACCCCGCTGTTCGTCGCGCTGCTGGGGGAGCTGCACCGGTGGGGGCTACCCGAGACCGAGGTGTCCGCGTTGCTGCCGGCCGCTGACCGCGCGCTCGAGTGGATCGACACCTACGGCGACCCGAACGGCGACGGTTTCGTCGAGTATCGGCGGGCCACCGACCGCGGCCTGGTCAACCAGGGCTGGAAGGACTCCTTCGACGGGATCAACCGGGCCGACGGGACCCTGGCCGCGCCACCCATCGCGCTCGCCGAGGTGCAGGCCTACGTGTACGCCGCTTACACGGCCCGCGCGGAGCTGGCCGACGCGCTCGGTGACCTGGCCCGGGCCCGGCACTGGCGGAAGCGTGCGGTGGCCCTCAAAGCGGCGTTCAACGAGCGGTTCTGGATGCCGCAGCGGCAGGCCTACGCGGTCGCCCTGGACGGGGCGGGGGACCAGGTCGACGCCGTCACCTCGAACATGGGCCACTGTCTGTGGTGCGGCATCATCGACGAGGTCAGGGCCCCGGCGGTCGCTCGGCACCTGCTCGGGCCGCGGCTGTGGACCGGCTTCGGCGTGCGCACACTGGCCGACGACATGGGCGCCTACAACCCGATGAGCTACCACAACGGCTCGGTGTGGCCGCACGACAGCGCGATCGCCGCCGCCGGCTTGGCCCGCTACGGATACCGGGGGGAGGCCCAGTGGATCGGCGTCGGGCTGCTCGATGCGGCCCAGCACACCGGCCAGCGGTTGCCCGAGCTGTTCTGCGGTTTCGACCGCGCGGAGTTCGACTCGCCGGTCCCGTACCCGACGTCGTGCACTCCACAGGCCTGGGCGGCTGCGGCGCCGTTGCTGCTGGTCCGAAGCCTGCTCGGGCTGAATCCGGACGTCCCGGCCGGGGTCGTACGGATGGCTCCCGCGGTGCCGGAACGCATGCTGCCGCTGCGGGTCGAACGGATCCGGCTGGCCGGGGCGCGGGTCGACGTGGAGGTCCGCGCCGACGGGTGGACCGTCAACGGGCTGCCGGACGGGGTGCGGCTCGTCGTCGCGGATCCGCCCGGTTGATCCGCCGAGACATGAGATGCGCCCGAGGTCTCACCTGCCGGCGCGATGTGCCCGCGCCGGGTCGGACGGACGCTCGTGGCGGTATTGACTCGGCACGCGATGACCGTGTCGCCGGGGGTCGAGACCAGACGACAGACAGCACGGGAGCGAGCAGGGAGAGCGATGTGTTGAGCGAGCGGGAAGCCAGGGCGCTGCGCCAGATCGAGCAGCAGCTGGCCGCCGAGGACCCCAGGCTCGCGGCCAGGATGTCGCGGGCACTGCCCAGCCGACCTTCGCGATGGCCGCGGACACTCCAGAATTCGGTGATCGCGGCGGTGCTGCTGTCGGCGGTCGTGTGCCTGGCCGTCGGGGCGGTGGGTGCCGGGCTGGCGGCGGCGTTGTTCGCCGGCGCCCTGGTCTGGGCGCGTCGATCCCTGGGCTGCGGAGCCGGGCCGCTGCGCCGGCGGGGCTGGTGGCGGGCGGGATCCGACTGACCCGGGCCGGACGCCGCGGTGGGTCAGCCGTACGGCTCGTGCCGGCTCCACCCGTCGTCCCGCGACCACAGGAACACCGCGCGGCCGAGCACCGGGGCGAGCCACAGGTGCGACGCGGCCAGCCACTCCGGCGGTGTCGCCGGTGGCACGCCGTCCGCGCGGGCCAGTGCGTCGAGCGCATCGGCCACGAACTCGGTGCACCCGATCGTCAGGTAGAGCTGCCGTTCGGCCGCCCTCCGCCGGTCGAGCCGGCTCCGCGCCCGGGTTGCCGCCTCCGAGCCCAACCACTCCGGCAGGGCCGGGACCACGCTGGCCATCCCGCGTTCGGGCGACCTGTTCGGGCCCAGGGTCACCGTGGCCGCCCGGTCCAGCACGGTCGGGTGGCCGAGCAGCTGCGCGGGGCGGGTGTGCACCAGCCAATGCAGATCCGGCACGGTCACGATCACGCCCGCGGGCAGGTCGCCGGGCCGGCGGACGTCGACCGCCTCGCAGGCTCTGGCCGCCACCGGGAAGACCTCCCGTAGCCGGGGCAGCCACCGCACGTCATGGATCACGACCTGCCACCACCAGCGCGCCGGCGCCGGCCACTGCATGTCCGACTCGCGGCGCAGGTGGGTCAGCGGCAGATCCGCTCGATCGCCCAGGGTGGCCTCCTCCAGGGCGGCGAGCCGACCGTCCGGGTAGGCCAGGGTCAGCTCTCCGGTGTCGGACGGCCGCACGGCGGCCCCGAGAACCCGGGCGGCCACCTCGGCGGCCGCGGTCTCCTGCGGGTACAGCGTCGTGGAGGCCAGCGGCGACCGGGTCAGTTCGTCGGGCGACACGGCCGGACTGGAACCGGGAGGCCCGCGCGGGCTGCGGTGTGGGCGAGCCGGAGTTTCGGGCGCGCTGGATGGATCGACATGGTCGCAGCGTTCCGCGCGACCTGGGTCACCGACATCAGCCCGGTAGTGGCAACTGCGGCGGCAGCGTCGGCTTCGCGGGGCAGGCCGGCCCGCCGGTGCCGACCGGGGCAGTACCCGATCCCCCCGACGGGCCGAGGCCGCTGCCGCAATTTGCTGCCCGCGGGCCGATCCGGGTCGGCGGCGAGCTTGCCAGGGTGGAGCCGGAGGTGGGCGGCACGGCCCATCACCGGCCCGGATCAAGGAGGACATGTGACCCTGATGCGATTTGACCCTTTCCGTCAGTTCGAGCAGATCATGGAACAGAACTTCGCCGGAACGCGGACGCCGCGGACGGTGCCGATGACGGCACTGCGCCGAGGCGACACCTTCATCGTCGATCTCGATCTGCCGGGCGTGGTCGAGGACGACGTCGAGCTGACCGTCGAGCGCAATGTCGTCACCATCCGGGGCCGTCGCGCGCCGGCTCGCCAGGACGGCGACGAAGTGATCATCGATGAGCGCCCCTACGGCGAGTTCACCCGGCAGCTGTTCCTGGGTGACAACCTCGACGCCGGCCGGATGACGGCCGACCTGCGCGATGGGGTGCTGCGGCTGACCATCCCGGTCAGCGAGGAGAGCAAGCCCCGCCGGATCCCGCTCGGCTCGTCCGGCGATCAGCAGCCGGCGGAGGTCTCCACCTCCACGGGCTGAGCCCGCCGACCAGGAAGGCATCATGATGA
>DATMDS010000146.1:0-9724 GCA_035557575.1 Pseudonocardia sp. | reverse complement strand
GCCAGTCGAAGACCGCGATCCAGGCGGAGATCGACTCCGCCTGCGAGCTCGCGGACTTCTGGCGCTTCAACGTGCACTTCGCGCGTCAGATCCACCAGAACCAGCCGAACAGCGGCGTGGGCGTGTGGAACCGCATGGACTACCGCCCGCTCGAGGGTTTCGTCTACGCGATCACGCCCTTCAACTTCACCGCGATCGCCGGCAACCTGCCCACCGCCCCTGCCCTGATGGGCAACACGGTGATCTGGAAGCCCTCCCCCACCCAGACCCTCGCCGCGCAGCTGACCATGCGGCTGCTGGAGGAGGCCGGGATGCCGCCCGGCGTGATCAACCTGCTGACCGGGGACGGGCGCGAGATCTCCGAGGTGCTGCTGGCCGACCCGGCGCTGACCGGGATCCACTTCACCGGGTCCTCGGCCACGTTCCAGCACCTGTGGCAGCAGGTGGGCAGCAACATCGCGAGCTACGCCACCTACCCCCGGCTGGTCGGTGAGACCGGCGGCAAGGACTTCGTGCTGGCCCACCCGAGCGCCGACGTCGACGTGCTGCGCACCGCGCTGGTCCGCGGCGCCTTCGAGTATCAGGGCCAGAAGTGCTCGGCCGCGTCCCGGGCGTACGTTCCGCGGTCGCTGTGGAGCCGGCTGCGCGACGACCTGGCCGACGAGGTGAACGCGCTGCCGATGGGTGACGTCGCCGACTTCGGCAACTTCCTCGGCGCAGTGATCGACAAGCGCGCCTTCGACAAGCTGGACGCCGCCCAGCAACTGGCCCGCGCCGAGCTGGACGTGATCGCCGGCGGCACCGCCGACGACTCGGTCGGCTGGTTCGTGCGGCCCACCGTGGCGGTCGGCACCGATCCCACCCACGAGGTGTTCCGCACCGAGTACTTCGGCCCGCTGCTGGCCCTGCACGTCTACGACGACAGCGACTTCGAGACCGTGCTGACCCAGGTGGACCGGGGTTCGCCGTACGGGCTGACCGGCGCGGTGATCGCCAACGACCGGGCCGCCGTGACCCGCGCCTCCGAGGCGCTGCGGTTCGCCGCCGGCAACTTCTACGTCAACGACAAGCCCACCGGCGCCGTCGTCGGGCAGCAGCCCTTCGGCGGAGGCCGGGGCAGCGGCACCAACGACAAGGCCGGCTCGGTGCTCAACCTGCTGCGGTGGGTGAGTCCGCGGACGCTCAAGGAGACCTTCGTGCCGGCGACCCGCTCGGGCTACCCGCACCAGGGCTGACCCCCGGCCGCCGCACGCGGCGGCTCCCGGGATACTGCGCGCTCCACCCGTCTCCACGAACGAGTGACGGCGCCGCAGCGGAGGTTGTCCCGATGTCCGAGCATGTTGCGGAGCCGGCCCACCGGACCCCGCGTACCGGTGCGCCCTGGTCGCGGCAGCTGCTGACGGCCGCGGTGTTGCTGCTCGTCTTCCTGACGATCGGGGTGCTCATGATCGTCACCGCGGACACACCGGACCCGGTGTGGAAGAACCGCATCGTCATCTTCAGCGCGTTCCAGGCGCTGGTGTTCGGGGGCGTCGGCTGGCTGTTCGGCCGCGAGGTCAACCGGGTGCCGGCCGACATCGCCCGGGCGGAGGCGCGGGAGGCGAAGGAACTGGCCCAGGAGAACGCCGACGAGGCGGCCGAGGCGCGGGTGCGGGCGGCCACCGAGGAGACCCGCGGCCGGGCGCTGGCCTCCGCGGTCACGGCCACCGCCGCGTCCACCCACGGCGCCGCGCGGGAGGGCAGCTTCGAGCGCACGGTCGCGCCCTCGTCGCCGCAGATGGCGGCACTGGCTGCGATGGCCGAGGACCTCTACGGCACCCGCTGACCGTCACCGATCACGGCGCGGGCGCTCGGCCGGCCGCGCGCCGAAGCCGAGGACCAGCCCGGCCGCCACCACCGCGGTGCCCAGCCACACCGAGACCGACGGCAGCGGCCCGCCGAGCAGCACCCCGCCCACCGCGGCGGTCACCGGCACCACGCCGGTGAACAGTCCGGCTCGCCCCGCCCCGAGCCGGCGCACCGCGCTGTACCAGAGCACGAAGGCCAGCGCCGTGACCACCACGGCCAGGTGCGCCGCGGCGAGCAGGTCACCGGCGTCCAGCCGCATCACCCCGGCCGGACCCTCCAGCACGGCGCCCAGCCCGAGCAGCGTCACCGCGGCCATCCACACCGCGTGCCACGACACCCCCCACGGCCCGAGCCGGCCCAGCACCGGCACCGCCAGCAGCGTGAACCCGACCTCGGTCGCCAGCACCAGCGCGGCCCAGCCCAGCCCGGCCGCGTCGGTCCGCCCGCCGCCCTCCACCAGCACCGCGCCCGCGCTGACCACCAACGCCGCGAGTACCACGGCCGGCGCCGGCCGGGCCCCGGCCAGCAGCGGCCCGGCCACCGCCAGCACCAGCGGCACCGACGCCACCGCCACCCCGATCACCGCCGGCTCCGCGTGCTCGACGCCCCGCACGACCGCGACGTTGAACAGCACCAACCCGGTGGCCGCGACCCCGGCCAGCCACAGCCACTCGGTGCCGCGCGGGCGCGGCAGCGGGCGCCGGGTGAGCGCGCCCAGGGCCAGCAGCAACGCCGCGGCCAGCGCGTAGCGCACCCCCTGCAGCGTGAACAGCGGCGCGTCGACGATCGTCTGGGACACCGCGACGCTGCTGCCCACGCAGGCCATCGCCGTGGCGCCGAGCAGCGCGCCGGTCCGGCCCGCGGCCCTCGCGCGGGCCGGGGTCACTCCGGTCGTTGTCTCCGTGGTCATGGTGGCCACGCTGCGGCACACTTGGTCCGCGGTACAGAGCCAAGATCTCCCAGAAGGGCAGGACCAAGAATGCCCGGATCAGACTTCCTGCAGCTGGATCCGGCCGCCGCCCCCGCGCACGGCCTGGCCGACTGGCTCACCGCCGCGCTGCGGGCCGGAGTCGCCGACGGGCGGCTGTCCGTCGGCACCCGGCTGCCGGCCACCCGCGGCCTGGCCCTGCAGCTCGGGGTGTCCCGCGGTGTCGTCGTGCAGGCCTACCAGCGGCTCACCGACGAGGGCCTGCTCGCCGGGCAGCGCGGCGGCGGCACCACGGTCGTCACCGCCGCGCTGCCGGCGCCGGAACCGAGCGCGGAGCGCCGGCGCACCGACGTCGAGATCAACCTCTCCCCCGGCCTGCCCGACCTGTCGGCCTTTCCCCGGCAAGCCTGGTTGCGCGCCGAGCGGGCGGCGCTCGGCGCGCTCGCCGCTGCCGACCTCGGCTACGGCGACCCGCGTGGCACCCCGGCCCTGCGCGCGGCGCTGGCCGGCTGGCTGACCCGGACCCGCGGGGTGCGCACGACCCCGGACGACATCATCGTGGTCAACGGCGTCGCGCAGGGCCTGGCCCTGCTCGTGCAGGTGCTGCGGGCCCGCGGTGCGAGCACGATCGGCTTCGAGGATCCCGGCTCCCGCGGCACCCGGGCCCAGCTGCGCCAGTGGGCCGTCGAACCGGTGCCGGTGCCGGTCGACGAGCACGGTCTCGACGT
The DNA here is from genome assembly GCA_035557575.1 of Pseudonocardia sp. Taxonomy (GTDB): domain Bacteria; phylum Actinomycetota; class Actinomycetes; order Mycobacteriales; family Pseudonocardiaceae; genus Pseudonocardia. Next base: position 6,220 of record DATMDS010000146.1, on the reverse strand, counting down.
GCGCGCGCTGGCCGCGACCGGCTGCGGGGCCGTGGTCGTCACCCCGGCGCACCAGTTCCCCACCGGCGTGGTGCTGGCCGCTGACCGCCGCCGCGAGCTGGCCGACTGGGCCCGCGCCGGCGGCCTGGTCGTGGAGGACGACTACGACGCCGAGCACCGCTACGACCGGCCTCCGGTGGCCGCGGTGCAGGCGCTGGCCCCGGAGGCCGTGGCGCACCTCGGCAGCGTGTCCAAGACGCTCGCGCCGGCGCTGCGGCTGGGCTGGCTGCTGGCCCCGGCCGCGCTGCGCGACGAGCTGGTCGAGCGCAAGCGCTGGTCGGACATCACCAGCCCGGCGCTGGGCCAGCTGGCCCTGGCCCAGATGATCACCTCGGGCGCGTTCGACCGGCACCTGCGGCTGGTGCGCGGCCGGCAGCGGCAGCGCCGCGACGCCCTGCTGCGCGCGCTGGCCGACCACCTGCCGCGGGCTCGGGTGCAGGGGATCGCCGCCGGGCTGCACCTGCTGGCCACGCTGCCGGACCTGCCCGACGACCGGGGGATCGCGGCCGCCGCCCGCCACGACGGCGTGGCCGTGCACCCGCTGTCCTGGCACCGGGTCGGCCCCGGCCCGGCCGGGCTGGTCATCGGCTACGCGGCCACCACCCCGGACCGGTTGCGCGAGGGGGTGCGCCGGCTGGGCCGGCTCGCCGCCTGAACGGCGAGCACCGGTCCCGGGCGTGACCGACCCCGGGCCGGTGAGCCGTGCCGCCGGTGGGCTGCGCCACACCCGGCGTCCTCGGAGTGCGGGGTCAGCGAGCGGACAGCCGGGGACGGCAGGCCAGCACCCACGCCGCCCCGGCCACCGAGATCGCCGCGGTCACCACGGTGGCCAGGTTCCAGCCGGCGACGAGCCCCGCGGTCGGGCTCGCGGCGACCGGACCGGCGGCGATCACTGCGACCACGGTGACCCCGATCGCGGCTCCGACGTAGCGGGCGGTGTTGTTGGCGCCGCTGCCCATCCCACCGCGACCGGGCGGCACGCTGGCCACCGCCTCGCGGCCCAGCGCCGCGTTGAGCACCCCGCTGGCCGCCCCGGCGATCAGCAGCCCGGGCACGAACCGCAGCCAGGTCGAGCTCTCGCCGACGCCGCCCAGGGCGAGCTGGCCGGCGGCCACCCCGAGCAGCCCGATCGCCAGCTGCACCCGTCCCGACACCCGGGCCGGGATCCGGCGGGCCAGCAGCGCCCCGAGCACGCTGGTCCCCGACCAGGCGAACAGCAGCACCGCGGCGCCCAGCGCGGAGACCCCGAGCGCGTTGCCGAGAAAGCCGGACATGTAGGCCATCAGCCCGATCACCCCGGCGCCGGTGGCGAACGCGGCCCCGGTGGCGGCAGCGAAGGCCGGCTGCCCCAGCAGCGACAACTCCAGCATCGGGGCCGCAACCCGGGCCTCGACGAGCACGAACAGCGCCAGCGCCAGCAGCGCGACCACCGCCAGCACGACCACCTCGGTGCGCAGCCAGCCCAGCCGGCCCTCGACCAGCGCCGCCAGCAGCGCGCTCATGCCGACGGCCAGCAGGACCACACCCCCGACGTCCAACCCGCGGCGGCGCTCCGATCGCGACTCGGTGACCAGCGCCCTGGCAGCCACGGCGACCAGGAAGACCGCCCCGGCGAGCAGCCAGTACGCGTCGCGCCAGTCGGCGAACCGGTCGAGACCGGCCGAGATGAGCGGCCCGACCGCGATACCGGCACCGACCGCGGCGCCCCACACCCCGCTGGCCGCGGCGCGCGCCGGACCGGGCGGGTAGGCGTGCGCGATGATGCCGAGGCTGGCCGCGATCACGGCCGCTCCTCCCACGCCCTGCAGCAGCCGGGCCAGCACGAAGACCAGCACGTTCGGCGCCAACGCGCCGACGACCGATGCCACCGCGAGCACCGCTGCTCCGGCGACGAAGCTGCGTCGGCGGCCGATGTCGTCGGCGATCGTCCCGGTGGCGAGCAGCGCGGCACCGAGCCCGATGCTCATCGAGCTCAGGATCCAGATGCGGCCGGCCAGGTCGGCGCCGAGGCTGGCCGCGGTCGAGTTGAGGGTGGCCAGCGGCGCGGTGAACGCGAACAGCGTGAGCAGGGTGCCGAGCGCGGCCACACCGAGGGCCCGGCGCGCGGCGATGGTCGATCCGGTGGTCGGAAGCGCGGCGGCAGCCGTCATCACGCCATCCTTCGGTCTGATGAACGAACCAAGCGAGCCCGACTGTAGCAGAAGAGTTCGGTCATCAGACTAGAATCGCGGTAGGGTGGTGCGGTGCCGTTGGGGATGGACTACGCCGAGCAGGAGTGCTCGCTGGCCCGCGCGTTGGAGCTGGTGGGCGAGCGGTGGACGTTGCTGATCGTGCGGGACTGCTTCTTCGGGGTCCGCCGGTTCACCGATTTCCAGGCCCACCTGGACATCTCCCGAGCGGTGCTCGCCCAGCGGCTGACCGCGCTGGTGGACGCCGGGCTGCTGGCCCGCGTGCCGCGCGGCGGCCGCGAGGAGTACGAGCTGACCGCGCGCGGGGAGGCGCTGTGGCCGGCCCTGTTCGCGCTCACCCGCTGGGGCGAGGCCGGGTCGGACCGGGGACCGCGAAGGATCTTCGCGCACGTGGGCTGCGGCACCGACATCGACGCCTCCGGCCGCTGCCCGGCCTGCGCGACGGCACCCGGCCCGCGTGAGCTGGAGATGCGTCCCGGGCCGGCCGCGGCGGCCCGCCGCGGCGACCCCGTCTCCCGCGCGCTGCGCTCCCGGCACCGCCTGCTGCAACCACTGCCGATCGGTGCGCACCCGGCCACACCCGTCCCGGACCCCGAACCGGCGACCTGAGTTGAGGGGCCGGCGTCACCATCGGCCCGCGAGTTCGGCGATCACGTCGAGCCCGCGGCGCAGGTCGGCACGGGTCGGGGCGGCGTAGCCGAGCACCAGACCGGTCCACGTCGGCTCGCCGGCGTGGTGCCGGGCCAACCCGTCCAGGGTGACGCCGCGTTCCGCGGCCGACGCGATCGCCTCCCGCTCGGCGCGCCCGTCGGGCAACGGCAGCACCACGTGCGCCCCGGCCGCGTCACCCCGCACCGGAAGGCCCACCGCAGCCGCCGTCTCGATCACCTCGGCACGCCGCCCGGCCAGCTCCCGACGCAGCCGGCGCAGGTGCCTGGCCAGGTCACCGTGCTCGGCCAGCGTGACGAACACCCGCTGCCCGGCCCGGGCCGGCCGCGCCCCGGTGCGCTCGCGCCGCTCCAGCACGGCGGCCCGCACCGTCGCGGGCGCCACCAACCAGGCGGCCCCCAGGGTCGGGGTGAGCAGCTTGCTCGCGGTGCCCAGGTGCGCCACCACGTCCGGGCCGAGCGCGGCCAGCAGCGGCAGCGGCGCCACGTCGTAGCGCAGCTCGCCGTCGTAGTCGTCCTCGATCACCAACCAGCCCTCGGCCCGGGCCCGGTCGATCAGCGCCACCCGGCGGCCCGCCGACAGCCGGGCCCCGAGCGGGTACTGGTGCGCCGGCGTGCAGTACACCGCGGAGATTCCGGTCGGCAGCGCGTCCACCACCAGCCCGGATCCGTCCACCGGGGCCGCGACCACGTCCAGGCCGGCGTCGCGCAGCGCCGCGACCGCGCGCGGGTAGCCCGGCTCCTCGACGGCCACCCGTGCCCCCGGCGGCAGCGTGCGGGCCAGCTCCGCGACCGCGGCCGTGCTGCCCGCGGTCGCCAGCACCTGGCTCGGGTCCACCGGCAGCCCGCGGTGCCGCAGCAGGTGCTCGACCACCACCGCCCGGAACGGCGGCCAGCCCAGCGGGTCGGGGCCGGAGTCGGCCGGCGGGTCGGCCGCCGCCCGCCACGCCCGCCGCCACGCCGCCCGGTCGAGCACGTGCAGGCACGGGACCCCGCTGCGCAGCTCGATCGGCGTCGGCCGCGGCGGCTCGACGGCGGGCACGGCCGGTGCCGCGGCGATGGCCCGGGCCGGCGCGCCGACGACGAACGTCCCGGCGCCGCGGCGTCCCTGCGCCCACCCCTCGGCCAGCAGCTGCTCGTAGGCCGCCGTGGTCACCGTTCGGCTCACGCCGAGGGTGGCGGCCAGCGTCCGGGTCGAGGGCAGCCGTTCCCCGGCCCGCAGCAGCCCGCCCGCAGTTGCCGCGCGCAGCGCGTCGGCCAGCTGGGCGGCCAGCGGGCGCGCAGCGGCCCGGTCGAGGTGCAGCGGGGGCAGGTCCACGAAGTGGCCTCTCGGAATCGAGCGGAAGTGGCTCTACAACGATGCCACTTCGGCGAGCATGCTGGGAAGCATGAGCCTCTCCAGCACCCGCCGGAGCACCGTGACCCGGCTTCGCGAGCGTGCCCGCACCGACCGCGACGACCTGTACGCGGTGCTCGACGCCGGGCTGGTCTGCCACCTCGGCGTGCTCCGCGACGGCGCGCCGGTCGTGCTGCCCACCGGCTACGGGCGCATCGACGACACCGTCTACGTGCACGGATCCACCGGCGCCGGGTACCTGCGAGCGCTCGACAGCAGCCCGGTGTGCCTGACCGTCACGCACCTGGACGGGATCGTCTACGCCCGCTCGGTGTTCCACCACTCGATGAACTACCGCTGCGCGGTGGTGCACGGCACCGCCCGCGCGGTGCGGGACGCGACGGAGAAGTGGGCCGCGCTGCGGGCGATCGTCGAGCAGCTCGCGCCCGGCTCCTGGACGCACGCCCGCGAACCGGACCGGCGCGAGCTGGCCGCGACCGCGGTGTTCGCCCTGGACCTGGCCGAGGCCAGCGTCAAGATCCGCACCGGTCCGCCGGGTGACGACGACGAGGACATCGCCGCCGGTGGGCGCTGGGCCGGGGTGCTGCCGCTCCGCACCGGGTTCGACCCGCCGCAGCCGTGTCCGACGCTGCCGGCCGGCGCCGAGCTCCCCGAGCACGTCGAGAGCCGAATCACCGATCGGAGCGCGCTGCCGGTCACGTAACCTCGGCGCGCGTGACGGCCGATGCGCACCCCGCTCCGTTCTACCCGGGGGCTGAACGCCTCGACCTGGTCGAGGACCTGCACGGCCACCGGGTCGCCGATCCGTACCGCTGGCTGGAGGACGCGGCGGACCCGCGCACCGTCGAGTGGTCCGCCGCGCAGGACGCGCTGTGCCGGGCGCACCTCGACGCGCTGCCCGGGCGCGCCGCGTTCGCCGGCCGGATGCGCGCGCTGCTGGCGGCCGGCTCGGTGTCCGCCCCGCTGTGGCGGGCCGGGCGCGCCTTCTTCACCCGCCGCGAACCCGGCCAGGAGCACGCGGTGCTGTACGTGCGGGAGCGTGACGGCGCCGAGCGGGTGCTGCTGGACCCGACGGCGCTCGACCCCGACGGGCTGACCACGCTGGACACCTGGGTGCCCGACCTGGAGGGCCGCCGGCTGGCCTACCAGCTCTCGCACGGCGGCGACGAGCACTCGGTGCTGCACGTCCTGGACGTCCGGACCGGCCAGGACGTGGAGCCGCCGATCGACCGCTGCCGCTACTCGAGCGTGGCGTGGTTGCCCGCCACGTCCGAAGAGCCGAGCGCCGAGCTGATCTTCGTCCGGATGGTCGACGAGGACGAGGTCCCGGCCGGCGAGCAGTCCTTCCACCGCCGGATCTGGCGGCACCGGATCGGCACCCCGACCGAGCAGGACCGGCTCATCGACGGGCCCGGACTCTACGACGAGCACACCTACTACGGCGTCAGCGTCTCCCGGGACGGGCGCTGGCTGCTGGTCACCGGCAACATCGGCACCGCGCGCCGGGACAGCGTGTGGATCTCCGAGCTCACCGCCGGGTCCACCCTGGTCCCGATCCTCACCCAGGCCGACGACGTCCAGTGCTACGCCTGGGTGGACCGCGACGGCCGGCTCTACCTGCACACCACCGACGGCGCCCCGCGCTGGCGGCTGGCCGTCACCGACCCGGCCACGCCGGGCCGCGAGCACTGGCAGGAGCTGGTCGGCGAGGACCCGGACGCGGTGCTGCAGGCGGTGCGCCGGCTGGAGCCCGCCGGCCGCGAACCGGCGGACGCGCTGCTGGTGCTGGCCAGGGCGCGGCACGCGGTGGCCGAGCTGGCCCTGCACGCGGCCGCGGACGGATCCCCGGTGGGTACCGTGCCGCTGCCGGCGCACGGCTCCCTGGTCGGGCTGTCGGTGGCCGACCGGGACACGCCGGAGCAGGCCGGGCGGGTCTGGCTGGGCTGGACCGACTTCATCACCCCACC
>DATMDS010000145.1:0-3341 GCA_035557575.1 Pseudonocardia sp. | reverse complement strand
GCTCATGCACCATCACGTCGCACCCAGCCGTAGCAGGCCTCCAGGACCACATCCGGGGCCTCGCCGGCACGGGTCATAACCGCCACGAGATCCTGAACGCAGACGGCCAAGTTCTTGAACGCTGGCGGCCAGCAGAACTGAACGCTGACGGCGACAGTGGATCCGCCCGACACGATCTTGACCGTTCCCTGCCGGTTACCGGGCGGGGGTCCCCTCCTCGGGTGGGCTGGGCGGTGCCAACCGCACCCAGCCCCGAGGAGGGGACGAGTGAAGTCTGCCGAGGAGATCATGGAAATCCTAGAAGGGTTCGACCTGACCGCGTCCTACCGCGACGCGGCCGAGCTGGCCGGATGCTCGCCGAACACGGTGGCGAATTGGGTGGCCCAGCGTGATGCCGGGACGTTGGTGCCGGGCCGGGCGGCGCGCCGGCCGAGTGTGATCGACGGGTTCCTGCCCAAGCTCGAAGAGCTCGTCGAGCGGTCCAAGGGCAAGATCCGCGCCGACGTGGCGCACGACAAGATCACCGCGATGGGGTTCACGGGGTCCGAGCGGACCACTCGCCGCGCGGTCGCGGAGATCAAGAAGGCGTGGCGGTCGGGACGGGCGCGGGTGCACCGGCCGTGGATCCCGGAGCCCGGGATGTGGGCGCAGTACGACTTCGGTGAGGGCCCGCGTATCGGCGGCGCTTCGACGATCTTGTTCTGTTTCTGGTTGGCGTGGTGCCGGTTCCGGGTCGTGGTTCCGCTGCTGGACAAGACCACGCCCAGCGTGTTCGCCGCGATCGACGCCGCGTTGCGTGCGGTGGGCGCGGTGCCGACGTATCTGCTGACCGACAACGAGCGCACCGTCACCGTCGAGCACGTCGCCGGGATCGCGGTGCGCAACCCGGCCACCGTGGCGTTCGGCCGCCATTACGGCCTGACCATTGCTACCTGTGTTCCGGCGGACCCGGCCTCGAAGGGCGGCTCAGAGTCGAGCGTGCGGGTCGCGAAGGCCGACTTGGTGCCCACGGACGCGAACCTGCTTCCCGCCTACGGCAGCTTCGCCGAGCTGGAGGCGGCCTGCGCGGGGTTCACCAGCGAGATCAACGCCAGGCCGCACCGCGTCACCCGCCGTGCCCCGGTCGAGATGCTCACTGAGGAGCAGGCCCGGCTGCACCCGCTGCCCGCGACACCGTTCACCGCCACGTTCGGGGTGACCCGCACGGTCGCCGACAACACCCCGATGGTCAACTTCGAGCACTGCCAGTACTCGGTGCCGCACCGGCTGGTCGGTGAGACGGTGTGGGTGCGCCGCCACGGAGAGCAGATCGTGATCGTGCACGTCGGGCCGGGTGGCCCGGTCGAGGCCGCCCGCCACCAGGAGACCACCGCGGGCAGCCCGCGGGTCGTCGACGCGCACTTCCCGCCGGCCCCGGCCGGGGCGCTGGACCGGACCCCGCGACCGCGCACCAGCAGCGAGGCGGCGTTCCTGGCGCTGGGTGACGGCGCGACATTGTGGCTGACCGAGGCCGCCGCCACCGGCGCCGGCAGGGTCCGGGCCAAGATGGCCGAGGCGGTCGAGCTGGCCCGGCTGCACGGCGACGCCGTGGTGGACCGCGCACTCGGGCAGGCCGGCACCTCCGGGCGGTTCGCCGAGGGCGACCTCGCCGCGATCCTGTCCCACCAGGCCACCGCTCTGCCCGGCCCGGCCGGGCGGGCCGGCGAGGGCCACACCCTGGCCCAGGGCACCGCCGGGTGGGCCGGGTTCGGTGACCCCGACCTCGGCCAGACCGGTTTCGGAGAGACCGAGGTGACCCGGTGAGTCGCACCCAGAGCAGCCGTGCGCCCGAGCGATTCACCACCCTGGGTGCCGATGAGCCCGACCAGCTGATCGGCGTCGCTGCCGGGGAACTGCTGGAGTGGGGCTGGCTGATCGGCGCCCTGGCCGACTGGCTCGCCGACGCCCCCGACAGCACCGGGGCCGACGCCGTCGCGACCGAGTTCACCCGTCACTTCGCCGGGCACCCGACCCGCGAGCAGGCGGCATGGATGGGCCAGCACATCGCCGAACGGATCGCCGCGTTGCTCGACGGGGATCGGGGCCAGCCATGACCACCCGGACCCCCACCCCGCCACCATTGGACGACGCGCTGGAGGCACTGCTGCGGCGGATGCGGCTCCCGCACATCCGCCGCGCCGCCCCCGAAGTCCTGGCCACCGCGAAGGCGCAGCGCTGGGACCCCGCCGAGGTCCTACGGGTGCTGCTCACCGAGGAGGTCGCTGGCAGGGACCGTTCCTCGTTGGCCACCCGCCGGGCCCGGGCGGCGTTCCCGACCGGGAAGACCTTCGAGGCCTGGAACGAGGCGACCTCCTCGATCCCCGCGCCGACCCAGGCCGCGCTACGCACCCTGGAATGGATCGGCCGCGCGGAAAACCTGGTGGTCTGCGGGCCGGCCGGCACCGGCAAGACATTCCTGCTCGAGGCGCTGGGCCAAGCCGCGGTCGAAGCCGGACGCCACGTCGCCTGGTTCACCCTCGAAGCCCTCGGCGTCCTGGTCCGCCGCCATCGCGCCGACGACTCGGTCACCAAGGCGATCACCCGGATCCTGCGCGCTGATTTGGTGATCGTCGACGATATTGGGCTGCTCCCGGTCGGCCCCGACGCCGCCGAAGGGCTCTACCGCCTCGTCGACGCCGCCTACGAGCGCCGTTCCGTCGCGGTCTCGTCGAACCTGCACCCGTCGGGGTTCGACGAGCTCATGCCCAAGACGCTGGCCACCGCCACCGTCGACCGGCTCCTGCACCACGCTCACCTGTGCCAGACCAGCGGCGAGAGCGTGCGACTGTCCCAAGCCCTCACCGGCGCCGGCGTCGTCGCCCTGGCAGGCCCCCGATGAACCCCACCACCACCCCCGGCTCGGGGTGATCTACGAATGCCCCGACTACGAAACCCGCTACCTCGACGAGCGCCGATGCCCGGACTGCAACCTGTTCTGTCGACGCATCGACACCCGCGGTCACTGCCCCAACTGCGACGAACCCGTCGCGATCAGTGACCTCGCCGAGCCACCACACCCACCACATCCCAGGCGGTGATCATGACCACCTGACCGAGCAGCCGGGTGGCCACCACCCTCCGGGCAGATCCGTGGCCACCACTGTTCAGTTCTGTTGTCCGCCAGCGTTCAGGTCTCACGTCCGCCAGCGTTCAGATCGGCGTGTCCCTTGACACTGGGTGCCGCCGCCGGGCCGGCACCGGATGGCCACGTCCTTCTCACCGGGGCGGATCTCCACCGGCCGGCCGTCGAGGTCGAGCCGGTAGTTGTCCGGGGTGACCAGCCCGGACACCACGGCCTCGCC
>DATMDS010000144.1:0-8179 GCA_035557575.1 Pseudonocardia sp. | reverse complement strand
TTCGACCTGACCGACGAGGGGTTGGCCGCGTCGTACCGGCTGCACCGGGACGCCTACGAGCGCATCTTCGACCGGCTGGGCCTGCAGTACGTGATCGTGTCCGCGATGTCCGGCGCGATGGGCGGTTCGGCGTCGGAGGAGTTCCTGGCGCTGGCCGAGACCGGTGAGGACACCTTCGTGCGCAGCCCGGGCGGGTACGCGGCCAACGTGGAGGCGGTCACCACGCCGGCCCCACCGCCCCGGGAGCTGGACGGGCTGCCGGCGGCGCAGGCGCACTACACCCCCGACACCCCGACCATCCAGACGCTGGTCGACTTCCTCAACGGCGCCGATCTCGATGGGCACGGACCGGGCCGCACCTTCACCGCGGCCGACACCCTGAAGAACGTGCTGGTCAAGACGCGTCGGCCGGGATCGTCGGACTGGACGTTGCTCGGCATCGGCGTGCCCGGTGACCGCGAGGTGGACTTCAAGCGCCTCGAGGCGGCCGTGCACCCGGCCGAGGTGGCGCTGCTGGAGGAGGCCGACTTCGCCGCGCACCCGTTCCTGATCAAGGGCTACATCGGGCCGGGCTCGCTGGCGGCCAACGGCGTGCAGTACCTCGTCGACCCCCGGGTCGTCACCGGCACCGCCTGGGTGACCGGTGCGGACAAGGCCGACCACCACGTCGTCGACCTGGTCGCCGGCCGCGACTTCACCCCGGACGGCACGATCGAGGCCGCCGAGGTGCGCGCGGGCGACCCGGCACCGGACGGCAGCGGCCCGCTCGCCGCGGCCCGCGGGATCGAGATCGGGCACGTGTTCCAGCTGGGTCGGAAGTTCGCCGACGCCGCCGGGCTGGACGCGCTCGGCCCGGACGCCAAGCCGATCCGGATCACCATGGGCTCCTACGGCGTCGGGGTGTCCCGGCTGGTCGCCGTGATCGCCGAGCAGAGCCACGACGAGGACGGGCTGATCTGGCCCCGCTCGGTCAGCCCGTTCGACCTGCACGTGGTGATCGCCGGCAAGGGCGCGGAGATCGTGTCGGGCGCCGAGCGGCTGGCCGCCGACCTGGAGGCCGCCGGCCTGCGCGTGCTGCTGGACGACCGGAAGGCCTCGCCCGGGGTCAAGTTCGCCGACGCCGAGCTGATCGGGGTGCCGACCATCGTCGTGGTCGGGCGCGGGCTGGCGTCCGGGATGATCGAGGTCAAGGACCGGCGCACCGGCGACCGCACGGAGATCGCCGTGGACGAGGCCGTGGACCACCTGCGCGCCCTCGTCCGGCCCTGACGGGCGCGGTTCAGCCGGGGAGGTAGGAGAGGCGGATCTGGCGGTCCGGGTTGTCGGTGTTCGTGTCGACCAGGCAGATCGACTGCCAGGTGCCCAGCGCCGGCCGGCCGCCCAGCACCGGCACCGTCATCGACGGTGGGAGGAACGCGGGCAGCACGTGGTCGCGGCCGTGGCCCGGGCTGCCGTGGCGGTGCCGCCAGCGGTCGTCGGCCGGCAGCAGGTCGCGCAGCGCGGCCAGCAGGTCGGTGTCACTGCCGGCACCGGTCTCGATCACCGCCAGGCCGGCGGTCGCGTGCGGCACCCAGACGTGCAGCAGGCCGTCGCGGGCTCCGGTACTGCGCAGGAACCCGGCGATCTGCTCGCCCAGGTCGACGACGCGTTCGGTGCCGCCGGTCCGGACCCGGATCATCTCGCTCTCCACGGACGTCGACCCTACGTAGGCTCGGGCACCGTGCGCAGCGCTTTCGGTCACGACTTCGACATCCCCCTCGGCTACCTGAACACCGCCAGCGTCGGCATCCCGTCGGACGCGGTGGCGCACGCGGTCGCCGCCGCCGTGCAGGACTGGCGCACCGGCGCCGCACGGCCGGCGGACTACGACGCCTCGGTGGCCACCGCCCGCGCCGCGTTCGGGCGGCTCGTCGGTGTCCCGGCCGATCGGGTGGCGATCGGCGCCACCGCGTCCGGGCTGGTCGGGCTCGTCGCGGCGAGCCTGCCGGACGGGGCCAGGGTGCTGGTGGCCCGCGGCGAGTTCACCAGCGTCAGCTTCCCGTTCGCGGCGCAGCGCGACCGCGGCGTGCAGGTGGTCGAGGCCGAGCTCGACGAGCTGCCGGGGCGCGCCGCCGAGTTCGACCTCGTCGCGGTGAGCGTCGTGCAGTCCGCCGACGGCCGGCTCGTCGACCTCGGCCCGTTACGGGCGGCCCGGGAGCACGGCACCCGGGTACTGCTCGACGCGACCCAGGCGCTGGGCTGGTGGAACGGCGACGTGAGCTGGGCGGACGCGGTGGTCGGCAGCGGCTACAAGTGGCTGCTGAGCCCGCGCGGCGCGGCCTGGATGGCGCTGGGCCCGCAGCTCGCGCCGGTACCGCACGGCGCCGGGTGGTTCGCCGGCCAGGACCCGTGGACCAGCATCTACGGGTTGCCGCTGCGGCTGGCCGCCGGCGCCAGGGCGCTGGACACGTCACCGGCCTGGTTCAGCCATGTCGGTGCCGCAGTGGCGCTGCCGTACCTGGCCGGGCTGGACCGGGCGGCGGTGCAGGCGCACTGCGTCGGGCTGGCCGACCGGTTCCGGGCCGGGGTGGGGATGCCGCCGGGTGGCTCCGCGATCGTCGCGGTGCGGCAGCCGGACGCGCTGGCCCGGTTGCAGGCGGCCGGGGTGGTGGCGGCGGGCCGGGCCGGTGCCGCCCGGCTCGCCTTCCACCTCTACAACACCGACGACGACGTCGACCTGGCGCTCGGCGCGCTGGCCCGCAGTACGGCCGGGTAGCAGCGCGGCCGGGTAGCGGTGCGGCTCAGCGGCGCCCGGGGAACGGCGGGATAGCAGGTCGGGTGCCCAGCAGCACCCGCCAGCGCGCGCTGCGCACGGTGCCCTCGGTCAGCGCGTCCAGCGCGGTACGCCGCAGCTCCCGGTCCGAGGTGTGCTCCAGCACCGACTTCCAGGCGCCCAGGGCATCGCTCTCGGCCACCGCGGCCAGCCCGGCGGCGGACGGCCCGTCGGTCACCGGCTGCGGTGTGGCGTAGGCCGGCTCGGCGGAGACGGCGCGCACCCCGGCGGCGGCCAGGATCCGCTCCACCGCGGCGCGCACCTCCCGGTGCGCCGCGGCGTCGCCGCGGGCCTGGGCCAGCTGCTCCGCCGGCAGGAACGCCACCACCAGCGCGTAGCACCAGAGTGCGGCGTGCTCGGCGGCCAGCGCATCCTGCAGTGCGTCCACCGACATCCGGTCCAGCGGTGCCGGTGCCGGTGCGGGTGCCGGCGCCGGCGCGGAGGAGCGGGGCGAGCGGGTCACGTCAGCATGGTCGCGTAACCGGCGCAGCAGGCCGACACCGAGGCGACCAACCCGACCCGGTCGACCGGCAGCCCCATGGCGACCTCGGCGGCAGTGTCCGCCGACGCCCGCGCGGCGGCGCGCACCCGGGCCAGCGGTACCGGTCCCTGCGGGGCCGGTGCCGGGGCGGGGGCGGGCGTGGAGCGACTCGACAGCAGCCGCGCCACCTCCGCGTCCAGCGCGGCCGCGTGCGCGGTGCGCGCGTCGGCCAGCGGCTGCACCCGGGCGGCCAGCGTCTGGTCCGCGGCGATCGCGGCGGCGGCCAGTGCGGCGTCCGCGCGCGCCGCGGCGGCCAGCGCGATCAGCGGATCCTCCGGCCGGGACGTCGCGGGGACGAGGGCGCACCCGCCCACCGCGGCGGGCAACAGCGCCAGCCCGACGAGCATCCGGCGCCGGCCGATCGACGGACCGGGAGCGGCGGCCACCGCGACTCCTTCCTGGTCTGCGCCGGCTGCCGCTCGCAGGGATGTGCTGCCGGGAGCGGCCGGACACGGCGGAGACCACGGCTGGTGATCGAGGAACTCATCCTGCCAGGCCGTCGCCCGAGCCCGGCGCGATACCCTGACGGACCACCCCACCGCTTCCGACGATCAGGAGCCCCGCAATGCCCTCGCCCCGCGCCGAGCAGGAATCCGGGCCGGTCCCGGGGCGGCTGCGTGGCGTGCTGGAGCCGCTGGTGCAGGCGGCCGGCTTCGACCTGGAGCAGCTCGAGGTGCGGACCGCCGGGCGCCGGCACAGCGTGAAGATCGTCGTCGACTCCGACGACGGCGTCGGGCTGGACGCCATCGCCGCGCTGTCCCGTTCGGCCTCGGTCGAGCTGGACCGGCACGAGCACCTGATCGGCGGCTCCTACACGCTCGAGGTCACCTCACCGGGCGTCGATCGGCCGCTGACCGGTCAGCGACACTGGCGGCGGGCGCACCTGCGGCAGGTCGCCGTGCGCACCCAGGACGGAGCCGCGTTCACCGGCCGGGTGGGACCGGCCGGCCCGGACGCGGTCACCCTGCTGGTCGACGGCGAGCTGCGCGCGCTGCGCTACGCCGACGTCGCGCACGCCGGAGTGCAGGTGGAGTTCCGGCCTGCGCCCGAGCAGGAGGTGGAGCTGCTGTGTGGGCAGGTTCCCGGGGCGGGGCAGGAGGAGGACGCATGAACGTCGACATCGCCGCGCTGCGCACCATCGAGCGCGAGAAGGACATCCCGTTCGAGACGGTGATCGAGGCCATCGAGACCGCGCTGCTCACCGCCTACCGGCACACCGACGGCCACCACCCGCACGCCCGCATCGACATCGACCGCAAGACCGGTGCGGTCCGGGTGCTGGCCCAGGAGCTCGCGGCCGACGGCAGTGTCGCGGACGAGGTCGACGACACCCCGGAGGGTTTCGGCCGGATCGCGGCCACCACCGCCCGTCAGGTGATCCTGCAGCGGCTGCGGGACGCCGAACACGAACGCACCTACGGCGAGTTCGTGGCCAAGGAGGGCGAGATCGTCGCCGGCGTGGTGCAGCGCGACGCCCGGGCCAACGCGCGCGGGGTGGTCATCGTCGCGTTGTCCGGGCAGACCGAGGGCGTGCTGCCGCAGGCCGAGCAGGTGCCGGGGGAGAGCTACGCGCACGGCGAGCGGATCCGCTGCTACGTGGTCGGGGTGAGCCGCGGAATGCGCGGCACCCAGATCACGTTGAGTCGCACGCATCCCAACCTCGTGCGCAAGCTCTTCGCGCTGGAGGTGCCGGAGCTGGTCGACGGGACGGTGGAGATCGTCGCGGTGGCCCGCGAGGCCGGGCACCGGTCCAAGATCGCCGTACGGTCCACGGTGCAGGGGGTCAATCCGAAGGGGGCCTGTATCGGGCCGGTCGGGGCCCGGGTGCGCGCCGTGATGAGCGAGCTGGCCGGGGAGAAGATCGACATCATCGACTGGTCCGAGGACCCGGCGACCTTCGTGGGCAACGCGTTGTCGCCGTCGAAGGTGGTGTCGGTCACCGTGCTCGACGAGCGCGGCCGGACCGCGCGCGTCGTCGTGCCGGACTTCCAGCTGTCGCTGGCCATCGGCAAGGAGGGGCAGAACGCCAGGCTCGCCGCCCGGCTCACCGGCTGGCGGATCGACATCCGCAGCGACGCCGACCCGCGCGGCGTTGGTCCGGGTGCGGACGCCGGGGCGGACGCGGAGACGGAGACGGTGGGCTGAGCGGCATCGCACTGCGGTCCGCACGGCGATCGGGCCGGGCGGCGGCCGGGACGTCGAGCGCGGGCGGAGCGCAGCCGGATGCTGCGCTACACTCCGAGTCGGCCCTCGGTTCGGGTTCGGCTTCCACACCTCCGACCCCCGCGACGGATTCTCGATCCGTGGCGGGACCGGTTCGGACCTGTGTGGGGTGTCGCGCCCGGGCGGCGGCCGATGATCTGTTGCGGGTCGTCGTGGTGCACGGGGTGCTCACCCCGGATCCACGGCGACGGCTCCCGGGGCGAGGTGCGTGGCTGCACCCGGTCCCGGAGTGCCTGAACCGGGCCGAGCGACGCTCGGCGTTCCCACGGGCGCTGCGCGCCCCGGGACCGCTGGACGTGGCCGCGGTGCGGGTGCACGTCACCACAGCAGGACGCGGAACAGCAGTTGGGGTCCGGGAGACGCCCGGGTCCGTCACATCAGGAAGCAAGGTCGACCCGTCATGAGCCAGTCGTGAAGATCGCACCATGAACGTGCTTCGACACTAGGTTCGAGGTCGAGCGGAAACCGCCGCCGGCCTCCGAGAAACAAGGAGTGCAGTGGCAGGCAAGGCCCGCGTGCACGAGCTCGCCAAGGAGCTCGGCATCAGTAGCAAGCAGGTCCTGAGCACGTTGCAGGATCTCGGGGAGTACGTGAAGTCCCCGTCCTCCACGGTTGAGGCCCCGGTGGTGCGCAAGCTCCGCGAGGCGATGGCCGGTGGCGGCGCCGGTGACGGCGCCCGCCGCCCCGGTGGCGGCCGTGGCCGCCCGGGTGCCGGCCCCAACAGGAACCCGGCCCGCGGCGCCCCCGCGGCGACCCCGCAGGCTCCACCGGCCCCGCAGGGCCCGCCGAGCCCGCCGGCGGCCGCCCCGGCCGAGCAACCGCTCGCCGCCTCGGCGCCGGCCACCCAGGAGCAGTCGCGTCCGGCCGCGCCCCGGCCCGGCCCGCGGCCGGGCCCGGTGACGCCGCCGACCCCGCCGCCCGCGCCGACCCCGCCGCCCGCGCAGCGGCCCGCCGCCGCTGCGCCGGCCATGCCGCAGCAGCAGCCGCCGCCGGCGCCCGAGCAGCCGCCGGCGCCGCCGCGCGGCACCGAACCGGCTCCCGCCCAGCAGCGGCCTGCCGCCGCGGCCGAGACCGGTGGCGCCGTCGTCCCGCCGCGCCCGAGTGGTCCCCGGCCCGGTCCGCGCACCCCGCGGGTGGGCAACAACCCGTTCGGCGTCGGCTCCGGCGCGCCGCCGCGCCCGGCCGCACCCCGGCCCGGCCCGCCGGCCCAGGGGCCCGCGCCCGCAGGTCAGGGTTCCGGCCCCGCCGGTCCCGGTCAGGCCGGGTCGCGTCCCGGTGGCCCGCGCCCTGGCGGCCCGCGTCCGGGTGCGCCCGGGCAGGGCGGTCCGCGCCCGCCGTCGCCCGGCAACATGCCGCCGCGACCCAACCCGGGCATGATGCCGACCCGTCCCTCGGCCGGCGGCCGTGGCGGTCCCGGCGGACGCCCCAGTGGCCCCGGTGGCCCCGGAGGTCCGGGCGGACGCCCGGGCGGTCCTGGCGGTGGACGCGGTGGCCCCGGCGGTCGTCCCGGTGGCGGCGGTCCCGGTGGCGGCGGTGGCGGCGGCGGTGGCGGTGGCTACCGTCCCGGCGGCGGCGGTGGCGCACCGGCCGGTGGTGGCGGTGGCTTCCGCGGTGGCGGCGGTGGCCGTCCCGGCTCCGGTGGCGGTCGCGGCGGCGCCGCGGGCGCGTTCGGCCGGCCTGGTGGGCCGTCCCGGCGTGGTCGCAAGTCGAAGCGGCAGAAGCGCCAGGAGTACATGGAGAACATGCAGGCGCCCAGCGTCGGCGGTGTTCGCCTGCCCAAGGGCAACGGCGAGTCCATCCGTCTCCCGCGTGGTGCCTCGCTGACCGACTTCGCCGAGAAGATCAACGCCAACCCGGCCTCGCTGGTGCAGGTGCTGTTCCACCTCGGGGAGATGGTCACCGCGACGCAGTCGGTCTCCGACGACGTCCTCGAGCTGCTCGGCACCGAGATGAACTACAAGGTGCAGGTCGTCTCCCCGGAGGAGGAGGACCGCGAGCTGCTCGACTCCTTCGACATCTCCTACGGCGAGAACGCCGGTGGCGAGGAGGAGCTGCAGGCGCGGCCGCCGGTCGTGACCGTCATGGGTCACGTCGACCACGGTAAGACGCGACTGCTGGACACCATCCGGAAGACGACCGTGCACGAGGGCGAGGCCGGTGGCATCACCCAGCACATCGGTGCCTACCAGGTCGCGGTCGACGTCGACGGCAACGAGCGGCTGATCACCTTCATCGACACCCCGGGTCACGAGGCGTTCACCGCCATGCGTGCTCGTGGTGCCAACTCGACGGACATCGCGATCATCGTGGTCGCCGCCGACGACGGTGTGATGCCGCAGACGGTGGAGGCCATCAACCACGCGCAGGCCGCCGGCCTGCCGATCGTGGTCGCGGTCAACAAGATCGACAAGGAAGGCGCCAACCCGCAGAAGGTGCGCCAGCAGCTCACCGAGTACGGGCTGGTGGCCGAGGAGTACGGCGGCGACACGATGTTCGTCGACATCTCCGCGCGGCAGAACATCAACATCGGCGGGCTGCTCGAGGCGGTCGTGCTCACCGCGGACGCGGCGCTCGACCTGCGGGCCAACCCGGAGATGGAGGCG
>DATMDS010000143.1:0-16348 GCA_035557575.1 Pseudonocardia sp. | reverse complement strand
ACCGTCGACTCGCTGGAGCGCGGCGACCGGCTGCTCTACATCCGCAAGGCCTCGGCGCCCGAGGAGGACTGAGCCACCGCGGGCGTGCCCGGGATCCGCAGCTCGAACGCCGCGCCGCACCGTTGTGGCGGCTCGACGCAGCGCAGGTCGCCGCCGTGGGCCCGGGCGATGCCGCGGGCGATGGCCAACCCCAGCCCGGAGCCGCCGCCGTCGGCCGCGCGCGAGTCGTCCAGCCGCACCAGCCGGTCGAAGATCCGTTCCCGGTCCGCGGGCGGCACCCCCGGCCCGGTGTCGGTCACCTGCACCAGCGCCATCCCGCCGGACCACACCCGCACCGTGACCCGGCCGCCCGCCGGGGCGTGCCGGCCGGCGTTGCTCAGCAGGTTGCCCAGCACCTGTCCCAGCCGGTCGCCGTCGCCGGCGACCACCACGGGCACGCCGAGCACCTCGATCTCCCGGTCCGGGGCCAGCAACCGCACCCGGTCGGCTTCGGCCCGGGCCAGCCCGAGCAGGTCCACCGGTTCCCGGCGCAGCGGGATGCCGGCGTCGATCCGGGCCAGCACGAGCAGGTCGTCCACCAGGCCGGCCGCCCGCCGGGTCTCGCGCAGCAGCAGCAGGTGCAGCCGCTCCCGCTCCGGTCCGGGCAGCTCGGGAGCCATCGCGGCCTCGGTCAGCGCGGCCACCCCGGCCAGCGGGGTGCGCAGCTCGTGCGCGGCGTCGGCGACGAAGCGCCGGGTGCGTTCGGCCGCGGCCCTGGCGGCCGCCTCGGCACCCTCCAGCTCGTCGAGCATGTCGTCGAAGGCGGCGGCGGTGCGGCCCAGCTCGGTGTCGGTGCGGGGCGGGGCGAGCCGCCGGCCGCGGTCGCCGCGGGTGATGGAGCGGGCCAGCGCGGTCATGGTGTCCAGCGGGGCCAGCGCCAGCCGGGTGGTGAGCAGCGTGACGGCCCCGGCCACGAGCAGGGCCACCAGCCCGAGCAGCGCCAGGGTGCGCCGCAGCCGCTGCTGGGCCAGCGACGCCACCTCCCCGTCGGCCACCAGGGTCAGCTGCGAGCCGTCGGCCAGGGTGCGGCGCAGCACCTGGTCGTCGCCACGGGCCGGGCCCGGTGGCGGCGGGGCGGGGTCGTCGGCGAGCGAGCCGAACCGGCGCCCGTCCGGGGTGACCAGCAGTGTCGTGGTGCCGGGCGCCTCGGCCCGGCGGGCCACCACCCGGGGCCCGACGCCCTGCGCGACCAGCTGCCCGGCCAGGTTCGCCCGCACGGCCAGCTGGGCGCGGGCGTCGGAGCGGGTCTGCGCCGCGAACACCACGTCGGTGAGCACGAGCACCAGCAGCAACACCGTGGCCAGCACGGCCAGGCTGAGCGCGGTGACCCGGCGGCGCAGCGACATGGTGGGCAGCGACGTGGTCGGCAGCGACACGCCGGGCAGCGACCCCCTGGGCGGCGCGGGCCTCCTCACGGGCCCTCGGCGCGCAGCACGTAGCCGAGCCCGCGCACCGTGTGCACCAGGCGCGGCTCGCCCAGCTTGCGCCGCAACGCCGAGACGTGCACCTCCACCAGGTTCGGATCGTAGTCGGTGTAGCCCCAGACCCTGGTCAGGATCTGGCCCTTGGACACCACCCGGCCGCGCTGGGTGGCCAGGTAGTCCAGCAGCTTCAGCTCGGTCGCGGTCAGCTCGACGGGCACCCCGGCCCGCTGCACCGCCCCGGCCGCGGCGTCCACCAGCAGGTCGCCGACCTCCACCGCCGACGGGGACCGGCCCATCCGGCGCAGCACCGCCGCCACCCGGGCCACCAGCTCGGCCAGCACGAACGGCTTGACCAGGTAGTCGTCGGCGCCGCCGTGCAGGCCGCGCAGCCGGTCGTCGACACCGTCGCGAGCGGTCAGCATCACCACGCCGGCGTCGCTGTGCCGACGCACCACGTCGAGCAGCGCGAAGCCGTCCCGCCCGGGCAGCATGACGTCCAGCACGACCAGATCGGGGCGGAAGGCGGCCAGATCGGCCTCCAGGGCGCGCCCGTCGGGCCGGCCGGCGACCTGGAAACCGGCCTCGGTCAGCCCGGCCAGCACCGCGGCCCGGATGGCCTCCGCGTCCTCGATCACCAGCACCCGCCCCCGCACGTCGCCATTCTGGCCCGCCGCCCCGGAACCGGGCTGAAGATCGGCTGAAGGTGCGGCCGGCTTCAGGCTCCGCTCAGCCGGGGTGGAGATGCTCGGTGTCGGTCGCTTCCGCCCGAAACGCCCTTCCCCGCCCCGAGGAGCCCGACGTGACCGATCAGAACCTCTTCGACCCCGCGCCGCACCCGGCCGAGCCGCCCACCGTCGCGCTGCGGCCCGGATCGCCGCGGCGGTCGGTCCGGCGCCGGGCCACGCTCGGGGCCGCGGTGCTGGGCGTGCTGGCGGTGGCGGGCCTGGCCGTCGCGCTGCTGCTGCCCGCGGACGCCCGGGCCGACGCCGTCGCCGCGCCCGCCGTCGCCGCGCCGCCCGCCGTCGCCGCGCCGCCGGGCGTCGCCGCGCCGCCGGGCGTCGCCGCGCCGCCGGGCGACGCCGAGGGGCCGGACCGGCGCCGGGGTGAGGCCCGCCGGCTCGGGGCCGACACCCTGCTGATCGGCAGCGTGGTGTCCACGGCCGACGGCAACGTCGTCGTCGCGCAGGACGCCGGCCCGCAGCGCACCGTGCACACGAACGGCAGCACCCGGGTCCACGGTGCCGGCCAGCAGGGCCTGGGCGGCCTGCGCGCGGGGGACCGGGTGCTGATCCGGGTCAGCGGCACCGGGGACGCGGCCACCGCGGTGACGATCCGCACCCCGAAGGCGCACGTGAGCGGCACCGTCACCGCGATCGACGGCGACACCGCGACCGTGCTGCGCCCCGACGGGCTGTCGACGAGGGTGAACGTGGCCGCGGTGAACCCGAAGCCGGCGGTCGGGAACCTGGTGGTGCTGACCGGGAGGCCCGACGGTGCGACGGTGGTCGCCGACCGGGCCCGGGTGCTGCCCAACAGCCCGTGAGTGCTGAGCCGTGTTAGAACACGGCTCAGCACTCACGGGCTGTTCAGTCTTTCGCGGACCACCGACGCGGCCGCGGCGCGCAGCGCACCCCCGGTGCCCGGGGCGGACAGCCGCACGTCGACCGGGCCGACCCGGGCCGCCAGCTCGGCCTCGACGGATCGGCGCAACCGGTCCCCGAGCCGGGCGTAGAGCCCGCCGAGGACGACGGTGCGCACGTCGAGCAGGTGCACCGCCCCGGTCAGCGCGACCCCGAGGGCGCGCGCCGCGGGGTCGATCGCGGCGGCCGGCCGCGCGAGGAGATCGTCGACCGTGGCCGTGGCGGTCGCCCGCAGCAGCGCCTCCTGCCCGGCCGCCTGCTCCAGGCAGCCGCGCCCGCCGCAGCGGCAGCGCCGCCCGTCCGGTTCGACGACGACGTGCCCCAGCTCGCCGGCCCGCCCACCGGCGCCGCGGAACAGCCGCCCGTCCAGGACGATGCCGGCGCCGACCCCGATGCCGCCGGAGACGAACAGGAAGGTCGGCCCCGGGCGCCCCGGGCCGGCCGCGCCGGAGGGCCCGAACCACAGCTCGGCCAGCGCGGCCAGGTCGGCCTCGTTGGCCACCTGGACCACCGGGATGCCGAGCAGTCCGGTGAGCTCGGCCGCCACCGGGACGTCGGTCCAGCCGGGCAGGTTGGGCGCGTGCTGCACCCGCCCGCCGGCACCGATCAGGCCGGGCAGGGCCACGCCCGCGCCGCACACGGCCAGGCCGGCCTCGGCGACCACCGCGGCGGCCAGCTCCGCGACCGCGCCGAGCCCGGCGGTGGGGGGCCGGTCGCGGTGCGCCGACGGTGCCGTCCGCAGCGCCCGCACCGTCCCGGACAGGTCGACCACGCAGGCCCCCACGTGGTCCACGCCGATCTCCAGCCCGAGCCCGGCCGGCCCGGACCGGTTGAGCTGCAACGGGCTGGCCGGGCGTCCGGTGCCGCCGCGGGCCGCCGCCAGCTCGGTGAGCAACCCGGCCTCGATCAGCTCCTCGACCAGCGAGGACACCGTGCCGCGGGTGAGCCCGGTGCGGGCCGCCACCCCGGCCCGGGACACCGGCTCGGCCGCGGCGACCTCACCGAGCACCAGCGCCAGGTTGTGCCGCCGGACGGTGTGCTGCCCCGCTCCGCCGGGGGCGGGCAGCGTCACCGCAGCTGGTGCGCCGTCATGTCGCGGACCTCGGCGTAGCGCCGGCGCACGGCGGGCGTCGGCTCGGCCTCGAAGGTCGAGGTGTCGGCCGCCGCCCAGACCGGCGGGGCGTCGGCGCCGGCCAGCACCCAGGCCGCCTGCCGCGCCGCCCCGTCGGCCACGTACTCCCCGGGGGTGGGCAGCAGCACCGGGCGGCCGAGGACGGCCGGCGCGATCCGGGCCACCGCCTCCGAGCGCGCCGCGCCGCCGACCAGGAACGCCCGCTGCACGTCCACCCCGGCCGTGACCAGCGCATCCAGTGCGTCGGCCAGCCCGCAGAGCAGGCCCTCGACCGCGGCCCGGGCCAGGTGCCCCGGGGCGGAGCTGGCCAGGGTCAGCCCGTGCAGGGCGCCGGTGGCGTCCGGCCGGTTCGGGGTGCGCTCGCCCTCCAGGTACGGCACCAGCACCAGCCCGTCGGCCCCGGACGGCGTCTCCAGGGCGAGCCGGGCCAGCTCGGCGTGGTCGACGCCGAGGATCCGGGCCGCCGCGTCCAGCACCCGGGCCGCGTTCAGCGTGCACACCAGCGGCAGGTGCTCGCCGCTGGCCGAGGCGAATCCGGCGATGATCCCGGTCGGGTCGGCGGTCGGGGTGGTGCTCACCGCGGACACCACGCCCGAGGTGCCGAGCGAGATCACCACGTCGCCCGGCCCGGCGCCCAGGCCCAGCGCGGCGCCGGCGTTGTCCCCGGCGCCCGGGCCGAGCAGCACGCCGTCGGCGGTGCGACCGGCCGCCTCGCCGGGCGCGAGCACCCGGGGCAGCCGGACGTCGTCCCGGCCGAAGGCGCGTTCCAGCAGGTCCAGGCGGTAGTCGCCGGTGACCCCGGACCAGTAGCCGGTGCCGCTGGCATCGCTGCGGTCGGTGACCAGGTCGTCCAGGGCACCGGTGCCGCGCAGCTTCCAGGTCAGCCAGTCGTGCGGCAGGCACACGGCCGCGGTCGCCGCGGCGTGCTCCGGTTCGTGGGCGGCCAGCCAGCGCAGCTTGGTGGCGGTGAACGAGGCGACCGGCACGCTGCCGATGGCCTCGGCCCACTCCTTGGCCCCCAGCTCGGCCACCAGGTCGTCGGCCGCGGCGGCCGAGCGGGTGTCGTTCCACAGCAGCGCCGGGCGCACGACCTCGCCGGCCTCGTCCAGACACACCATCCCGTGCTGCTGCCCGGCCACCGCGATTGCGTCCACATCGGACAGTCCACCGGCCTGCACCAGCGCGGCGGTCAGGGCCTCCCACCACGCCGCCGGGTCCACCTCCGTGCCCGGCGGGTGCGGCGCCCGCCCGGTGCGCACCGGCGCGCCGGACTCCGCGTCCCGGATGACCACCGTGCACGACTGCGTCGACGAGTCGACCCCCGCCACCAGTCCCATCGCCTACCGACCTCTCCCGCCGTAGCTCCCGCCGCCCCGACCGCATGTCGGAGCCATACTGCACTTTGCGGCCGTCGAAAACAGCCCGATGGCTCCGAACTGCGGGTTCAGCGGGCGCCCATGAGGTGTTCGAGGGCTAGTTGGGCGAGGTTGACGTAGCCGTAGCCGCGCTCGCCGGCCTTGTCCGGGTCGTAGTCCTCGAAGGCGGAGCGGTCGGCGACCAGCTCGGCGACGCCCTCGCCGGGGTTGAGCGTGGGCTTGCCCAGCTCGTCGACGCCGGCCGTGGCCAGCGCCTCGACCACCTCGGGATCGGCGCGGAACGCCGCGGCCCGCTCGCGCAGCAGCAGGTAGGTGCGCATGTTCGCGGCCGCCGACTGCCACACCCCGGCCACGTCCTCGGTGCGCAGGGGCTTGTAGTCGAAGTGCCGCGGGCCGTCGTAGCACGGTCCGCCGCCGGGCGCCCCGTGCTCCAGCAGGTCGACCAGGGAGAACGCGTTGATCAGATCGCCGTGCCCGAAGATCAGGTCCTGGTCGTACTTGATGCCGCGCTGGCCGTTGAGGTCCAGGTGGAACAACTTGCCCGCCCACAGCGCCTGCGCGATCCCGGCCGAGTAGTTCAGCCCGGCCATCTGCTCGTGCCCGACCTCGGGGTTGATGCCGACGATGTCGCCGTGCTCCAGCTCGGCGATGAACGCCAGCGCGTGGCCCAGGGTGGGCAGCAGGATGTCACCGCGCGGCTCGTTGGGCTTGGGCTCGATGGCGAACCGGATTCCGTAGCCGCGCTCCTTGACGTAGGCGGCGAGCAGGTCGATGCCCTCCCGGTAACGGTCGAGCGCCGCCTGGATGTCCTTGCCGCTGTCCACCTCGGCGCCCTCGCGGCCGCCCCAGAACACGTAGGTCTGCGCGCCCAGCTCGGCGGCCAGGTCCAGGTTGCGCAGTACCTTGCGCAGCGCGAACCGGCGCACGCCGCGGTCGTTGGCGGTGAACGCACCGTCCTTGAAGACCGGGTGGCTGAACAGGTTCGTGGTCATCATCGGGACCTGCATGCCGGTCTCGTCCAGGGCGGCGCGGAACCGGGTGATCAGCCGGTCCCGCTCCGCGGCACCGGTGCCGAACGGGATCAGGTCGTCGTCGTGGAAGGTCACGCCGTAGGCGCCGAGCTCGGAGAGCCGGTGCACCGACTCGACCGGGTCCAGCGCGGGCCGGGTGGGCTCGCCGAACGGGTCCCGGGCCGGCCAGCCCACCGTCCACAGGCCGAAGCTGAAGCGGTCCTCGCGGGTGGGCTGCGACATCGGCGGCGCTCCTTCGAACGGGCTTTGTTCGGTGACCGTACAAACTCGTTGACGGTAGCGTGCCGGCTGTGCGCCTGGCTACGTGGAACGTGAACTCCGCCCTCATCCGGCTACCCCGGCTGCTGCCCTGGCTGGACGAGCGCGCGCCCGATGTGGTCTGCCTGCAGGAGACCAAGCTGTCCGACGAGGGCTGGGAGTCGGCGCTGGCCGAGCCGCTGGCCGAGCGCGGCTACGCGGTCGCCCACCACGGCGAGGGCCGCTGGAACGGGGTGGCCCTGCTGTCCAGGGTCGGCCTGGACGACGTGGTCCGCGGGCTGCCCGACCAGCCCGAGTTCGGGAAGCAGGAGGCGCGCGCGATCACCGCGACCTGCGGGGGGCTGCGCGTGACGTCGGTGTACGTGCCCAACGGGCGCACCCCGGACGACCCGCACTACGCCTACAAGCTGGAGTGGCTGGCCGCCCTGCAGGCCGCGGTCACCGACCCGACGACCGCGGTGGTGGCCGGGGACATGAACATCGCACCCACCGACGCCGACCTCTGGGACCCGGCGCTGTTCGTCGACTCCACGCACGTCACCCCGGCCGAGCGGGCGGCGCTGGCCAAGCTGACCGGGCTCGGGCTGCACGACGTGGTCCGGGACCGCTGGCCGAACGACCGGATCTTCACCTACTGGGACTACCGGGCCGGCCGGTTCCACCAGGACAAGGGCATGCGCATCGATCTGGTGCTGGCCGGCGCCGACCCGGCCGGCCGGGTCGCCGCGGTGTGGGTGGACCGCAAGGCACGCAAGGGCTCCGGACCGTCCGACCACGCCCCGGTGATCGTCGACCTGGACGCGGCCCCGGACGGCGACATCGGACCGGTCGTGCCGCCCCCCTCCACCCCGGCCAAGCTCCCCCACCGGCCGTGAGTGGCGGGCCGTGCTAGAACACGGCTCGCCACTCACGGCCGCTGACCAGGGCTTTTGTTGCGAATGGTAGAGCCTGCGGCACAGCGGGTACGGCAGGACGTGACTTCGACGCTGCATCGCGAGCTGACCGTCCACGACCCCCGCACCGGCGACGAGGTGGGTCGGGTGCCGGTGGCCTCCGCCGAGCGCTGCGCCGCCGCCGTCCAGGCCGCCCGCGATGCCGCGTCCGGCTGGGCCCGGACCCCGGCCGCCGAGCGGGGTGCTGCCCTGCACGCCGCCGCGGCCGCGGTCCGCGCCGCGGCTGCCGAACTGGCCGCGCTGAACACGTCCGAGACCGGCAAGCTGCCCGCCGACGCCCAGGGTGGCGTCGAGGCCGGCGCCGGAACGCTCGTCCAGTACGCCGAGCTCGGGCCGGTGCACCGCGGTCGCAGCCTGCACGGCGGCTGGGACGCCACCGACCTGATGGTGCCCGGGCCGCGCGGTGTCGCCGTCGTGCTGACCCCGTGGAACGACCCGGTCGCGGTGGCCGCCGGGCTGATCGGGGCCGCGCTGGCCACCGGCAACACCGTGGTGCACAAGCCGAGCGAGCGCTGTCCGCAGACCGGTCGCCGCTTCGCCGAGATCGTCGCCGCCGCCCTGCCGCCCGGGGTCCTGGAGATCGTCGACGGGGACGGCGAGGTCGGCGCTCGGCTCGCCGCCGCCCCGGTCGACGTGGTCGCGCACGTGGGGAGCACGGCCACCGGCCGGCGGATCGCCGAGGCCTGCGCGCGAACCGGCGCCCACGTGCTCCTGGAGAACGGCGGCAACGACCCGCTGGTCGTCGACGAGGACGTCGATCCGGAGTGGGCGGCCGCCCAGGCTGCGCTCGGCGCATTCGCCAACGCCGGGCAGATCTGCGTCGCGGTCGAGCGGATCTACGTGCCGGCTCCGGTCGTCGACCCGTTCCTGGCCGCGCTGACCCGGGAGGCGGCGGAGTGGACCGAGCGGATCGGGCCGCTGGTCGACCAGGAACACCGGGCCGGGGTGCACGCCCAGGTCGGCGAGGCGCTGGCGGCCGGGGCGCGGGCGCTGACCGGCGGGGCGATCCCGGACGGGCCGGGCGCGTTCTACCCGGCCACGGTCCTCATCGGCTGCGAGCCCGGGATGCGGGTGCTGCGTGCGGAGACGTTCGGCCCGGTCGCCCCGGTGCGGGTGGTGCCCGACTTCGCCACCGCCCTGCGCGAGGCGTCCGACGACGGCTACGGCTTGGCGGCCACCGTGCTGACCGCCGACATGGCGCACGCCCAGACCGCGTGGCGCGAGCTGCCGGTCGGCACGGTTAAGATCAACAACGTGTTCGGCGGGGCGCCGGGCGGGGCCTCCCAGCCGCGGCGGGGCAGCGGCACGGGCTACGGCTTCGGCCCAGAGCTGCTGGACGAGATGACCACGACCAAGGTGGTGCACATCGTGGCACCGCCGCACCGGTGACGCCGTGGCCGGGTACCCCGTGGGCACGATCCGCACGAGCCACGTCGGCAGCCTGCCCCGCCCGCCGGACCTGCTGGCGGCGATCGCCGAGCGGGAGCGCGGCGGCCCCGAGCTCGAGCCGGAGGCGGTGCGGGCCGCGGTGGCCGACGTGGTGCGCCGGCAGGTCGACGTCGGCCTGGACGTCGTCAATGACGGGGAGGCGGCGAAGGTCAGTTACGTGACCTACGTGCGCAATCGGCTGACCGGCTTCGCCCCGGGCAGCCGCAGCCCCGAGCGGCCGGACCCGGCCGTCGCCGACTTCCCGGAGTTCGTCGCCGCCCGGCGGGCCCGGCGAGCCGCCGCGGCGCCGGTGCAGCTGCCGGTCTGTCGGGACGGGATCCGCTACCCGGACACCTCGGCCGTGGACGCCGACATCGCCGCGCTGCGGGCCGCCCTGGCCGACGATCCGGAGCGGGAGGCGTTCCTGACCGCCGCCTCGCCGGGGGTCATCGCGCTGTTCCTGGCCGACGAGCACTACGGCGACCGGGAGGCCTACCTGGACGCGCTGGCCGAGGCCATGAAGACCGAGTACGACGCGGTGCACGCGGCCGGGCTGCTGCTGCAGCTCGACTGCCCGGACCTCGCGGTCACCCGGGCGGCGTTCGCGCCCGACGACGCCGGGCTGCGGGAGTACCGCTGGCTGGTCGCGCAGAACGTGGCCGCGCTCAACCAGGCACTGCGTGACATCCCGCCGGAACGGGTCCGGCTGCACATGTGCTGGGGGAACTACGAGGGGCCGCACCACCGCGACGTGCCGCTGCGCGACGTGCTGGACATCGTGCTCGGGGCCAGCGCGCAGACGATCTCCTTCGAGGGCGCCAACCCGCGGCACGGGCACGAGTGGGCCCTGTTCCGGGAGATCACGCTGCCCGACGACAAGGTGATCATGCCGGGTGTCATCGACAGCACCACGCACTACGTCGAGCATCCCGAGCTGGTGGCGCAGCGCATCGAGCACTACGCCGACGCGGTCGGACCGGAGCGGGTGATCGCCGCGACGGACTGCGGCATGGCCACCTTCGCCACCGCCGACGACGGGCTGGACCCGCGCATCGTGTGGGCCAAGCTGCGCAGCCTCGTCGAGGGCGCCGACCTGGTGAACGGCCGGCCGCTGCGGCTGTGAGTGCTGCGCCGTGCTAGAACACGGCCCAGCACTCACGACCGGAAGCGGCGGCGCCCCGGTCGGCCCTCGTGCGCTCCGCACCGGCCGCACCACGCCGTCCCGCTGTTGCGTCATCGGGCACCAGCGCCCGGAGCAGCTTCCCTGTCCGACGGAGCAGGCCCGGAGCGAGCACGGAAGGGCGGCCGATCGGTGGCACCGCCCCGAGCACCACCGACGCCGGGCCGCCACGCCCGCGCCTAACCTGTGCCGTGTGAGCACCGAGATCTCCGCCGATCACCAGGCTGTCCGTGACGCCGCCCTCCGGGCCGCGGCCGCCGCCGCCGGGGTCCGGGCCGCCGGCGGCCCGGCCGTGGACGCTGCCCTGCGCACCGCCGCCGACCTGCTGCGCGAGCGGCACGCCGAGCTGCTCGCCGCGAACGCCGCCGACGTCGCCACCGCCGAGGAGGGCGGCATGGCCACCGGGCTGCTCGATCGGCTGCGGCTCACGCCGGAGCGGCTGACCGACATGGCCACCCAGCTCGACGTGCTGGCCGCCACCCCGGAGCCGCCGCTGCAGCGCGCGGTGCGCACGCTGCCGTCGGGGGAGCGGGTGTTCGAGCGCCGGGTGCCGGTCGGGGTGATCGGTGCGGTGTTCGAGGCCCGGCCGAACGTCACCGTGGACGTCGCCTCCCAGGTGCTCAAGGCCCGCTCGGCCGCGGTCCTGCGCACCGGCTCGGCCGCGCTCGGCTCGGCCCGGGCACTCGTCGAGCTGGTGCTGGCCCCGGCGCTGGAGAAGAACGGGGTGCCGACGGCGGCGGTGCAGCTGGTGCCCACCCCCGGGCACGCCGGCGCGGAGGCCCTGGTCGGGCTGCCGGACCTGGTGCCGCTCGTGGTCGTCCGCGGCAGCGGCGAGGTGACCAGGCGGTTGTCCGCGCTCGGGGCCGCGGCCGGTACCCGCGTGCTGGCGCACGCCGACGGCGGCGGGGTGCTCTACCTGGACGCCAGCGCCGCGGAGTCGGACGTCGAGCGGCTGGTCACCGAGGGCACCGACCGGCTCGGGGTCTGCAACCGGCTGAACCTGCTGCTCATCGACGACCGGGGGTACGACCGGCTGTGGCCGGTGGCGCAGGGCGCGCTGGTGGCCCGCGGGATCACCCCGAGCCTGCCGCCGCACGCACACCCGCTGGGCCACGAGTGGGCGCTGGACTCGGGCGCCGAGGCGCACGTCACCGTGACCCGGGTCGACGGCCCGGTCGACGCCGCGCACACCGCGGCCCGGGAGACGTCCGGGCTGGCGGCGACCGTGTGCGCCACCGACCGGACGGCCGCCACGGCGTTCATCGACGCCTACACCGGCACCGGAGTGTTCTGGAATGCCAGCACCCGGCTGCTCGACGGCTACAAGCTGCTCGGCCTGCCCGAGACCGGGATCAACGTTGACCACACGCCCGGCCCGCGCGGCCCGGTGACCTACCCGGACCTGTCGCTGCGCCAGTTCGTCGTGCTCCCGCCGGAGCGCTGACGCCCCTCGACGCTCGACGCTCGACGCCAGTCCCGTGGTCACACAGGTTGGGGCCTCGTCACACAGGTACGGACCTGTGTGACGAGGCGGGACGGTGTGTGATCGCGGGAGTGTGCACCCCGGGTGGCTGTGGCGGGTGGCGTCGGTTCTTGGCGTTGCCCTGCGCGGTCAGGTAGAGCTCAGCGGGCCGAGTGCGGCGCAGGCGTTACCCCCGGTAGGTGATTGCTGCGCGCCGGGGCCGGCCCGCTGGCCACCGCCCGACGGGGCCGGCTCCGGACGGATCCCGCGCCGCCGGAGCGGGCAGCGGCTACATTCGCGGTCGTGCCCCCCGCCCTGCACCGTGCCACGCTCGCCAACGGACTGCGCGTCCTGGTCGTCCCCGATCCGGACACCCCGGTCGTCGGCATCGCGGTGCACGTGGACGTCGGCTTCCGCTCCGAGCCGGAGGGTCGCACCGGCTTCGCGCACCTGTTCGAGCACCTGATGTTCCAGGGCAGCGAGAGCCTGGAGAAGCTGGCCCACTTCCGGTACGTGCAGAGCTCCGGCGGGGTGTTCAACGGCTCCACCCACCAGGACTACACCGACTACTTCGAGGTGCTCCCGGCCGCGGCGCTGGAACGCGCGCTGTTCCTGGAGGCCGATCGGCTGCGTGCGCCGAAGCTGACCGAGGAGAACCTGCGCAACCAGGTGGACGTGGTGAAGGAGGAGATCCGGCTCAACGTGCTGAACCGGCCCTACGGCGGGTTCCCGTGGATCCTGCTGCCGCCGGTGCTCTACGACACCTTCCCCAACGCGCACAACGGCTACGGCGACTTCTCCGAGCTGGAGGGCGCCTCGCTCGACGACGCCGCCGCGTTCTTCGACACCTTCTACGCGCCGGGCAACGCCCAGGTCACGGTGGCCGGCCACCTCGACGTGGACGCGACGCTGCGGTTGGTGGAGCAGCACTTCGGGGACATCCCGGCGCGGGACACCCCGGCCCGGCCGTCGTTCGCCGAGCCGGTGCCCGCTGCCGAGCGGCGCCACGCCGTGCCCGATCCGCACGCCCCGCTGCCCGCGCTGGCGCTCGGCTTCCGGATGCCGGATCCCGCCGTCGACCTCGACGGCTACCTCGGGCACGCGCTGCTGGGCTCGGTACTCGGGGACGGCGAGGCCGCGCGGCTGCAGCGCCGGCTGGTGCACGCCGACGGCATCGTCACCGACATCTCTGCGGGTGCCGGCCTGATGGGCCCGCTGGACGCCCGCGATCCGGACACGTTCACCATCACCGCCGTGCACCCGGCCGCGGTGGACCCGGACCGGGTGCTGGCCGCCGTCGACGAGGAGTTGGACAAGCTCGCCGCCGACGGACCGGGGACCGCGGAGCTGGAGCGGCAGGTGGCGCGCTGGTCGGCCGCCCTGCACCAGGAGAACGACCGGGTGATGTACCGGATGCTCGGGCTCGGGGCCCGGGAGCTGCTGTACGGGCGCGCGGAGATCGCCATCGAACTGCCGGACCGGCTGGCCGCGGTCACCCCGCAGCAGGTGCGGGACGCGGCGGCCGCGCTGCGGGCCGCGGGTCGCGGCGTGCTGCTGGTCGAGCCGGCAGCAGGACAGGAGAAGGCATGACCACCGTCACCCACCGCAGCGCCGAGCAGATCGGTCGCACCGCGGCCGGGCCGCGCGGGCTGCCGCCGCTCGGCCCCACCCGTGACGTGCCGCTGCCCGACGTCGTCGACCAGGTGCTGCCCACCGGGCTGCGGGTGCTCGCGGCCCGCCGGGCCGCGGTGCCGATGGTCGAGCTGCGGCTGCGGGTGCCGTTCGCCGACCCCGGCGAGGTGCCCGATCCGACGTATCCGGCCGTGGCCGAGCTGCTGTCGTCGACGGTGCTCACGGGGACCGCGACCCGGGACCGCGTCGAGATCGACGACGAGCTGGCCGCGGTCGGGGCCGACCTGGGCGTCAGCGTCGATCCGGAACGGCTGTCGATCGGTGGTTCCGGCCTGGCGTCCGGGCTGGACACGGTGCTGGCCGTGCTGGCCGACGTGCTGACCGCGGCCACCCACCCGGACACCGAGGTGTCCCGGGAGCGCGAGCGGCTCGCGGAGCGGATCCAGCTCGCCCGCGCGCAGCCCCGGACGATCGCTCGGGAGGCGTTGCAGCGCAAGCGGTTCGGCGAGCACCCGATCACCAGGGAGATGCCCACCGACGCGGAGGTGCGGGCCGTCACCGCGGAGCAGGTCCGCGCGCTGCAGGCCGCCGCGCTGGTGCCGAAGGGGGCGATCCTGACCCTCGTCGGCGACATCGACCCGGCCGCCGCCATCGAGCAGGTCGGCCGGCGCCTGGGCGGCTGGGTGGCCGAGCAGGCGGCCCGCGAGCTGTCCGCGCCCCCGCCGATCACCCCTGCCGATCTGGATCTGGTGCACCGGCCCGGGTCGGTGCAGTCCCAGCTGCGGCTGTCCGCGGCGGCGCTGCCCCGCGCCGATCCCGGCTACGCCGCCCTGCAGCTGGCCAACCTGGTCTTCGGCGGCTACTTCTCCTCGCGCTGGATGGAGAACATCCGTGAGGACAAGGGCTACACCTACGGCGCGCACTCCGGCGTGGAATCGATCCCCGGTGGCGCGGTCCTCAGCATCGAGACCGACGTGGCCAGCGACGTCACCGCTCCCGCTCTGCTGGAGACGCGCTACGAGCTGGGTCGTATCGGCGCCGTGCCCCCGACGCCCGCGGAGATCGACGCCGCCCGGTCCTACGCCATCGGCTCGCTGCTGATCTCGCTGGACAACCAGGGTGGGCTGGCGTCGATGCTGGGCGCGCTGGCCGCCGACGGGCTGGACGTCGACTGGCTGCGCGGGCACCCGGCCCGGCTGGAGGCGGTCACGGGCGAGGAGGTGGCGGCGGCGGCGCTGCACTTCTTCGCGCCGAGCGCGTTCACCGGCGTGCTGGTCGGCGACGCCGAGGTGATCGGCGCCGGGGTCCGCGCGCTCGGCGGGGTCAGCGGGCCATGAGCGACGTGCACACCCAGCTCACCGACCCGGACGTTCCCGCCGGGCGCGAGTTCCGGCTGCTCGCGGCGCCCGTGCTCTCGCGCAACACGGTGCGCCGGGACGAGCCGCTGCGCACCGACACCGACCGGCAGATCCGCGGCTGGCCCAGCGCCCGGCTGGTGATCGTCGACGCGGAGGGCCGAACGCCCGTCGAATGGGACGGCGACGGCCCGCCGCAGGGCAGCTGGGACGTCATGGACGGCAGCGGCGCGCGGCTGCGCACCAGCCCGACCACCGGGGACACCCCGACCGAGGGTGCGGTGCTGCTCGGTGAGGCCGACGACGTGGCCTACTGGGCGATCCGCGGCACCGCCGATGCCACCGGCCAGGGCCCGATCGGCGCGCTCGACCGCGGTGTCGCGCCTCCTGATCTGGGGGACTGGGTCGACCTGCGCACCGCGGGCTCCGCGCTGGACGCGCTGGGTGCCGGCCTGTTCACCGCGGCCGCGGCCGTGCTGAACTGGCACGACGCCGCCGGCTTCTGCCCACGCGACGGCTCACCCACGCACCCGGCGAACGGCGGCTGGCACCGGTTCTGCGAGGCGGCGGGGCACGAGGAGTACCCGCGCACCGACCCGGCGGTGATCTGCCTGGTGCACGACGGCGCCGACCGGGTGCTGCTGGCCCGGCAGCCGGTGTGGCCGGAGGGCCGGTTCTCGGTGCTCGCCGGCTTCGTGGAGGCCGGCGAGTCGTTGGAGGCCTGCGTGGCCCGGGAGCTGTACGAGGAGGTCGGCGCCGAGGTCCGCGACATCCGCTACCTCGGCAGCCAGGCGTGGCCGTTCCCGCGCAGCCTGATGGTGGGCTTCCACGCCCTGGCCGACCCGGACGTCCCGCTCCGCCCGGCCGACGGCGAGATCGCCGAGGCCATGTGGGTCACCCGGGACGACCTGCGCGCCGCACTCGACCACGGCGACTGGGGTGCCCAGGCCGCCCTGCTGCTCCCCGGCCGCGTCTCCATCGCCCGCTCCATGCTGGAGTCCTGGGCCGCCCTCGACTGACCGCGCACGCAGAAGGCTGCAGGCCCTGCGCGGTGTGCCCTGGGTATGGCGGATGGGTCACCGGGCCTCGCGCCTCACCTACGCGGTGAGCTACCGCCGGCCCGCGACAGCCGGTCCTCGATGAGGTGCGCCGAGTTCCAGGCACCCACGGGTCAGAACTGGAGGTCGCGGGTGGTGAACGGCCGGACCGGTGGGCCGCCGAGTATCCGGTGAAGCACGGAGTTCAGGGTCGCCGGGTCGTTGTCGAAGCCGCCGTGGGTGCTGCTGGTCGAATGGCTGCCCGCGCCCTGATCGAGGCCGGCGATCACCACGGCCGGGAGGCCGTTGATCGGCCGGCCGAACAGGCCGTCGAGCTCGGGATCGCGGCGGAGGTACGTCTCCATCCCCAGCAGCGGGGTCTCGCGGCGGCCCTCGAAGGC
>DATMDS010000142.1:0-48044 GCA_035557575.1 Pseudonocardia sp. | reverse complement strand
GACTGCGACTCCCCCGCGCCGTCGTGCCCCCCGCGCACACCGCTCGGTGCCGGGACGGGGAGGCCATCGGTGACGGAGCGATCACCGCGGATCTTCTCCGCGCGCGGGAGGTCGGCGCCGTACCCCGCGGCGCCGCACTCGCCGGTACCGCACTCGCCGGCGCCGTGTCCACCGGAGTCGGACCCGCCGGAGTCGGACCCAGAGGGATCGGGGGTACCGGATTCGGGAGCACTGCGGGCCGCAGCGACACCGGCGCCACCCCCGGACGGATCGGGCGCGGGCCGGGCGACCGGCGGGAACCCGCACCGACCCGCGCGGACCGGCGCCCGTCGCGCGCCGAGGTGACCGGTGTCGGCTCCGGCGCGCCGCGCTCCCGCCGGGCCCGCAGCGGCTCGCGTCCCACCGGGCCCTGCGCCCGCTCGTCCGGTCCGTCCGCGGCGTTCCGGCCACCGATCGCCCGGCTCGACCTCTCGTCGTCGTACCTCTGCCCGCGCATCACCGCCGCCTCCCTCTTCCCAAACAAGCGTTCGAACGACCAGCTGTGCGATGTCTACCACCGGGCACCGACAGAATCGGGAAGTCGGGGCGTGTCGTTCGAACATGTGTTTGGCGCGCGCCCTGATCGGGGCTACCGTCGTCGGCGACGGCGATGGCCGCCGGGTTCGTCGCGACCCACGCGACCGCCGGCCACGCGCAGAACCGCCGGACGAGGAGGACACGAGAACATGGCACGGGACGAGCCCGGGAGCTCGGCCGGCGAGGACGCCGACCGAGGCGGGACGGGAGCCACGACGGCGCAGGTCAGCACGTTTCCGGATCCCCCGACCGAGCCGGCAGGGCTGACCCCACGGCAGCGCAAGGTGCTGGAGGTGATCCGGGACTGGGTGGAGCGCTTCGGCTACCCACCGAGTGTGCGCGAGATCGGTGACGCGGTCGGGCTCACCTCGACCTCGTCGGTGCACCACCAGCTGCGCACCCTCGAGCGCAAGGGCTACCTGCGGCGCGACCCGAACCGCACCCGCGCGGTCGACGTGCGCGGCCCGGAGGAGGCGGCGGCCGCGGAGGTGGCGGTCGAGCCCACGGCCGACCGGGACACCGGCTCGGGCGACCTGCGCCCGGCGCCCGCGTTCGTGCCGCTGCTGGGCAACATCGCGGCCGGCGGGCCGATCCTCGCCGAGCAGGCGGTGGAGAGCGTCTTCCCGCTCCCCCGCGAGATCGTCGGCGAGGGCACCCTGTTCCTGCTCAACGTGCGCGGCGACTCGATGGTCGATGCCGCGATCACGGACGGGGACTGGGTGGTGGTCCGGCAGCAGCCGGTCGCCGAGAACGGGGAGATCGTCGCCGCGATGATCGACGGCGAGGCGACCGTCAAGACCTTCAAGCGCCGCGACGGGCACATCTGGCTGCTGCCGGCCAACCCGGCCTACCAGCCCATTCCCGGCGACGACGCGACCGTGCTGGGTCGGGTGGTGGCGGTGCTGCGCCGGCTGTGACCCGGTGACCCTGACTCCCCGACCAGGGTCAACGACGGCGGGCGCCGCGCCACGTCATGGCGAGTACCACCGCCAGCAGCAGGGCACCGAGCGCGCCGGCCCCGATCGCGGCGGGCCACCACTCCGGCGTGGGCTGCGGCCGCCCCACCTCCGGCGGGGACGCGGCGTCGTCCGATCCGGCCCCGGGTGGCGGTACCGCGTCCGACGCCGGTGGTGCTCCGGCCAGCGCGGCCGCGCCCGGAACCAGCCGGATTTCCCCCGCTGTCCCCCCGCGGGTTTCCGAGCCCGACAGCAGTGCACCGGACGGGTCGAACGCGATCGCCTCGCCCTGTGGTTCGTTCGGCAGCGGCACCCGCACCGGCACCCCGGCCAGCGCGGCCACCACGTCGCCGTCGGGCACCTCGAACAACCACGCGTCGGTGTAGCTGCGCAGCGCCACCACCCGACCGTCGGCGGTGGCCGCCGCACCGGTCACCACCCGGGCGCCGAGCCCGCCGAGCGGCCCCCCGGGCGTGGTCGAGGGCGGCAGTGCCACGGTCCCGACGCGCGTCAGCGGGGTCGGGCCGATGCCGTCCGGACGGGTCTCGGTGCGGTAGATGCCGGCCGGCGCGACGTCCTTGATCACCACGACCGGTCGACCGGCGGCGTCGATCAACAGGGCCTCGGCGTCGTGCGGGCCGTCCGGGTACGTCAACCGGTGCAGCCGGGACGCTCCACTCGCCGGCAGCTCGATCACCGCCACGGTGTCCCGGCGCAGGTCGTTGTCCCCGATGTCACCGACCCACAGCGTGCCGTCCGGGCCGCGGGCCAGGTCCTCGGGATCCCGGGGGTCGACGTCGGTCGACCGGCTCTCGCGGACCGCGCAGGATTCCGGGTCCAGCCGGTGCGCCTGCACCCGGCGGCCGCCGTCGGCGATCGCCCAGAGCCCGCCGTCGTCGGCGACCAGCCCGGACAGTTCTGCCAGCTGCGGGTCATCGATCACGCAGCGGGTCACCGGCACGGGCACTGCTGCCGGTCCGGTGGCCAGCAGGGTGGCGACCAGCGCACCCGCGGCGCGCAGTGGGATCAGCGGACGGCGCCTTTCGGGGCTGGCTGGGCTGGCTCCGGTGCGCTTGCGACCGGTCGCTCGGGCTTGCCCGCCACGGGTGCGGCCGCCACGGGTGCGGCCGCGAACGGCAGCACCGCCGTGGCCAACTCGGGGCCGACCCGGGCGTGCATCCGGGTGCCGTCCGCGGTGTGCTCCTCGGCCAGCACCTCCCCCTCGCCGTGCACCCGGGCGACCAGCGCGCCCTGGGTGTAGGGCAGCAGCAGCTCCAGCTCCACCTGGAGTCGGGGCAGCAGCTCGGCGATCCGGGTGCGCAGCCGGTCCATCCCGGCTCCGGTGCGGGCGGACACGAACACCGCATCCGGCAGCAGGTGGCGCAGCCGGGCCAGCTGCAGGTCGCCTGCCGCATCGGTCTTGTTGACCACCAGCAGCTCGCGCGGCATGGTCCCGTGCCGCTGTTCGCCGACCTCCACCAGCACCTGGCGGACGGCCTTGATCTGGTCCTCGGGCAGCGCGTCCGAGGCGTCGACGACGTGCAGCAGCAGGTCCGCCTCGGCCGTCTCCTCCAGCGTCGATCGGAACGCCTCCACCAGCTGGTGCGGGAGGTGCCGGACGAAGCCCACGGTGTCGGTCACCGTGTAGGTGCGCCCGTCCGCGGTCTCGGTGCGGCGGGTGGTCGGATCCAGGGTGGCGAACAGCGCGTCCTCGACCAGCACGCCGGCGTCGGTCAGCGCGTTGAGCAGGCTGGACTTGCCCGCGTTGGTGTAGCCCACGATGGCCACCGAGGGCACTTCGTGGCGCCGCCGCGACCCGCGCTGGGTCTCCCGGACCTGGCGCATCGCGCCGATCTCGCGGCGCAGCTTGGACATCCGGTTCCGGATCCGGCGCCGGTCCAGTTCGATCTTGGTCTCACCGGGTCCGCGGCCGCCGATCCCGACGCCCCCGGCCGCCCGGCCGCCGACCTGCCGGGACAGCGCCTCACCCCAGCCACGCAGCCGGGGCAGCAGGTACGACAGCTGAGCCAGCTCGACCTGGGCCTTGCCGTCCCGGGAGCGGGCGTGCTGGGCGAAGATGTCCAGGATCAGCGCGGTCCGGTCGATGACCTTGACCTTGAGCTTGTCCTCCAGCTGGCGCAGCTGCCCGGGCGAGAGCTCGCCGTCGCAGATCACGGTGTCGGCCTCGGCGGCCTGCACGGCGGCGCGCAGCTCGTCGACCTTGCCGGAGCCGATGAAGGTGGCCGGGTCGGGACGCGGGCGACGCTGCACCAGACCGTCGAGCACCAGGGAACCTGCGGTTTCGGCGAGCCGGGCCAGCTCGGCGAGCGAGGCGTTGGCCTGCTCGGCACTGCCCTCGGTCCAGACGCCGACGAGCACCACCCGTTCCAGGCGCAGCTGCCGGTACTCGACCTCGGTGATGTCGGTGAGCTCGGTGGACAGCCCCACGACCCGGCGCAGCGAGCTGCGCTCCTCGAGCTCGTAGTCGCCGCGGGTGGCCGGCGGCTGGTCGGTGGGGGCAGGGACGGCGGATTCGGTCATCGTGGTCAACATGCTCCCACGTCAACGCGCGGGTGTCTGTCGAGATTCCCGCGGCCCGGTGACGGCGTCCCACCACGCCGGGGCCACCTCACCGGTGGCCACCAGCACCGCCGGGCCGTGCAGCACGGTGCTGCCCGCTCCGACCGTGACCCGCAGCCGGCCACCCGGGGTGTGCACCTCGACCGTCCCGGAGTCCTGGCCGGCTGCGCGCAGCGCGGCCACCACGGCCGCCACGGTGCCGGTGCCGCACGACCGGGTCTCGCCGACGCCGCGCTCGTGCACCCGCATCCGCACCTGCGGGCCGGCGCCGTTGGCCCGCACCGGCGAGACGAACTCGATGTTGACCCCGTTCGGGAACAGGGCGTGGTCATAGCCGGGCGGACCGGTCAGGTCGAGCGCGTCGACGTCCGCGTCGGTGACGCAGGCCAGATGCGGGTTGCCGACGTCCACGGCGATCCCGGCGAACTCGCGCCCGCCCAGGAGCGCGCAACTGCTGGCCCCGACGGTGGCCAGGCCCATGTCGACGGAGATCTCCGAGCCGGCGACGCGCACGTCACGCACGCCGGCCCGGGTGCCGAGGCGGAACTCGTCGGTGTCCAGCCAACCGCGCTCGGCCAGGTAGCGGGCGTAGACCCGCACCCCGTTGCCGCACATCTCGGCCACGCTGCCGTCGGCGTTGTAGTGGTCCATGAACCACTCGACGCCCGGCTCCGGGACCGGCCCGGCACCGAGCGCGGCCCAGCGCACCACCCGCAGCACCCCGTCGGCGCCCAGGCCGCGGCGGCGGTCGCACAGCGCGGCGACCCGGGCCGCGGTCAGCTCGAGCGTGCCGTCCGGATCCGGGAGCAGCACGAAGTCGTTCTCGGTGCCGTGGCCCTTGCTGAACTGCACGGCGCCAGTCTAGGGAGCCTGCCGCAGCACCGCGCCGGCCCGGTCGAGCACGTCCGGGTGGCCGCCGTCCAGCCAGTGGATGCGCGGGTCACGGCGGAACCAGGAGCGCTGCCGGCGGACGAAGCGCCGGGTCGCCCGGACCGTCTCGGCCGCCGCTGCGGGTAGCTGACCGCTGTCCAGGGCCGCGACGACCTGCTGGTATCCCAACGCCCGGGAGGCGGTGCGGCCCTCTCGGAGGCCGCGGGCGAGCAGCACCCGGGTCTCGTCGACGAGGCCGGCGGCGAACATCCGGGCCACCCGGCGCGCCACCCGCAGGTCCAGCTCGGCGGTGTCGCGCTCGATCCCGATCAGCACCGCGTCGTAGCGGCCCGGGCCGGGGCTGGGCAGCCGCGCCGGGAACGGCCGGCCGGTCAGGGCGATCACCTCCAGGGCGCGCACGATCCGGCGCCCGTTGCTGGGCAGCACCGCGGCCGCGGCCGCCGGGTCGCGCTCGGCCAGCCGGGCGTGCAGCGCCGCCGGACCCCGATCGGCCAGCTCGGCCTCCAGCTCGGCCCGCAGCCCCGGGTCGGTGCCAGGGAACTCCAGCTCGTCGAGCACCGCCTGCACGTACAAGCCGGAGCCTCCGACCAGCACCGGGGTCCGCCCGGCGGCCAGCAACCGCTCGACGACCTCGCGGGCGGCCCGCTGGTAGGCGGCGACGGAGGCGGCCTCGGTCACGTCCAGGACGTCGAGCAGGTGGTGCGGGACCCCGGCGCGCTCGGCCCGGGTGAGCTTGGCGGTGCCGATGTCCAGGCCGCGGTAGAGCTGCATCGCGTCGGCATTGACCACCTCGCCGCCCAGCGCGGCGGCCAGCGCGAGGCCGAGGTCGGACTTGCCGGTGGCCGTCGGCCCGACGACTGCCACCAACCGCGGTGCTGCGCTCATCGCGTCGCGGGCGTCCACACCGCCACGTGGTAGGCCACCCCGAACGGCATCGACGAGTGCAGCAGCTCGCCGCGCCAGTGCCGACCCGCGGTGGCCGTGGCCAGCACCTGCCACGGCGCGCGCCCGACGGCCAGCAGCTCGGCGGCCAGGCCGGCGTCGAGCGCGGCCAGTGCGTCCCGGTCGGCGGTCCGCAGTGCGGCCGCCACGTCGGCGTCGAACCGCTGGGCCCGTTCGTCCAGGAAGCCGGGCGCGCGTTCGGTGTGGGTCGCGGCCCCGTCGCCGATCACCAGTAGCCCGACGGGCTCCGGATCGTGCGCCCACTCGGCCGCCAGCTCGGTACCGAGGGCGGCACAGCCGGGCGCGGGCTCGTGGACGCCGACGAGCTCGCCGCGGATCCGCACCGTGGCGCCGGTGTGACCGGCCGCCCACCCGGCGATCAGCAGCGGCAGCGGAAGAAGCGGGTCCGCCGGCTCGCCGGAACCGGCGGTGTCCAGCCCGATCTCGACGTCGACCCCGAAGCCGACGAAGGAACCGCGGGCCGTCGAGGGCACGGTGCGGCGGCCGCCCGGGTCGGCACCGACCGCCACCCACCGGTCGGCCGCGCGGGCCATCCGGGTCGCGGCCTCGACGCAGGCGGCGCGCAGCTCGGCGGTCTCGGCCGCTGCGCCGTTCGCCAGTTCCGGGACCAGCAGCGGAGGCTCCGGAAGCGCCGCGACCATCGTCAACACGGAGCCGAGCGTAGGACCGCGGCTCGTCGCCCGGGATCGGCCGCTGGCTGAGCTGCGCTCGTCCGGGCAGTTCCGGATGTCGGCCATTGCTGTTTGAATCGCCGAACGGCCCCGACGATCGGTTGATCGGTCGAGGCCGCTGTGCACGGCTCCGCCCTGTGGGCGGAGCGCTCGCCGCTCGCGGCGGGCCGGAGCGAGGAGGACCACGGTGTCGGAGCAGCAGGAGTTGGAACAACAGCAGGAACGGACCGCGGAGCGGATCGGCTCACCCGCGCACCCCGGCGCGGCCGAACCAGATATCCGATCCGATACCGGCTCCGCTGCGAACGCGACGACCGGTGCCGCGACCGATCCGATGCGGGCGGGCGGCGGTGCCGCCGTCGAACCGGGGGCAGCCGTCGAGGCC
Source organism: Pseudonocardia sp. (assembly GCA_035557575.1). Classification (GTDB taxonomy): domain Bacteria; phylum Actinomycetota; class Actinomycetes; order Mycobacteriales; family Pseudonocardiaceae; genus Pseudonocardia. The sequence goes on along the minus strand of DATMDS010000142.1, from coordinate 41,022 downwards.
GCGGCCGTGGCGCCGGCGACCGCGGTCACCCCCGGACCGGGCGCTCCGGACGCACCGACCCCCGAGCCGCCGCCCGTGCCGGACCCCAACGTCCCGGCACCGGATCCCGGCGCCCCGCCGCCCGTGCCCGATCCGAACCTGCCGGAGCCCGGAGCGCCCGCGCCGCGCCCGGTGCCGCCCATGCCGGACCCCAATCTCCCGGGCCCTGATGGCCCGGCTTCCGGTGTTCCCCCTGCCGGTGTTCGCCCTGCCGATGTTCCCGCTGCCGATGTTCCCGCTGCCGGGTCGGAGGTGCCGGATACCGCCGACGTTCCAGCAGCGGCACCCGTCCCCGAACCCGGCCAGCCCCTCACCCCGCCGGCACCCGACCCCGACCAGCCACCGGTCCCGCCCGCCCCGCTCCCGGGCCAGCCCTCGACCCCACCGCCACCGGTACCCGATCCCGGGCAGCCGTCCACACCGCCGGTGCCCGCGCCCGGTCCCGGTCCTGGTCCCGGCCCGCTGCCCGACCCGAATCTGCCGGTGCCCGGCCCGGGCGTGCCGACGCCCCCGCAGGTCACGCAGGGCCGCCCCGGTCCGCCGGTCGGGCCGAACGCCGCCCACCCGGTTCCCGGACCGCCGCCCAGGCCCGGCCCTCGACCGGGCAGGACCCACGCCGCACCGAACCCGACACCCGCCCCGGCACCGCACCCGTCCGAGTCGGCGACCCCGGTGGCCCATCCGGCTCCGGTGTCGAGGGCGGTCGCCGACCCGGGTCGGTGGGGTCGGGTGGACGCCGAGGGCTCGATCTTCGTGCGGACGCCCGAGGGTGAGCGGCAGGTGGGGTCCTGGCAGGCCGGCGCTCCGGACGAGGGGCTCGCCCACTTCGCCCGACGGTTCGACGACCTGCTCACCGAGGTCGAGCTGATCGCGGCCCGGCTGGCCACCGGCTCCGGAGACCCGAAGCACTCCCTGCACAGCGCGAAGGCGCTGCGCGACGGGCTGACAGAGGCCGCGGTCGTCGGTGACGTCGTCGGCCTCCGGGCCTGGCTGGACGAGCTGGTCACGGCGGCCGAGCAGGCGATCGGTTCCGCGCGCTCCGCGCGGGACGCGCAGCGCGCAGCCAGCGTCGCACGCAAGGAGGAGCTGGCCGACGAAGCCGAGAAGCTGGCGGCCGAGGCCACCCAGTGGAAGCAGGCGGGCGACCGGTTCAAGTCGATCCTGGACGAGTGGCGCACCATCCGCGGCGTCGACCGCAAGACCGACGAGCTGCTGTGGAAGCGCTTCTCCAAAGCGCGGGAAGGCTTCAACCGGCGGCGGGGCTCGCACTTCGCCGACCTGGACCGCCAGCGCGCCTCCTCCAAGACCCGCAAGGAGGAGCTGACGGCCGAGGCCGAGAAGCTGGCCGAGTCACAGGACTGGGGACCCACGACGGCCCGGTTCCGCGAGCTCATGTCGGAGTGGAAGGCAGCCGGCCGCGCGCAGAAGGACACCGACGACGCGCTCTGGCAGCGCTTCCGCGGCGCCCAGGACGCGTTCTTCGCCCGGCGCAGCGCCTCCTTCTCCGAGCGGGACGCGGAGTTCGTCGCCAATGCCGCGGCGAAGAAGGCATTGCTCGCCGAGGCGGAGAAGATCAGCACCGCCGACCCCGGCGCGGCTCGGGCCGCACTGCGCAACATCCACGAGCGGTGGGAGGAGATCGGCAAGGTCCCGCGGGAGGACATCCGGCCGCTGGAGGCCCGGCTGCGCGCGGTGGAGGACCGGGTGCGGGACTCGGCCGAGAAGCAGTGGCGACGCTCCGACCCCGAGGCCGACGCCCGGGTCGCCCAGTTCCGGGACCGGGTCGCCCAGTTCGAGGCGCAGGCGGCCAAGGCGCGGGCGGCCGGCGACGAGCGCCGGGCCACGCAGGCCCAGCAGCAGGCCGAGCAGTGGCGGGAGTGGCTCACCACCGCCGAGCAGGCGGTACAGCAGCGCTGAGGCGATGCCGCAGCCGTTGTCGCTGCGGCGCTCGCCGGACGACAACCGGCCACCGGTGACCGCTGCGGCCCCGGCCGGCGCGGGGACGGGTCAGCGGCGGAGGGCGATCCGGACCCAGGACACGGCCAGCACCAGCATCGCGACCACGGCCAGCAGCAGCCCGATCCCCGGCCCCGCCCCGCCGGTCGGCACCCCGGTCTGGCGGGACCAGATCGCCCACACCCCGTGCACCACCGAGAACCCGCAGCCGAAGGCGGCCAGCCAGGCCAGCCCCCACCACCGGGTGCCCAGGGCCAGTGCGGAGATCACCAGCCCGAACCCGAGCGAGGTGAAGGTGAACAGCCGCGGCAGCGGGCCGATCGACGCCACGCCGGCCAGCACGTGCCAGCCCAGTGCCGGGCCGCTCCACGGCAGCAGCAGCCCACCGAGCAGGGTCAGCATCGCGACCGCCACCACCAGGGCGGCGGACGGGCTCGGATCGGTCCGGCGCTCGACCCGGCGGGTGACCCCGGCCAGCTCCTTGTCCAGTGCGGCCAGCTCTTCTGGCAGGTCGCGGTCGGCCATCACGGCTCCTCGGCCGAGCACAGCGACATCGCCGGAGCGGGGGTCGGCACCCCGAACGCCGGCAGCCCGAGACCGGTCGGCCCTGGCCCGGTACGGGTACCCGCTTCGTGGCGGTCCCCCGCACGGGTCCGCCGGTGGTTCAGCACACCCTCGTCGGCGACCAGGTGGTGCGGGGCGCCGTAGCCGACGCGCACGTCGACCACGTCGCCGGGCCGGATGGGCGCCGCACCGGGGGTGAAGTGCACCAGCCGCCCATCCCGGGCCCGTCCCGAGCGGCGGCGGGTGGCCTCGTCCTTGCGCCCCTCCCCCGTCGCCACCAGCACCTCGACGACCCGGCCCTCCAGGGCCCGGTTCCCGGCCCAGGAGATCTCCTCCTGCACCGCGACCAGCCGTTCGTAGCGCTCCTGCACCACCGCCTTGGGCAGCTGGTCGGGTAGCTCCGCGGCCGGGGTGCCGGGGCGCGGGGAGTACTGGAAGGTGAAGGCGTTCGCGAACCGGGCGGCGCGCACCACGTCCAGCGTCGCCGCGAAGTCGGCCTCGGTCTCCCCCGGGAACCCGATGATGATGTCGGTGCTGATCGCCGCATCCGGTAGCTGAGCCCGGACGTCGTCGAGGATGGCCAGGTAGCGCGCCGACCGGTAGGAACGGCGCATCCGGCGCAGCACGGCGTCCGAGCCGGACTGCAGCGGCATGTGCAGCTGCGGGCAGACGTTCGGGGTCTCGGCCATCGCGGCGATCACGTCCGCGGTGAAGTCCCGGGGGTGCGGCGAGGTGAAGCGCACCCGCTCCAGCCCCGGCACGGACCCGCAGGCGCGCAGCAGCTTCGCGAAGGCGCCGCGGTCGCCGAACTGCACCCCGTACGAGTTCACGTTCTGCCCGAGCAGGGTCACCTCGAGCACCCCGTCGGCGGCCAGCGCCTCGACCTCGGCCAGCACGTCGCCGGGGCGGCGGTCCTGCTCGGTGCCGCGCAGCGACGGCACGATGCAGAACGTGCAGGTGTTGTTGCAGCCCACCGAGATCGACACCCAGCCGGCGTAGGCCGACTCGCGGCGGGCCGGCAGCGTCGACGGGAACACCTCGAGCGACTCGGCGATCTCCACCTGGGCCGTCGAATTGTGCCGGGCCCGCTCCAGCAGCACCGGCAGCGCGTGCACGTTGTGGGTGCCGAACACCACGTCCACCCAGGGCGCCCGGCGGACGATCTCGGCCCGGTCCTTCTGCGCCAGGCACCCGCCCACCGCGATCTGCATCCCGGGCCGGGCGGATTTCGCCGGCCGCAGGTGGCCGAGGTTGCCGTAGAGCCGGTTGTCGGCGTTCTCCCGCACCGCGCAGGTGTTGAACACGACGACGTCCGCGTCGTCGGCGCCGGCCCGGGTGTACCCGGCCGCCTCCAGCAGCCCGGCCATCCGCTCGGAGTCATGCACGTTCATCTGACATCCGTAGGTGCGGATGGCGTAGCTGCGTGTCACGGCTCAAGCCTAGGCTGTCTAGTATCGATCATCCCGGTGAGGAGCTCGCCGCCGATGACCTCGAGACGGAAGGATGCCCGGATGCCGGGTTCGGTTCCCGCCGTGGATCGCCGGACGGCACTGCGCGCACTGGGCCTGCTCGGGGGCCTGGCCGTGGTCTCCGGCTGTGCGGCAGGTTTCGCCGACACCCGGCTGCGGATGGCCACCGGGCCCACCGAGGGCGGCTACTTCGCGGTCGGCACCAGGCTGGCGCAGATCTGGCACCGCGAGCTCGGGCTCTCCACCGTCCCCCGGGTACTCGCCACCGCGGGCTCGATGGACAACCTGCGGCTGCTCGACTCCGGGGGCGCCGACCTGGTGTTCTGCCAGGTCGACGTGGCGGCGGACCGTGCAGCCTGCTGCTCGCCGGACGACCCGACATCGCCGCGGGCGCTGGCCCGCATCTACGACGACGTGGTGCACATCGTGGTGCCGGCCGCATCGGCGGTCCGCACGATGGACCAGCTGCGCGGGGCCCGGGTCTCCCTCGGCGGATCCGGATCGGGCGCGCAGTTCGTGGCCCGCCGGCTGTTGCAGGCGGCCGACATGGACGCCGACACGGACATGACGAGCGTCCAGCTGGGTATCGCCGAGTCGTCGGCGGCGCTGGCCGCCGGGGACATCGACGCGTTCTTCTGGGCCGGCTCGCTGCCCACCCAGGGCATCTCGACGCTGGCCGCCCAGCTGACGATCCGGCTGGTGGACCTGGCTGACGTGGTCGGGAAGCTGCGCGCCACCTACCCGGAGTACTCGGCCGGGACGATCCCCGCCGGCAGCTACGGGATCCCGCAGCCGGTGACGTCGCTGATGGTGCGCAACGTGCTGCTGGTCCGGGCGGACACGCCGAACCTGCTGGCCGAGGCGCTGGTCGAGGCGCTGTTCTCCACCCAGGATGAGCTGGCCCGGTCCAGCCGCGCCGCGCTGACCATGGACCCGCGCGCCGCCATCGGCACCCAGCCGCTGCTGCTGCATCCCGGGGCCGAGCGCTTCTACCGGCGGAAGGACACCTTCTGAAGCTCGGGCAGCTCGACCCGGGGCGGCGGCCGCATCAGCACCGGCACCGTCGGCGGTTCGTGGCCGGCGCGGCGCAGCCGGGCCACCACGCGCAGCCCGCCCTTCGTCGGGCGCTCCAGTCGGAGGCTGCCGCCGGACAGCTCCACGGTGCGGGCGGCGATGGCCAGGCCCAGACCCGATCCGTCGATGTTGCTCTGTGACGAGCTGCGCCAGAACCGGTCCGTGGCCCGTTCCAGTTCCTCGGGAGCCAGCCCCGGGCCGGTGTCCCGGACGGCGATCTCGACCGCGTCCGGGGTCGCCGACGTCGACACCACGATCACCCCGCTGGGCGGCGAGAACTTGATCGCGTTGTCGAGCACCGCGTCCAGCACGACGTCGATCGCGCCCTCCGAGCCGATCGCCTTCAGATTGCGCACCCCGTCCCGGGCCAGCCGCAGCCTGCAGTGCTCGGCCAGCGGGCGCCACGCGTCGACCCGGTCCTCGATCTCCGCGTCCACGTCGAGGACCTTCATCGGGAGCGAACGCTCGGCGCGGGCCAGCGCCAGCAGCCCGTCCAGCAGCGTGGTCAGGCGCTGGGCCTCCTCGTGCGCGGCCGCCTGCTCCTCGGCCCCCGACGGCCGCACGTGGTCCTCCAGGTTGGACAGCCGCAGCCGCAGGGCGGTGAGCGGGTTGCGCAGCTGGTGGCTGGCGTCGGCCACGAACTGCCGCTGCGCGGAGTAGGCCTGGGTCACCGTCTCGGCCATCCGGTCGAAGGACTCCGAGAGGTGTCGCAGCTCCGACGGTCCGGTGCCGTCGGCCACCGGTTCGGCCGTCTTGCCGGCCAGTACCGCGGCCGCCACCCGGCCGGTGCCCTCGTCGAGGCGGCGCACCGGGCGCAGGATCCACCGGACCACCGGCAGCGCGGCCAGCGCGGCCAGCAGCAGCGCGGCGAGCCCGATCGCAGCCACCGTGGACCAGGTCTGCAGCTCCGCGTTGCGCAGCGCGTCGGTCGGCGAGATCGTGACGATCGCGCCCAGCACCCTGTCGTCCACCAGCACCGGCTCGGCCAGCACCATCGGCTCCGCATCCCACGGCATGAGCAGGGGGTACGGCTCCGAGCGCCGCTTGACCAGTGCCAGGTCGACCCGCGCCCAGTCACTCTCCCTGAGTTGCGGAACGGCCTGCCGAGAGGCGGCGACCACCTTCTTGTCCCGGTCCACCACGAGCACCGGCACCCCGTACACGGAGTCGTAGCGAGTCAGCTCCGCGGTCAGCCCGCCCAGGTTGCGCTCGGCCAGGGGACGCCCGGCGAGCGAGGCGAAGGAGATCGTGTCCGTCAGCCGGTTGGTGAACAGCTGCCCCTGGCTGGCCCGGGCGTCGGACACCGCGAGCGGGATCCCCAGCCCGATGGCCAACGCGGCCTTGAGCAGCATGATGACCACCAGGAACCGAGTGCGCACGGCTACTCCGATCCGTTGTCCGGCAGACCGAGCCGGTAGCCCACGCCCCGCACCGTCTGGATGAGGTCGCTGTGGCCCAGCTTGGTGCGCAGGCTGGCGATGTGCACGTCGAGCGTGCGGTTGGCGCCTGCCCAGGTGCGGCCCCAGACTTCGGCCACGATCCGGTTGCGGGTGCACACCGCGCCACCCGAGCTGGCCAGCATCGCCAGCACCTGGAACTCCTTCCGGCTCAGCGTCACCGACCTGCCGTCGACGGAGACCGTATGCCTGGTGAGGTCGATCGTCACGTGGTCCAGCTCGACGATGTCCGGCGGAGCGCCCGACGGTGTGCCCGGACCGACCCGGCGGCGACGGTACACCGCGTGCACCCTGGCCAGCAGCTCGTTGATGTCGTAGGGCTTGACCAGGTAGTCGTCGGCTCCGGAGTGCAGGCCCAGGATCCGGTCGTCCACCTCGCCGCGGGCCGACACCACGATCACCGGTACCTCGCTCACCGCCCGGATGTCCCGGCAGACGTCGACGCCGTCCACATCGGGCAGACCCAGGTCGAGCAGCACCACGTCGACGCCGGGAAGGTGCGCCACCGTCTCCTTGCCCCGGGCGAGCCGGGTGATCGACATGCCGTGCCGGCGCAGCGCCGGGCGCAGGGCAGCGGCTACCCGGTCGTCGTCCTCGACCAGCAGGATGTGCACGCCCCCGCCCCATCTCCACCGGTTCCGCCATGGCGTCCCGGTGTGCTTCGGTCATCTCTGTGGACCGACCGGGCCCACGAGTGTCAACGTCAGTGTTATACGAGCGCAACCCTATGGGTTGCCGACGGTGCTGGACTCATGCGGGCAATTCGCCCTAGCGTCCCGCCATGATCGGAGGTCCGTAGATGGCCGACGCCACCCCCATGGTCCGTATGGCGGACGTGCAGAAGCACTTCGGTGAGCTGCACGTGCTGAAGGACATCAATCTCGAGGTCGACACCGGGCAGGTGGTCGTGGTGCTCGGCCCGTCCGGCTCCGGGAAGTCGACGCTCTGCCGCACGATCAACCGTCTGGAGCCGATCGACAGCGGAACCATCGAGGTCGACGGCAAGTCGCTGCCCGCAGAGGGCAAGGCGCTGGCCGCGCTGCGCGCCGATGTCGGGATGGTGTTCCAGAGCTTCAACCTGTTCGCGCACAAGACGATCCTGGAGAACGTCACGCTGGCCCCGCTCAAGGTACGCAAGACCGGCAAGGGTGAGGCGGAGAAGAACGGGATGGCGCTGCTGGAGCGGGTCGGCATCGCCAACCAGCGGGACAAGTACCCGGCCCAGCTCTCCGGTGGCCAGCAGCAGCGGGCCGCCATCGCCCGGGCGCTGGCCATGAAGCCCAAGGTCATGTTGTTCGACGAGCCGACCTCGGCGCTGGACCCCGAGATGGTCCAGGAGGTGCTGGACGTGATGACCACGCTGGCCAAGGAGGGCATGACCATGCTCGTGGTCACCCACGAGATGGGGTTCGCCCGGCGCGCGGCCCACCGCGTGGTGTTCATGTCCGACGGCGAGATCGTCGAGGACGCCGCCCCGCAGGAGTTCTTCTCCAACCCCCGGTCGGACCGGGCCAAGGACTTCCTGGGCAAGATACTCACCCACTAGAGCAGGAACCCGACAACTCTGGAGAACCGCATGAAGTTGCGCACCCTGGCGGTGGGCCTGATGGCCAGCGCCCTGGCCCTCACCGCCTGTGGACAGGAAGGCAGCCCGGGTGGAGGTGGGGCGCCGGTCGTGACCCAGAGCGCCGCGCCCGGTGTCCAGCTCCAGGGCTCCCCGACCTTCGACAAGATCACCCAGCGCGGGCGCGTGGTCATCGGGGTCAAGGAGGACCAGCCCGGCCTCGGCTTCAAGGACGCCACCACCAACGAGTACTCCGGCTTCGACATCGAGATCGCCCGCCTGGTGGCCGCCCAGCTGGGCTTCGCCGCGGACAAGATCGACTACAAGCCGATCCCGTCGGCCGCCCGCGAGGACTCGATCGAGCGCGGCGAGGTCGACTACTACGTCGGCACGTACACCATCAACGACAACCGCAAGGAACGGGTCTCCTTCGCCGGGCCGTACTACCTGGCCGGGCAGTCCGTCCTGGTGCGCGCGGACGAGACCGCGATCACCAACAAGGACACCATGAAGGGCAAGAAGGTCTGCTCGGTCACCGGCTCCACCCCGATCCAGCGGGTCAAGGACCAGGGCCTGACCGAGCCGGAGAACATCGTCGAGTTCCAGACCTACACCCAGTGCGTGGACCAGCTGCTGGCCAACCAGGTGGACGCGGTGACCACCGACGACGCCATCCTGGCCGGCTACGCCTCGCAGCAGCCGGACAAGCTCAAGCTGGTGGGCGAGCCGTTCTCGCAGGAGCCCTACGGCATCGGCCTGTCCAAGGACGACACCGCGCTCCGCAACAAGATCAACGACATCCTGCAGACCGCCGAGGACGACGGCACCTGGAAGCAGATCTACGACGGCACGCTGGGCAAGTCCGGCGCCACCTCCACGGCGCCGCCGATCGACCGCTACTGACAGTCCACCTGCGGGGTGGGTCGGGGTCCTCCCCGGCCCACCCCGTTCCCGCTGGTGAGAGGCGCGTGCCGACGTGAACGTGCTCCTGGACAACCTCGATCTCTACGCCTCGGCGTTCTGGGGGACCATCCAGCTGTTCGTGGTCTCCGCCATCGGGTCGCTGCTCCTCGGCCTGGTCCTGGCGGGCATGCGGGTCAGCCCGGTGCCGATCCTGCGCAGCTTCGGGGCCGGCTACGTCAACATCGTCCGCAACACGCCGCTGACCCTCGTCTTCTTCTTCTTCGCTTTCGCCTACCCGCGGCTGGAGATCCTGGACCTGTCCTTCTTCGCCCGGGCCTGCTGCGCACTGATCATCTACACCGCGGCCTTCGTCTGCGAGGTGCTCCGGTCCGGGGTGAACACGGTGCCGGTCGGGCAGGCGGAGGCCTCCCGGGCCCTGGGCTTCACCTTCGGGCAGACCCTCGGCGAGGTGATCCTGCCGCAGGCGGTGCGCTCGGTGGTGCCACCGCTGACCAACGTGATGATCGCGCTGCTGAAGAACACCACGATCGCCGCCGGTTTCTCGGTGTTCGAGGCGGGCGGCATCTACCAGAACCTGTCCGAACGCGGCTACGACGTGCTGATCGGACTGCTGTGGGTGGCCGTCGGGTTCCTGATCCTGGTGGTCCCGCTGACGCTGCTGCAACGGAGCCTGGAACGACGCTGGAGCGTGGCCCGATGACCGCCGACGTACTCCCCTCCGCGGAGGCGACATCGTGACCGCCGACGTACTCCCTCCCGCGGAGGCGACATCATGACCGCCGTCCTGTACGACGCGCCCGGACCGCGGGCGCTGGCCCGCAACCGGATGCTGGGCGTGGTCGGCACGCTGGCCCTGCTGGCCGTCGTCGGCTTCGTCGTCTACCGGTTCATCGCGACCGGGCAGTTCGAGCCCCGGCTCTGGAGCTGGATCACCTACAAGGTCATCCAGATCACGCTGCTGCAGGCCCTGCTGGCCACGCTGCAGGCGTTCGCGCTGGCCGCGGTGCTCGCGCTGATCTTCGGCGCGGTGTTCGCCGCTGGCCGGCTGTCCGATCACGCCTGGGTGAGCCGGCCGGCCACCGCGGTCGTCGAGTTCTTCCGGGCCGTGCCGCTGGTGGTGCTGATCTTCATCATCTATTTCGGGCTGTCCCGCAGCCTGGGCATCACGGTCTCCACGTTCACCGCGCTGGTCGCCGGGTTGACCCTCTACAACGGCTCGGTGCTGGCCGAGGTGTTCCGGGCCGGGGTGAACGCGCTGCCCAGGGGCCAGCGCGAGGCGGCCTACGCACTGGGCATGCGCAAGACCCAGGTGATGACGAACGTGCTGCTCCCGCAGGCCCTGCGGAACATGCTGCCGACGATCATCAGCCAGCTGGTGGTGGCGCTCAAGGACACCGCGCTCGGCTTCCTCATCCTCTACCCCGAGCTGCTCTACCAGGCCCGTACCCTGGGCAGCCAGGGGCAGCTGGGCTCGCCGATCCTGCAGGTTGCGCTGGTCATCGCGGTGATCTACATCGCGATGTGCGTGGTGCTGTCGACGCTGGCCAACTACCTGGAACGGCGCAGCCGGCGCGGCGGCCGGGCGGCGGTCCCGGCGGAGGCGGCCGCGGATCCGGAGCTGGCGGTGGCGGCCCCCGGCCCGGAGCCGAAGCCCTGAGCGGGCCGTCAGCTCACAGGTTCTCGACAACCACGGGTTCGATGCCCTCGGCGGCCGGCAGCTCGAAGCCGAACACCTGGGAGTAGAAGCTCAGCTCGGCGTCGAGCGCGCGGCGGATGTTCTCCGCGCGCCGGAAACCGTGCTGCTCGCCGTCGAAGAGCAGGTAGGCCACCGGCACCCCGCGGGCGCGCAGCGCCTCCACGATCTGCTCGCTCTGCGCCGGCGGCACGATCGCGTCCTCGGCGCCCTGCAGCACGATCAGCGGCCGGCGGAACCGCTGCACGTGGTGGATCGGCGAGCGCTCCCGGTACACGTCGCGGTCCTCCGGGTAGGGGCCGACCAGCCGGTCCAGGTAGCGACTCTCGAACTTGTGCGTGTCGGCGGCCAGCGCCTCCAGGTCGGCCACGCCGAAGTGGTCGGCGCCGGCCGCGAACGGGGTGTCCTCGCGGGCCAGCGCGGCCAGCGTGGTGTACCCGCCGGCCGAGCCGCCCCGGATGCACAGCCGGTCGCGGTCCACCCGGCCGCGGTCGGCCAGCCAGCCGGCCACGGCCACGCAGTCGGCCACGTCCAGCACCCCCCAGTGCCCGTACAGCTCCTCCCGGTAGGGCCGCCCGTAGCCGGTGGAACCCCCGTAGTCGACGTCGACCACGGCGAAACCACGGCTGGTCCAGTACTGCACGCCGGTGTTCAGCACCGGCACCGCGGCGGAGGTGGGGCCGCCATGGATGATCACCAGCAGCGGCGGCCGCTCCCCCTCCGGACCGGTGTGCTCCGCGTTCGCCGGGGGGTAGAACAGCGCGTGCGCGGTGCGCGACGCCCCGTCGGGGGCGGTCGACGGGAACCTGATGGCCTCCGGCACCGACAGCTGACCGGGGTCCACCCGCAGCTCCCGCGGCGCGCACAGCACGGTGGTCGCCGCGGTGTCCACGTTCACCTCGTACACCCCGGGCTCGCTGGTCGGGGTACCGGCCACCACCACAACCCGTCCCTCGCCGGCGGCCCGCACCGCGCTGATCGCCGAGAACGGGAGCACCAGGTCGGCGAGCCGGCCGTCCGGGGCGCGCACCACCAGGGTGTCGAAGCCGTTGCGGCGCAGCGCGGCCACCACCCGCCCGTCGGCCAGCACCGCGTAGCGCGAGCTGCCGAACACCCAGCCCGGGACGCCGATCTCGGCCTCCGCCCGCAGCACGCCCTCGATGTCGGTGCCGGGGCGCCAGCGGTAGAGGTTCCACCACTCGGTGCGGTCGGACAGGAACCAGAGCGACCCGTCGGGCTGCCAGCGCGGCTCGGACACCGACTCGCCGCGGCCGCCGGCCACCACGATCTCCTCCCCGGTGATCAGGTTCCGGGTGCGCAGCTCGACGTCGTCCCACGGCATCGAGGGGTGGTTCCACTGCAGCCAGGCCAGTGTGACGCCGTTGGGGTGCAGCCGCGGTGCGGCCACGAAGTCCGGGCCGCTGACCAGCACCTCGGGCTTGGACGGTGCGTGCGCATCGAGCCGGACGATCTCGTTGCGCACCTCGCCGCCGGCGTGCTGCTCGCGCACGCACACGATCAGGTCGCCGTCCGCGGCCACGTCACCGTCGGCGTAGCGCTCGGCCCGCGGCGCGGCCGGCTCCGGTGTGATCGGCTCCGGGACGCCACCGGGCTCGAGCCGGTACAGCCGCTGGTCGGCCCAGTCGGTGAACCAGGTGATGCCGTCCCGCACCCACCAGGCACCGCCGCCGTACTCGTGCACCGCGGTCCGGGCGTTGCGGCCGTCGGGGAGCAGCTCGGTGCGAATGCCGTCGGGGCCGCGGCGGACCAGCTGGGTGCGCCCGCCCTCCGCCGGCCGGCCCTCGGACCACACCACGTCGGTCCCGTCGACCTGGACCTCCGAGAGCCGCACCGCCGCCGCCACCACCAGCTCCGACGTGATCGGAGTGGGCCAGGAGCCGTACGCCGAGGTCGTCACGTGAACCGAGGCTAGTCCCGTCGTGCCCGGCGGGCGGTGCGAAACGCGGTCCACAGCAGCTCCGCCGCCTCCCGCGCCGCGCCCGGGCGCAGCACCGGCAGCAGGCCGAGCGCCCCGGTCAGCCCCGGCCACCAGCGCACCGCCCCGTCGCGGCCGACCGTGCCCACCGCCGGTGCGGCGCACCGGCGCACCCGCGGCGGCAGACCGGGGTAACGATCGGGCAGCGACCGGTCCCGGCAGGCGTGCACCGCCACCGGCACCCGGACCAGCTCGGGCAGCTCGCGGGCGATCGTCGAGCAGTCGGGACACTCGACGTCGTAGACCACGACGACCGCGACGGGCATGCCCGCCATCCTGGCCGACCACACGTGACCGTCGCGGCCGACCCGCTTCGCAGGCCAACTGGTTGCGGTGCGCGCCGCCGTGGCGTTCCACCGGGTTCGACCACCGGCCCGCCGGTACCGTGGCGAGGTCCCGCCTGAGGAAGCGAGCAACGATGAGTGACGAATCCCGCCGGGCAGCGGCGGACGAACCGATCGAGGCCGAGATCGTGCCGGACCCGCCGGCGGCAGCAACCTCGACGCCCGCCACGAGCACCGGCGCGCCCGCGGCGAACCCGGGCCCGCCAATCGCGCCCGACTACGACGAGCACGGCACGCCCAGCTTCGACTACGTCCGGGACAAGATCGAGAACCGGTACGCGACGTCCGTCGGGGCCGGCGAGCTGGCCGCGGACACCGCCGAGGGCCGGACCCTGGAGCAGCAGGAGGCCGAGCGGGCGAAGGCCGCCGCGGCCCGGCTCGAGGAGATCCGCCGCTCGCTGGGCCGGTAGCGGCGCGCCTGGCGGCGCGCTCGTGAGTGCTGCGCCGTGTTAGAACACGGCGCAGCACTCACAGGCGCCGCTAGGCGCCCCCCCGCCTGAAAATCTTGCTGCCCAACCACACCAGCGGGTCGTACTTGCGGTCCACCACGCGCTCCTTGAGCGGGATCAGCGCGTTGTCAGTGATCTTGATGTGCTCGGGGCAGACCTCGGTGCAGCACTTGGTGATGTTGCAGTAGCCCAGGCCGTGCTCCTCCTGCGCCGCCTCCTGCCGGTCGGCCACGTCGAGCGGATGCATGTCCAGCTCGGCGATCCGCATCAGGTACCGCGGGCCGGCGAAGTTCGCCTTGTTCTCCTCGTGGTCGCGCACCACGTGACAGGTGTTCTGGCACAGGTAGCACTCGATGCACTTGCGGAACTCCTGGCTACGCTCCACGTCGACCTGCTGCATCCGGTAGTCCCCCGGCTCGACGCCGGGCGGCGGCGCGAAGCTGGGGATCTCCCGGGCCTTGGTGTAGTTGAACGACACGTCGGTGACGAGGTCGCGGATCACCGGGAACGAGCGCAGCGGGGTGACGGTGATGACGTCGCGCTCGTCGAACGTCGACATCCGGGTCATGCACATCAGCCGCGGCTTGCCGTTGATCTCCGCGCTGCACGAGCCGCACTTGCCGGCCTTGCAGTTCCAGCGCACGGCCAGGTCCTGGGCCTCGGTCTGCTGCAGGCGGTGGATGATGTCGAGGACGACCTCGCCCTCGTTCACCTCCACCGGGTAGTCGACGAGCTCGCCCTTCTCGTCGTCGCCGCGCCACACGCGGAAGTGGGCGTCGTAGCTCATGCTTTCTCTTCCCCAGAATCCATGGCCGAGTCGGCGCGGTGCCCGCCGAGCTCCTCGCCGGTGTAGTACTTCTTCAGCTCGTCCAGCTCGAACAGGTCCAGCAGGTCCGAGCGCATCGCCACCTGCTCCTCCCGGCGCAGCTCCACCGGGTCGTTGCTGTCCTCGTCGCGCGCGGCGGACAGCACCAGCAGCACGTGCCGCCAGTCGGAGTCCATCGCCGGGTAGTCATCGCGGGTGTGCCCGCCCCGGCTCTCCTGCCGCTCCAGCGCCGCCTTGGCCACGCACAGCGAGACCAGCAGCATGTTGCGCAGATCCAGGGCCAGGTGCCAGCCCGGGTTGAACTCCCGGTGCCCCTCGACGCTCACCGTGCGGGTGCGCACCGCGATGTCCTGCAGCGCCTTGAGCGCCAGCGACATCTCCTCTTCCCTGCGGATGATCCCGACCAGTTCGTGCATGGTCTTCTGCAGCTCCAGCTGCACCACGAACGGGTTCTCCCCGCCCTCGGTGGCGCTCGAGAACGGCAGCAGCGCCCGCTCCACGGCGGCCTCCACATCGGCCACCGCGATCGCCGGCCGGATCCCGGCCAGCCCGTCCACGTAGGCGGACGCGCCCGCTCCCGAGCGGCGGCCGAACACCAGCAGGTCGGACAGCGAGTTGCCGCCCAGCCGGTTGGAGCCGTGCATGCCCCCGGCCACCTCACCGGCGGCGAACAGGCCCGGCACCCGCGACATCGCCGAGTCCGGGTCGACCTCGACCCCGCCCATCACGTAGTGGCAGGTCGGGCCGACCTCCATCGGCTCGGCGGTGATGTCGACGTCGGCCAGCTCCTTGAACTGGTGGTACATCGACGGCAGCCGCTTCTGGATCTCCTCCGGCTTCAGCCGGGAGGCGATGTCGAGGAACACCCCGCCGTGCGGGCTGCCACGGCCGGCCTTGACCTCCGAGTTGATCGCTCGGGCCACCTCGTCGCGGGGCAGCAGCTCCGGCGGGCGGCGGTTGTTGTCCGCATCCTCGTACCAGCGGTCGCCCTCCTCCTCGGAGGTGGCGTACTGCTCCTTGAACACGTCCGGGATGTAGTCGAACATGAACCGCTTGCCCTCGGCGTTCTTGAGGATGCCACCGTCACCGCGGACCGACTCGGTGACCAGGATCCCCTTCACCGACGGCGGCCAGACCATGCCGGTCGGGTGGAACTGCAGGAACTCCATGTTGATCAGCGTGGCCCCTGCCCGCAGTGCGAGCGCGTGGCCGTCGCCGGTGTACTCCCAGGAGTTGGACGTCACCTGGTAGCTCTTCCCGACCCCGCCGGTGGCCAGCACGATCGCCGGTGCGTCGAACCGGACGAAGCCGCCGGTGGATCGGTAGTAACCGATGCAGCCGGAGATCCGGCCGTCGGTGGTGAACAGCTCGGTGATCGTGGTCTCGTGGAAGACCCGGATGTTGGCCTCGTAGTCGCCGGTGTCGCGGTAGTCCTCCTGCTGCAGCGAAACGATCTTCTGCTGCAGGGTGCGGATCAGCTCCAGCCCGGTGCGGTCGCCGACGTGGGCCAGCCGCGGGTAGGTGTGGCCACCGAAGTTGCGCTGGCTGATCCGGCCGTCCTTCGTCCGGTCGAACAGCGCACCGTAGGTCTCCAGCTCCCAGACCCGATCCGGAGCCTCCTTGGCGTGCAGCTCGGCCATCCGCCAGTTGTTCAGGAACTTGCCGCCGCGCATGGTGTCGCGGTAGTGCACCTGCCAGTTGTCGTTCGAGTTCACGTTGCCCATGGCCGCGGCGCAGCCGCCCTCGGCCATCACCGTGTGCGCCTTGCCGAACAGCGACTTGGAGATGATCGCGGTGCGCTTGCCCTGCGCGCGGGCCTCGATCGCCGCGCGCAGGCCGGCTCCCCCGGCGCCGATCACCACGACGTCGTAGGTGTGCCGCTCGATGTTCTCGTTGGTCATCGTGCTCACCCCGTTCAGTTGATGATCCGAAGCTCGGGGATCCAACCCGCCGCGACGGCCATGATGTAGAAGTCGGTGAAGGCCAGCGTGCCCAGCGTGATCCAGGCCAGCTCCATGTGCTTGGTGTTCAGCCTGGTCACGAACTGCCAGTACTTGTAGCGCATCGGGTGCGCGGAGAAGTTGTTGATCCGGCCGCCGATCAGGCTCCGGCACGAGTGGCAGGACACCGTGTACGCCCACAGCGCCACCACGTTGACCAGCAGGATGATGTTGCCCAGGCCGAACCCGAACTCACCGTCAGTGCGCACGAACGCGTAGATCGCGTCCCAGGTGTTGATCACTGAGATGATCACGGCGGCGTAGAAGAAGTAGCGGTGCAGGTTCTGCCCGAGCAGCGGGAACCGGGTCTCGCCGGTGTAGCGGCCGTGCGGCTCGGCCACCGCGCAGGCCGGCGGCGACAACCAGAACGCCCGGTAGTAGGCCTTGCGGTAGTAGTAGCAGGTCAGCCGGAACAGCAGCAGGAACGGCAGCGTGAGCGAGGCGTAGGGCAGCCACGGCAGGTCCGGCAGGAACCGGCCGAAGTGCGCGGCCTCGGGAACGCAGCCCAGCGAGACGCACGGCGAGTAGAACGGCGTCAGGTAGTTGTAGGGCTCGACGAAGTACCACTGCTGCATGAAGGCCCGCACGGTCGCGTACGCGACCCAGGCGGTGAGTCCGGTGAAGGTCAGCAGTGGCGGCAGCCACCACCGATCGGTGCGCAGCGTCCGGGCCGAGATCTGTGCTCGGCCTCCGGACGCGTCTGTGGTGGAGGACACGTCGTCGAACCTCGTCTTCGTGGTTGCCGGCGCGCGGCCGGCTGGACAGCGGCAGCGCCTGGTCAGGAACGATTTCGCCGGACTCTACGACCGTGGCGGTGGCCTCGTCGGCCGGGGCCGTCGCCGCTGCGTCGCGATGGTGATACGACTCGCGTCGCCGCGGTAACTCCTGGTCGGAGGCACGGCCGCGCGAGGTGCGACACCATGGAGCCAGCCTGAACCGCGGGCGGTGCTGCGTCCAATGCATCAGCTCGTACGATTCGATGCCCGTAGGCTATGAACGTGACGTTCACCCAGCTCAGGTACCTCGTCGCGGTTGCAGATGTGCGCCACTTCACGCGGGCTGCCGATCTCGTGGGGGTGACCCAGCCGACGCTGTCCCGGCAGCTGAAGGCCCTGGAGCGGGAGCTGGGCGCGACGCTGGTCGACCGCGGCGCCCGGGACGGGCCGGCGCTCACCGCGGCGGGCGCGGCGCTGCTGCCGCTCGCCCGGCGCATGCTGGCCGACCTGGACAGCGCCCGCACCGCGGTCGCCGAGATCGTCGGGCTGCGCCGGGGTCGGGTCCGGGTCGGGGCCACCCCGTCGCTGTGCATGGGCGTGCTGGCCGACGTGCTGCGGGTGTTCCACGACCGCCATCCGGAGGTGCGGCTGGAGCTGGAGGAGAGCGGCTCGCGGCCGTTGGTGCGAGCCCTGGTGCGCGGCGAGCTGGACATCGCGCTGGTCATCGTGCCGACGACCGGCATCGACCCGGCGCTGGAGTCCACCCCGCTGCTGCGCGAACGACTGTCGGTGGCCTCCGCGGCGGACGACCGGGCGCTGTCCGGCCGGGGCTCGGTGACCGTGCGGGAGCTGGCCCGGCGGCCGCTGGTCGTGCCGCGCACCGGGTACGACGTGCGGGAGACCACCCTGCGGGCCTTCGACGACGCCGGGGTGTCGCCCCGGTTCGCGGTGCAGGGCGGCGAGATGGACGCGGTGCTGCGGCTCGTGGAGGCAGGAACCGGGGTGGCGGTGGTGCCGGACCTGGTGTTCGCCGGCCGACCCGGGCTGCGGCGCACCGTGCTCACCCCGCCGCTGTACCGGACCGTGGCCCTGGCCCGGCGGGCGGACCTGGTGCCGTCGCACGCCGTGCGCGCGTTCACCGACACCCTGCTGAGCTTCCTGGCCGCGCTGTCCGACGAGCTGCCCGGCGACGTGCAGGTGCTCGGACGGGCCGACGGGGCGCTGTGACCTGCGGTCACCGCTCGGGGCGTGTCCTCGGGCGCATCGGTCGACCGCGCCCGCGGGCGGTCCGGCCAGGGCGAGCACGGTGTCGCCGCGGTGCAGCAGGTCGCCGGTGCGCAGCGGGCGCGGGTCGGTGTGGCGGCCACAGCCGCTCACCGGTCGGCCCCGGCAGCGGCGCCGCCGATCACCGCCACCGTCGCGTGCCGGCGGGACACGGTGGCGTCCCAGCTTCAACGCCACGTCGGCCGCCGGGTCGCAGCCGATCAGCCACGGGCCCGGGTCACCCTGTCGAGATCGCGGCCGTCAGCCGGAGGCGTCCGGGTCGAGTCCGTGGTCCGAGTCGAGCCCGTCGTCCGGGCCGAGCTCGTCGGCGTCGGCGCCGTGGGCGGCCAGCGCGGCGCGGACCACCCGGTAGGCGATGCCGGCCGAGTAGCCCTTGCGCCCGAGCATCCCGGCGAGTCGGCGGGCCGCTGCGGCCCGCTGCTCGGCGCCCTCGATGCTCAGCGACCGCAGCTTGCGCTCGACGAGCTGGCGGGCGCGGAGCTCTTCGGCGGCCGAGTCGAGGTTCTCCAGGGCCGCCCCGGCCAGCTCGTCGGCCACACCCTTCCGGCGCAGCTCCATGGCCAGCGCGCGCCGGCCGAGCCCGCGGCCGGTGTGCCGGGAGTGCACCCACTGCTCGGCGAAGGAGGCGTCGTCGATGAGGCCGACCTCGCCGAACCGCTCGAGCACGGCCTGGACGGCGTCGTCCGGGACGTCCTTGCGGCGCAGCGCCACCGCCAGCTCGTGCCGGGTCCTGGCCCGCTCGGTGAGCAGGCGCAAGCAGATCGACCGGGCGACGGACAGCGGATCCACGGCCGCTGCGACGTCGGGTTCGGTCGCGGCGCCGGGCGGCGGGTCCGGCTGCGGCGCGCGGTCACGGCCGGGCCGCCGCCCGGCTCTGCCCCGGACCTGACCGGCTCCGCGGCGCGAGCCGGATCCCGAGCTCGTCCTCTCGACTTCGGGAGCTGAATCGCGCTCCTCCTCCCGCCGAACCTCAGTCGCACCGGCACTGCCTCGACCAGCCGGTCGCGGCCCGGGCCGCCGGGCGCCGGGCTCTCCCAGCCGCGCGACCGGAACGGCCGCACGGGCGGTGCCGATCTGCGCGGCGTCGAACAGCGCGATCCGAGCGGCGCCGCCGTCGGCCATCCCGGGCTCAGCACCGGCGATCGCGTCGAAGGAAGCGACCGGAGCCGGAGCCGGACCGGGGCCGACCTCGGCATCGTCCCCGCGGCCCACGGTCAGAAGTCGACCGGGGCCGGCAGCGGCTCGACCTCGGCGTCGAGCTGGGCGCCGATGCCCAGCTTCTCCTTGATCCGCTTCTCGATCTCGGCGGCCACGTCGGGGTTCTCGCGCAGGAACTTGCGGGCGTTCTCCTTGCCCTGGCCCATCTGGTCGCCCTCGTAGGTGTACCAGGCACCGGACTTGCGGACGATGCCCTGCTCCACGCCCACGTCGACCAGCGACCCCTCACGGCTGATGCCGACCCCGTACAGGATGTCGAACTCGGCCTGCTTGAACGGTGGTGCGCACTTGTTCTTGACCACCTTGACGCGGGTCCGGTTGCCGACCATGTCGGCGCCGTCCTTCAGCGTCTCGATCCGGCGGATGTCGAGGCGGACCGAGGCGTAGAACTTCAACGCCTTGCCGCCGGTCGTGGTCTCCGGGGACCCGAACATGATCCCGATCTTCTCCCGGAGCTGGTTGATGAAGATCATCGTGGTGCCCGAGTTGCTCAGCGCACCGGTGATCTTCCGCAGGGCCTGGCTCATCAGCCGGGCCTGCAGACCGACATGGCTGTCACCCATCTCGCCCTCGATCTCCGCACGCGGGACCAGCGCGGCAACGGAGTCGATCACGATGATGTCCAACGCCCCGGAGCGGATCAGCATGTCGGCGATCTCCAGGGCCTGCTCGCCGGTGTCCGGCTGCGAGACCAGCAGCCCGTCGGTGTCCACGCCGAGGGACTTGGCGTACTCGGGATCGAGCGCGTGCTCGGCGTCGATGAACGCGGCGATGCCGCCGGCGGCCTGGGCGTTGGCCACCGCGTGCAGGGCGACCGTGGTCTTCCCGCTCGACTCCGGGCCGTAGATCTCCACGATCCGCCCCCGAGGCAGCCCGCCGACGCCGAGCGCGACGTCGAGCGCGATGGAGCCGGTGGGGATGACCCCGATGGGCGGGCGGGTGTCGTCACCGAGGCGCATCACCGAGCCCTTGCCGTGGTTCTTCTCGATCTGCGCGAGCGCGAGGGCCAGGGCCTTCTCGCGGTCGGGTGCGGTCATCGCCGGTCTCCACCTCGGGTTGGGAAGTTCTCGATCTGGTGCCGTCGACGGTAGGGGGAACCACCGACAATCTGCGGGCTCGGCTGCGTCCTGTGGACGGCCGGACCCCGATGTGGACAACACGATAGCGAACAGGTGTTCGATCGCGAAGCTGACACGCCCGCGGGCTACGATCCCGCGCCCGGCGGCGGCACGGCCGATGTCAGCGGCGGGCCGGCGGCACGTCGTAGACCTCGCAGACCGCCTTCCACACCTCGCGCGGATCGATCCCATGTTCCAGTGCCTGCACCACCGTCCGGTCCCCGAGCTGGGCGAACACGTGGTCGCGGGACACCGAGGCAGCCCGCGCCGCGCCGAACTCGCCGTTCATCAGCTCCCAGAAGTAGGTCACTCGCACCCCGCCACGGTAGTGCCGCCGGTGGCAGGCTTCCGGCATGGCTGCCGCGCTGAACCAGGTCTGGACCGCACTCGACGGCGGCCCCAACGAGCTGCCGCGGCTGCGGGTGACCGGTCCCCCGACCACACTGCGCTCGACGTTCGCGGTCACCGAGGCGGCGGCGGCCGCGGTCGGCGCCGCCCTGCTGGCCGCGACGCTCGGCACCGGCGCCGCGGTGGAGCTCGACACCCGGGGGCTTGCGGTGGCGCTGCGCAGCGAGCGCTACCTGCGCCGTGACGGCCGCTCGCCGGGCAGCCCGTTCGATCCGCTGTCGGCCTTCCACCGCACCGTCGACGGCTGGTTGCGGCTGCACGCCAACTACCCGTGGCACCGGGCGGCCGCGCTGCGGGTGTTGGGCTGCCCGGAGGCCGACGCGCCGGCCGTGATCGCCGGCCGCAACGCCGTCGAGCTGGAGACCGCGCTGCACCGGGCGGGCGGGGTCGGCGCCGCGGTGCGCACCGAGCCGGGTTGGCGGACGATCGCCGGTCCGCCGCCGCCGCTGGTCGAGTACCAGTTGCTCGGACCGGCGCCGGCGCGACGGCCACGCCGTCCTCGGGTGCTGGACCTGACCCGGGTCATCGCCGGCCCCGTGGGCACCCGCACGCTGGCCGCCCACGGCGCCGACGTGCTGCGCATCGACGCACCCGACCGCCCCGAGCTCCCGTTGCAGTACTGGGACACACTGCCCGGCAAGCGCAGCGCGGTGCTGGACCTGGGCGCGCACCCGGACCTGCTGGAGCAGCTGCTGGCCGGGGCCGACGTGGTCATCACCGGGTACCGGCCGGGGGCTCTGGACCGCTTCGGCCTGGCCCCCGAGGCGCTGGCGCAGCGGCATCCGGGGCTGGTGGTCGTCACGCTCTCCGCGTGGGGGTACCGCGGACCGTGGGCGGGGCGGCGCGGCTTCGACAGCCTCGTGCAGGCGGCCTGCGGGATCGCGGTCGCCGAAGGCGGCGCGGGCACCCCGGGCGCGCTGCCCGCGCAGGCGTTGGACCACGTCACCGGCTATCTGGCCGCGGCGGCCGCGCTGCTCACCCTGGCCCGGCAGCGCCGCGAGGGCGGCAGCCACCTGGTGCGGCTCTCGCTGATCGGTACCGCGGCGTGGCTGCAGCGGTTGCCGCGCGCCGCCGCGACCGACGTCGAGGAGGTCGACCCGGCGCCCCACCTGGTCGAGGTCGACGCCCCGGACGGACGGCTGACCCTCGCGGCCCCGCCCGGCACCGTCGACGGTCGCTCTCTGACCTGGCCCGATCCGCCGCCATTATTCGGCACCGCGGAGCCTCGCTGGCTCTGATCGGGCAGCGAAGCCACCGCCTGTGGATCGCCTGTTGACGACACGCCGTCGGCCTGGGGACGACCGGGGCCGCGCGGGCCAGCAGCCTGTGGACACGCAGCGGCAGCGTCCGGCCTGACCTGCCGAAACGACGACCGTCCCAGCCATCGGCCTGTGGATCGCACCGCAGCCACCGGGCGATACAGCGGCCGAAGGCACCGGGGCCGACCTGCCGAGCGTCGGCATCGCCTGCCAGGGTGGGCGGATGCAGATGAGCTTCACCGCGGACGACGAGGCCGCCTTCCAGCGCCGGCGGGCGGCGCTCACCGACGACTTCGCGGCCTGGGTGGAGCACAGCGGGGCCGAGGCCGACCCGAGCGACGCCGGGATGTTGCTGGACTGGAAGTTCGGTTACCAGGACGGCGAGCTGGGCCACTGGACCGTGGCCGACGTCGAGGAGTTCCTGCTCGAGTGGTGCCCACGCAAGGTCAGCAGCCCCCCGAAGCTGGCGGCCCGGATCCCGCTGTCGGTGGCCGCGTTCGTCGATTTCCTCGCCCACAGCGGGTTGCTCGCGCCGGCCAGCCAGGCGCCGGTTGAGGTCCGTGGCTACTGCGAGCGGATCGTCCCGCGGTTCCAGCAGAAGATGAGCGACCCGGCCAACTTCGGGATGGCGAAGTCGCTGCTGAGCGGGGGCGGCGCGCCCGAAGGGCTGCTCGCCGAGCTGGGCCGGCTGACCGGGGCCGACCCGGAGCAGGTACTGGAGATGCTGGACGAGCAGCGGCAGCTGATCGGCCCGGTGCGGCTGCCGTCCGCGGACGAGCATCTGGAGTCGTTGCAGGCCGCTCGCACCTTTCGGCAGGTCCGCGGCCTGGCCGAGCAGTGCGCTCCGCCCGGCCTGCCGACCACCACCGCCGGCGACCTTCGGCTCGCCGACGCCGGCCGCCTCGCCGCCGAGCTGGAGACGGGCGACCGCACCGAGCCGGCCGGGCCGGCGCCGCAGTCCATGAGCGAGCTACCCGCGCTGAGCTGGGTGGTTCAGCTGGCGCTCGCCTGCGGTGCCGTCGCCGCGGACGGCCAACGGCTGGTGGCCGAGCCCGGGTTCGCCGCGCTGCCGGAACCGGACGCGTACCGGCGCACCGTCACCGCCGCGGTCGCGCACGGCCTGACCGCGGCTGCGGGCCGCTGGACGAACGACGAGCGGGAGTTCCTGGACGCCACTGCGCCGCAGCTGCTCGCCGAGCTGCTCAGCGCCCACGCCGGCGGTGAGCCCACCGTCCCGGTGACGGAACTGATCGACATGGTCGACCAGGTCGCGCAGGTCGCGTTGGACTCCGGCCCCGTCGACCCGCTGGAGGGCGGCGTGGTCGGGCAGCTCGAGGCGCTGATCGGGCTCGGCGTGCTGCACGATGCCGGTCCCGACGGCTCCGGCGAGCTGAGGGCCGTCGCGCTGACCCCGGCCGGGGTCACGGTGGCCGCCGATGTGGTGGGCGAGCTGCTCGGTGTCGAGGTGGTGCCACGGCCCGATCCGGGCACCGCCGACGCCACCGCCATGGCCGCCGCGCTGCTGCTGGCCGACCGCGACGAGGCCGAGGCCGATCTCGCGACCTGGTTCGCCACCCAACCCGACCCGGCCGCCGCGGCCGGTGCGCTGCTCGCCGAGCTGGTGGCCGACGACCAGGAGCCGGCCGCGGTGCTGGCCGGGTTGGACCTGGCCGGCACCGTGCTGGGCGAGCGGGCCGACGCGGCCGCCCAGCCGTACCTCGATGGGCCACACGAACCGCTGGTGACCACGTGGCTGCTCACCCGCGGAGCGCTGGACCCGGACGAGGTCGATCCGCACCGGGCACTGACCGGGATGGTGGCGGTGGCCGCAGCCATGATCGATGTCGACGGGCCGGCGGGGGCGGTCGAGTTCGTCCGGGACAGCGAGGACGATCAGGTGCTGGAGCTGCTGGAACAGCTCTGGCGGCTCGACCACCCCCGAGTCGCGGAGGTGCTGGACGGCATCGGCACGCACCACCCGAACAAGAGGATCGCGAAGGCGGCGCGCAAGAACCTGATGCGCTACCGCAGCCGCCGCTCCCGGTAGCGTCCGTACCGTGATGTCCGATTCCGTTGCTCAGGATCTGGGCGGGCTGTCCACGCCGACCGGCCAGATCGTGGTGCTGCTCGGGCTGGTGGCCTCGCTGGTGGTCCTGCTGCGCTGGTGGTGGCACAACCGGCGTCGCTGACCGTGGCTCGGGCGGCGTTCGTCTGCTCCGGCGCACACCGGGGTCATCCGGCGGCGCCGGGACTGGTTCGTCCCCGATGCGGGAGGCCGACCGGGTGCTCCGTGGGTACCGGCAGGAACGCATCCCCACCGTGCAGGCGGCTCGAGCGGCTGCGGGCGCACGGCCCGACGCCCGCGTTCACCTTCCGCACCCCGTTCCGGGCCCCGAGCGGGGAGCCGGTGCGCCGCGACGACGACTGGTTCTGCCGAACCTGACCGCCGCCGGGCGCACCGGTCGCACTCAGAGCCGCTCGAAGACGGCCGCGATGCCCTGGCCGCCGCCCACGCACATGGTGACCAGGGCGTACCGGCCGCCGATGCGGTGCAGCTCGTAGATCGCCTTGGTGGCCAGGAATGCCCCCGAGCAGCCGATGGGGTGGCCGAGCGCGATCGCGCCGCCGTTCGGGTTGACCTTCTTGAGGTCGAACTCGAGCCCGCGGGCCACCGCGATGGCCTGCGCGGCGAACGCCTCGTTGGACTCGATGACGTCGAGCATGTCGAGCGTCATGCCGGCCTTCTGCATGGCCAGCTTGGTCGCCGGGATCGGGCCCTCGCCCATGAGGTCGTTGGGCACGCCCGCGACGGCGTACGACACCAGCCGGGCCATCGGCTTCGCCCCGGCGGCCTTCGCCGCCTCGGCCTCGGCGAGCACCAGGAACGCGGCGCCGTCGTTGATCCCCGAGGCGTTGCCCGCGGTCACCGTCCCGCCGTCGCGCTTGAACGCCGGTCGCATCGCGGCCAGCTTCTCGACCGTCGTCCCCGGCTTGACGTGCTCGTCGGTGTCGACCGTGACCTCGCCCTTGCGGGTCTTCTTGACGATCGGGACGATCTGCTCCTTGAACCGCCCTTCGTCGATCGCCGCCGCCGCCCGCCGGTGCGACTCCGCGGCCAGCTCGTCCTGCTCCTCGCGGGTGATGTTCCACTTCTCGGCGAGGTTCTCCGCGGTGACGCCCATGTGCCCGACACCGAACGGGTCGGTCAGCGCGGCCACCATGCCGTCGACCATCTTCGTGTCGCCCATCCGGGCACCGCTGCGCATCGCCGGCGACAGGTAGGCCCCGCGGGACATCACCTCGACGCCGCCACCGACCCCGAACTCGGCGTCCCCGAGCAGGATGTTCTGCGCCGTGGTGACGATCGCCTGCAGGCCCGAGGAGCACAGCCGGTTGACCGCCATCGCCACCGAGTCCATCGGCAGCCCGGCCTGGATCGACGCCACCCGCGCCACGTAGGGGTAGCGGACCTCGGTCGGGATGCAGTTTCCGACGGTCACATAGTTGATCTGCTTCGGGTCGGCCTGGGAGCGGGCGACCGCCTCCTTCATCACCGTGCCGGCCAGGTCCGCCGGCTCCTGGTCCGACAGGCCTCCGCCGAAGCTGCCGATCGCGGATCGCACGGCAGACAGGACAACCACGTCACGCTCGCTCATATCCTCAAGATCCCTTCCCCGACACGGTGGGCCGGTCTTGTCAGACGTTCACCACGGCTGCGCTGTCCCGAGCCAGCCCCGGGATCGCCACGCTGAACGTGACCAGGCCGTGACTTGGCAGCCTAACCCGGTGGGGCGACAACAACTACGGCTCGCGCGCTCGCCCACATCCCCCGAGGCGGCGGCGCGAAAACTGTCGGACCCCCGGCGCATGATGGCTTCCGTGAGTGCGATCGAGGGTTTCTCCGCCGCCACCCGGGACTGGTTCGGCGGCGCGTTCGACGCGCCCACGGCCGCCCAGGAGGGCGCCTGGGCCGCCGCACAGGCCGGTCGGCACGCGCTGGTCGTCGCGCCGACCGGTTCCGGAAAGACGCTCGCCGCGTTCCTCTGGGCGCTGGACCGGCTGGCCACCAGCCCGCCGCCGGACGAGCCGAAGCACCGCTGCCGCGTGCTCTACGTGTCCCCGCTCAAGGCTCTCGCCGTGGACGTGCAGCGCAACCTGCGCTCGCCGTTGGCCGGGATCCGGCAGGCCGCCACCCGGCTGGGGCTGCCGGTCCCGGACATCACCGTGGGCACCCGGACCGGGGACACCCCGGCCGACGAGCGCAGGCTGTTCGCCCGCACCCCGCCGGACGTGCTCGTCACGACGCCCGAGTCGCTGTTCCTGATCCTCACCTCGGCAGCCCGCGAGTCGCTGCGCGGGGTGCAGACGGTGATCCTCGACGAGGTGCACGCCGTGGTCGGCACCAAGCGCGGCGCGCACCTGGCGCTGTCGCTGGAACGGCTCGACGAGCTGCTGGAGAGGCCGGCACAGCGGATCGGGCTGTCGGCCACCGTGCGCCCGCTCGACGAGGTGTCGACCTTCCTGGCGGGCGCGCGCCCCGTCGAGGTGGTGCAGCCACCCACCCCGAAGACGATCGAGGTCACCGTCGAGGTGCCGGTGCCGGATTTGGCCGCGCTCGACGAGCGGCCGGCCCCGGGCAGCTCCGACGAGGAGGTCATCGGGTCCGCCGCCGGCACCGCGCAGCGGCCCTCCATCTGGCCCGCGGTGGAGCGGCGGCTGCTGGAGCTGGTCCGGGAACACCGCTCGACCATCGTGTTCGCCAACTCGCGGCGGTTGGCCGAGCGGCTGACCTCGCGGCTCAACGAGCTGGCCGCCGAGGAGGTCGAGCAGGCGCAGGAGCTGGACACCCCGCGGGGCGCAGGCGGAGCGGACAGCACCACGTTCCCGGCCGAGGCCATCGGGCAGTCCGGCATCGGCGGTGCCGCAGCGCCCACCGTGGCCAAGGCTCACCACGGGTCGATGTCGCGCGAGCAGCGCACGCTGGTCGAGGAGGAGCTCAAGGGCGGCCGGCTGCCGTGCGTGGTGGCCACCTCCAGCCTGGAGCTGGGCATCGACATGGGCGCGGTCGACCTGGTGGTGCAGGTGGAGGCGCCGCCCAGCGTGGCGTCGGGGTTGCAGCGGGTCGGCCGGGCCGGGCACCAGGTCGGCGCGGTGTCCACCGGGGTGGTGTTCCCCAAGTACCGGGGTGATCTGGTCTCCTGCGCGGTCGTCGCCGAGCGGATGACCGCGGGCAGGATCGAGTCGTTGCGGTATCCGCGCAACCCCCTCGATGTGCTGGCCCAGCAGATCGTGGCCATGCTCGCCCTCGAGCCGTGGGCGCTCGACGATCTGGCCCGCGTGGTGCGCCGAGCCGCGCCCTTCGCCGCGCTGCCCGACTCGGCGCTGGGATCGGTGCTGGACATGCTGGCCGGGCGCTACCCGTCCGAGGAGTTCGGCGAGCTGCGGGCCCGGATCACCTGGGACCGGGTCACCGACCAGCTGGCCGGCCGGCCCGGCGCCCAGCGGCTCGCGGTCACCTCCGGCGGGACCATTCCCGACCGCGGCCTGTTCACCGTGATGACCCCGGGCGGCGCCGACGGCGGCGGCTCCCGGGTCGGCGAGCTGGACGAGGAGATGGTCTACGAGTCGCGGGTCGGCGACACGTTCCTGCTCGGCACGTCCAGCTGGCACGTGGAGGACATCACGCACGACCGCGTGATCGTGACCCCCGCGCCCGGACAACCGGCCCGGATGCCGTTCTGGAAGGGCGAGCAGGTCGGGCGCCCGCTGGAGCTGGGGCGCGCGGTCGGGGCGTTCGTCCGGGAGATGAGCGGGACGAGCGACGAGGCCGCCCGGGAACGTGCCGTGGCCGCCGGCCTGGATGCGTGGGCCGTGGACAACCTGCTCGCCTACCTGCGGGAGCAGCGCGAGGCCACCCGGCACGTGCCGAGCGACCGGACGATCATGGTCGAGCGGTTCCGGGACGAGCTCGGGGACTGGCGGCTGGTGGTGCACTCCCCCTTCGGTTCGCAGGTCAACGGACCGTGGGGGCTGGCCATTGCGGCCCGGATGCGGGAGCGGCGCGGCGTCGAGGTGCACGCCTCCGCCGCCGATGACGGGATCGTGCTTCGGCTGCCGGACGCGGTGGACGACTCCGGGTCCGAGGTGGTGCCCACCGCGGAGGACGTGCTGCTCGACGCGGCCGAGGTCGAGCAGATCGTGGTCGCGGAGCTGGGCTCCTCGTCGCTGTACGCCTCCCGCTTCCGCGAGTGCGCCGCCCGGGCGCTGCTGCTACCGCGCCGGGATCCTCGGCGCCGCAGCCCGCTCTGGCAGCAGCGGCAGCGCTCCGCGCAGCTGTTGGCGGTGGCCGGGCGCTTCGAGCAGTTCCCGATCACGCTGGAGGCGATGCGCGAGTGCGTGCAGGACGTCTACGACCTGCCGGGCCTGCGCGAGCTGATGAGCGACATCGCCGCGCGCCGCGTCGCTGTCGTCGAGGTGGCCACCCCCGCGCCCTCGCCGTTCGCGCGCAGCCTGCTGTTCGGCTACGTCGGGATGTTCCTGTACGAGGCCGACGCACCTCTGGCCGAGCGCCGGGCCGCAGCGCTGTCGCTGGACTCGACCCTGCTGGCCGAGCTGCTCGGCTCGGAGGCGATCCGCGAGCTGCTCGATCCGGAGGTGCTGACCGAGATCGAGGAGTCGCTGCAGCGGCTGGCGCCGGACCGGCGGGCGCGCGACGCGGAGGGGGCGGCCGACCTGCTGCGCTTCCTCGGCGACCTGACCACAGAGGAGGCCGCGGCCCGCGGGGTGCAGGCCGAATGGTTGACCGGGCTGCAGGCGGCCCGGCGGGCGATCCGGGTCCGGATCGGCGGTGAGCAGCGTTGGCTGTCCATCGAGGACGCCGGCCGGGTGCGCGACGCGCTCGGCGCGGCGCTGCCGGTCGGCGTGCCGGAGACGTTCACCGAGCCGGTGCCCGACCCCTTGGGGGACCTGGTGCTGCGCTACGCCCGCACGCACGGGCCGTTCCCGGCCGCCGAGTGCGCAGCCCGGTTCGGGCTCGGGGTGGCTGTGGTGGCCGGCGTGCTGGACCGGCTGGTCGGAACGGGCCGGCTGGTGCGCGGCGAGCTGCGCCCGGTGGGTGTCGGGCCGCCCGGCGGAAGCGCGGCGACGCACGGAGCCGGCGGCCGGGAGGGCATCGAGTACTGCGACGCGGAGGTGCTGCGCCGGCTGCGGCGAGCGTCGCTGGCACGGCTGCGGGCCGAGGTCGAACCGGTGGAGCAGCGCGCGCTCGGGCGGTTCCTGCCGGCCTGGCAGGGGGTGCAGACCGGTGCCGCCGGGGCCCGCCGGGGCCGGATGCGCCGCGCTCCCGGCGCGGAGGACGTGCTCGGCGTGGTCGAGCAGCTCGCTGGGGCTCCGTTGCCGGCCAGCGCACTGGAGTCGCTGATCCTGCCGGCCCGGTTGCCCGGGTACACCCCGGCCCTGCTCGACGAGCTGACCGCCGCCGGCGAGGTCACCTGGACCGGGTGCGGCCCGCTCGCCGGCTCCGACGGCTGGCTCGCGCTGGCCCCTGCTGACGTCGCGGACCTGCTGCTCCCGGAACCCGAGCCAGAGCCGGTGGACACCCCGCTGCACCGCGC
Source organism: Pseudonocardia sp. (assembly GCA_035557575.1). Taxonomy (GTDB): domain Bacteria; phylum Actinomycetota; class Actinomycetes; order Mycobacteriales; family Pseudonocardiaceae; genus Pseudonocardia. The sequence continues at coordinate 11,051 of DATMDS010000142.1, read as the reverse complement.
CGTGCTCGCCGCACTCGGCCAGCCGGATCCCGCGCTGCCACCGCAGGCCGGTGGCGCGCTGTTCTTCCGCGAGCTCGCGGACCGGGCCGGTCGGGTGCTCGTCGAGACCGGCGAGTCCGCGCCGGACGACAAATCTCTGGTCGCCGCGATCTGGGACCTGGTGTGGGCCGGGCTGCTCAGCAACGACACGCTGGGCCCGCTGCGGGCCCGGCTCGGCGGCGGCCGCTCCCCCAGCGGCGCGCACCGGCCGCGCCGCTCGGTTCCGCGCGGGCGCTACGCCCAACTGCGTGCCGGCCGACCCGCGATGCCCAGCCGCGGCGGGCCGCCGTCGGTCGGTGGCCGCTGGGCGCTGGCCGTGGCCCGGGAGCCGGAGGCCACCCGGCGGGCGCATGCCCGGGCCGAGGCGCTGTTGGAGCGGCACGGCGTGCTGACCAGGGGGGCGCTCGGCACCGAGCGGATCAGTGGCGGGTTCGCGGCCGTGTACCGGGTGCTGCGGGCCATGGAGGACTCGGGGCGGGCGCGGCGCGGCTACGTGGTGGAGGGGCTCGGTGCGGCGCAGTTCGCGGTGCCGGGTGCGATCGACCGGCTGCGCGCGATGTCCCGGCCCGACGGCTCACCGTTGGGCGCCGACCGTGCCGACCAGCCGCTGCCGCCGATCGCCGCGGACGACGGCTCGGCCGGCCTGTCCCGGGTCGTGCTCGCCGCGGCCGACCCGGCCCAGCCCTACGGTGCGGCGCTGGGCTGGCCGGCCACCATCGGCGACACCAAGCACCGCCCAGGGCGGAAGGCGGGCGCGCTGGTGGTGCTGGTGGAGGGAGCTCCGGCGCTGTACGTGGAGCGCGGCGGCCGGTCCCTGCTGTCGTTCACCACCGACCACGCCGAGCTCGGAGCCGCGGCGCAGGCGCTGGCCGGGGCGGTCCACGAGGGCTGGCTCGGCAGCCTCGCCGTGGAGCGGGCCGACGGGGTGGGTTCGCTGGGCTCCGAGCTGGCCGACGTGCTCACCGAGGCCGGCTTCCGGGTCACGCCCAAGGGGCTGCGACTGCGGGCCTGAACGCAGCGGTCTGAACGCAGCGGCGTTAACGCGTCGGGGCCTCAACACCGATCTCGTTCGACCGGCCCGATCCGATCGCGTCGAACATGCGTTCTATCATCACGCTATCCGCCTGCCCCGTTCGAAAGGAAGCACGTGAGCACAGCTGACATGACGCCCGTCGAGGATGCGGTCGACGGCGACTCCGCCGAGCCGGGCACGCGCCGCCGCGGCCGTCCGAAGGGCTCCGCGGCCCGCACCACGCGCACGGTCGAGCTCATGCTGACCGTCAGCGGCACCGCCGACGGCGAGTGGCAGGCCGAGCTCAAGCAGGGCAGCACCTGGCTCACCCGCGGCCTCCCGGTCTCCGCGGCGGCCGTGGTGCGCGCGGCCCACGAACTGCACTCCGAGATCGCCGGCCCGATCGACGCGGTCATCGGCGCGGCCCGCGAGCAGCGGGCGGCCCGGGTCGCGGCGCTGGAGGCCGAGCTGGCCGAAGCCCGCAAGGCGCTGGCCGAGATGGCGGAGCCGGACCGGTAGCCCTCCGTGGCCCGCGGAGCGGCCCCGCAGTGGTCCTGTGACCTGCGGGGCCGCCACCCGCGTGCCCAGCGCGGCGCGCACCGACGGCGGCTACGGTCAGGTCATGCCCGAGGGCGACACCGTGTACCTGGCCGGCCGGCGGTTGCGGACGGCCCTGTCCGGGCAGCGGCTGGTCCGCGGCGAGCTGCGGCACCCGCGTCTGGTCGGACACGACCTGGCCGGGCGCACCGTGCTCGACGTCGCCTCGGTCGGCAAACACCTGTTCACCCGTTTCGACGACGGGCGCAGCCTGCACAGCCACTTCCGCATGGACGGCTCCTGGCACCTGTACCGGCCAGGCATGAACTGGCAGCGGCCGGCCCACGAGGCCCGGGCCGTGCTGGCCACGACCGACCGGGTCGCGGTCGGCTTCGCGCTGCACGACATGGAGCTGCTGCCGACCACCGACGAGGACCGGCTGGTCGGGCATCTGGGCCCGGACCTGCTCGACCCGGACTGGGGCGCCGAGCACGCGGCCGAGGCGCGACGCCGGTTCATCCTGCGGGCCGACCACGAGGTGGGCCTGGTGCTGCTCGAGCAGCGGGTGATGGCCGGTGTCGGCAACCTGTACAAGACCGAGGTGTGCTTCCTGCTCGGCGTCTCCCCATGGACGCCGGTGCGTGACCTCCCCGATCCCGACGAGGTGATCGCACTGTCCCGCCGGTTGCTGCTGCGCAACGCCGAACGGCCCGAGCAGTCCACCACCGGCGAGCTGGGTCGGGGCCGGCAGCACTGGGTGTTCGAGCGCGGCGGCCAGCGCTGTCGCCGCTGCGGCACCCGGATCCGCACCGCCGAGCAGGGTGACGGCGTCTACGCGCGGCTGGCCTACTGGTGCCCGCAGTGCCAGTCAGGACCGGCCCCGCCCCCGTCGCGACCCACCGCCCGCCGCGCGCCCTGACCGGCCGCAACCCGCCGCCTCGCACCCGCCCGCCCCGCCCGCACACGCACCCGCAGAACGAACGGCACTGTCGCACGAACCTATCGTGCGACAGTGCCGTTCGTTCGGAATCGGGGCCCGGTCCGGAGGGCTCCGGTCAGGCCGTGCCCGGCTGCTGCTGCTTGTTCAGCTGCGGCTGGGCCGGCGCCGGCGCGGTCGCCGCGTCGCCCGCGGTCACCTCGCCCGCGACCGGCGTCCCGCGGATCGACGCGCGGATCTGCTCCAGCCGGCTGGAACCGGCCATGTCGATGGTCGACTGCTGGACCTCGAGCATCCGCCCCTGCACCGAGTTCTGCGCCAGCTCGGCGGACCCGATCGCGTTGGCGTAGCGCCGCTCGATCTTCTCCCGGACCTCCTCCAGCGACGGGGTGTTGCCCGGTGCCGCCAGCTCGCTCATCTGGCGCAGCGAGTTCGCGGCCTGCTCCTGCATCTTCGCCTGCTCGAGCTGGCTGAGCAGCTTCGTCCGTTCGGCGATCTTCTGCTGCAGCATCATCGAGTTCCGCTCGACGGCCTGCTTGGCCTGGCCGGCGGCCTGAATGGCCTGGTCGTGCAGGGTCTTCATGTCCTCGACCGACTGCTCGGCGGTCACCAGCTGGGACGCGAACGCCTGTGCCGACTGCTCGTACTGCTGGGCCTTCGTCTCGTCCCCGGACGCCCGGGCCTGGTCGGCCAGCACCAGCGCCTGGCGTGCCGCGGCCTGCAGCTTCTCCACCTCGGACAGCTGCCGGTTGAGCTTCATCTCCAGCTGCCGCTGGTTACCGATCACCGCGGCAGCCTGCTGGGACAGCGCGTGGTGCTGTCGCTGAGCGTCCTCAATGGCCTGCTGGATCTGCACCTTGGGGTCGGCGTACTCGTCGACCTTCGACGAGAACAACGCCATCAGGTATTTCCAGGCCTTCGTGAAACCGTTGGCCATCTGCTCCGCCCTCCGAAGTGCTGCACCGCTTGCCGATACGAACCGGTCCCGGAACGCGCCCGGAACCCAGCAACGTCCGGCTGGGGTAGCCGGGCGCAGCTCCATCGTGGCACCGGACCGGCCCGGCTTCCACCGTGGGCCGACGATATCGGGGATCATCCGGAGGCCGGTGCCCGGCCGACCCTGAGCCGGCTCGGTGTGGCCCCGGAAGGATCAGGCCGCGACCCTGACCTCCCCGGTCGGGCGCGAGGGCACCGGCTGCGGCGTCACCGGGGTCAGCGGGCGCACCGGCGCACCCGGCGTGGACAGCGGCAGCCCGTCGCCCGCGGTGGCCAGTTGCAGGTCCATGTGCCGCAGCCCCACCGGCCGCCGCGACCGCGCCGAGGCCAACGCCGCTTCCATCGCGGCGTCGGCCGCCATCACCTCGGCCGCCTCGCTGAGCAGATCGTGCAGGGCGACGTCCAACGCCTCGCAGATCGCCGCGAGCAGCTCACTGGAGGGCTCCTTGCGCCCGCGCTCCACCTCGGACAGGTACCCGAGGCTGACCCGGGCCTTCCGCGAGACGTCGCGCAGGGTGCGCCGGTGCGTCGTCCGAACCCGCCGCAGGCTCTCGCCGATCGCCTCCCGCATCAGCACAGCCATGCGCCCTCCCTCGCTCCGACACCGAACGGCCCGTGAGACACGCCGGTGAGATCACCGTACCGACGCCGGGCCGATCCGCGTCGGCGCCGCGTGTCCGCTGAGGGCGAACACGCCTGTCAGGACGGCTCCGTGGCCGGCGCGGTGGCGTGCCGCAGCCGCATCCCGCGCAGCACGTAGTCCAGCCCGGTGCCGACGGTCAGCGCGATGGCGATCGCGAGCACGACCCAGCGCAGGACCCCGACTGCGACCAGGGCGTCCGGCAGCGGCAGCAGGTAGAGCCCGATGGCCAGCGACTGCACGAAGGTCTTGGCCTTGCCGCCGCGACTGGCCGGGATCACGCCGTGGCGCAGCACCCACAGCCGCAGCACCGTGACCCCGAGCTCCCGGCCCATGATCAGCACCGTGGCCCACCACGGCACCATGCCCAGCATCGACAGCCCGACCAGCGCGGAGCCGGTCAGGGCCTTGTCCGCGATCGGGTCGATGAACGTGCCGAATGCCGTCACCAGACCGCGGCGGCGGGCCAGCTCGCCGTCCAGCCGGTCGGTGAGCGCGGCGAAGGAGAAGATGCCGAACGCGACCAGCCGCCACTGCGTATCGGTGCCGCCCTCGGTGAACAGCGCCACCAGGAACACCGGGACCAGCAGCAGCCGCACCCCGGTCAGCACGTTGGCGATGTTGAGCAGCGGCGGCTGCCCCGCCGGCGCCGAGCTCAACCGCCGACCCCGGCGCTCGCGCCGGCCAGCCCGCTGCGGGGCACCAGCTCCCGCGGCGACACCAGCAGGTCGGCGCCCTCGGTGTCGACGACCACGGCGCGGACCAGGTCGCCCACGGCCAGCCCGGAGCCGCGTTCGAGCAGGCACTCGCCGTCGACCTCGGGGGCCTGGTGCGCAGCCCGGCCGGTGCACTCGAAGTCCTCGTCCTCGACCGCCTCGACCAGCACCGTCACCTCGGTGCCGATCCGGTCCTCGGCCCGCTGCACGACCAGCTCGTCGACCAGCTCGGTGATCCGCTGCACCCGAGCCCGGACCTCGTCGGACGGCACCTTGTCCGGATAGCCCGCGGCCTCGGTGCCGTCCTCGTCGGAGTAACCGAACACGCCGATCGCGTCGAGCCGGGCGTCGGTGAGGAACGCCTCCAGCTCGGCCAGATCCTGCTCGGTCTCCCCCGGGAAACCCACGATCACGTTGCTGCGGATGCCGGCCTCCGGGGCGAGCTCGCGGATCCGCGCGCACAGCGCCAGGAAGTCGGGCCGGGAGCCGAAGCGGCGCATCCGGCGCAGCACGGCCGGGCTGGCGTGCTGGAACGACAGGTCGAAGTAGGGCGCCACGCCGGGTGTGGTCGCGATGACCTCGAGCAGGTCCGGTCGCATCTCGGCCGGCTGCAGGTAGGACAGCCGGATCCGGTCGATCCCGGGCACCTGGGTGAGCCGGGGCAGCAGCCGGACCAGCGCCCGGGTGCCGCCGGGCAGGTCCTTGCCGTAGGACGTCGAGTTCTCGCTGACCAGCACCAGCTCGCGGACCCCGTGCATGCCCAGCCAGGCCGCCTCGGCCACCACGTCGTCCGGTGGCCGGGAGAGGAACGAGCCCCGGAACGACGGGATCGCGCAGAACGCGCACCGGCGGTCGCAGCCGGAGGCGAGCTTCAGGTTGGCCACCGGCCCGTCGGACAACCGGGTCCGGTCCAGGTTCGGCAGCCAGGCGTGCCCCGGGATCCGCACCTCACCGGCCGCCGCCGGCCGGTCCACCGGGGAGATCGGCAGCAACGTGCGCCGGTCCACCGGCACGTGCGGCTCCGGGGCGTGGCCGCCGAGCACGTCCGACAGCCGTTGCGCCAGCTCCGGGTAGGCGTCGAAGCCCAGCACCGCGTCGGCCTCCGGGAGGCTCTCGGCCAGCTCCTTGCCGTAGCGCTCGGCCAGGCAGCCCACCGCGACGACCTTGGCCCCGGTCTCGGCGGCGGTGTCGGAGGCGGCCAGCAGTGTGTCGATGGAGTCCTTCTTGGCCTGCTCCACGAAGCCGCAGGTGTTGACCAGGATCACGTCCGGGGCGGTACCGCCCTGCGCGTCGGCGTCCACCAGCTCCCAGCCGCTGCCCACCAGCCGGCCGGCCAGCTCCTCCGAGTCGACCTCGTTGCGGGCGCATCCCAGCGTGACCAGGGCGGCCCGTCGGGTGGCGGGAGCGGGCGATCCGGGCGCTGGCACGGGGACCAGGGTATCTGCCGGGAGCCGTGATCTACTCCCGCCGTGGCAACGGTGACGGTGCGACGGGCCCGGACCTCCGACGTGACGTCGATCAAGCAGCTGGTCGACGGGTACGCCGGCCGGGTGCTGCTGGCGAAGGAGCTGGTGACGCTGTACGAGTCGGTGCCGGAGTTCCTGGTCGCGGAGGCGGACGGCCAGGTGGTCGGGTGCGGGGCGCTGCACGTGCTGTGGGAGGACCTGGGCGAGATCCGCACGGTGGCCGTGCACCCGCGGCTGGTCGGGCGCGGGGTGGGGCACGCGCTGGTCGCGGCGCTCATCGACGGCGCCCGCGAGCTGGGGTTGCGCCGGCTGTTCGTGCTGACCTTCGAGAAGCAGTTCTTCTCCCGGCACGGCTTCGCGGAGATCGACGGCACCCCGGTGGAACCGGACGTGTTCGCGGCCATGCTGCGCTCCTACGACGCCGGCGTGGCCGAGTTCCTCGACCTGGCGCACGTCAAGCCGAACACGCTGGGCAACGTGCGGATGCTGCTGCACCTCGCGGCTCCGCCGCCTGTGAGTGCCGAGCCGCGTTAGAACACGGCTCAGCACTCACGACCGAGCGGACGGCCGAGGCGGCGTCGGATTTGTGCAAGCCGGCCCGGGCCGTCGCCGCTAGGTTGCCGGCATGCCCGAGACGACACCGAGCGCACCCGTGGCCAGTGTGGCCATGGTCACCATCGACTGCGCCGACGCGACCGAGCTGGCCACCTTCTACTCCCGGCTGCTCGGCATGACGATCGCCTACCAGGACGACAGCGTCGCCATGATCACCGGCGACTCCGGCCCGGCCCTGGGCTTCGGATCGGTCGACCACTACAGCCCGCCGCCGTGGCCGGACGAGAAGAGCGAGAAGCAGTTCCACCTCGACCTCAAGGTCGACGACATCGCCGCGGCCGAGACCGCCTGCGTACAGCTCGGCGCCACCCGTCCGGAGCACCAGCCCGGCGGCGACCGGTGGCGGGTCATGCTCGACCCGGCCGGCCACCCGTTCTGCCTGACCCTCTGGGCGGGCTGACCTAACCAGTGGTCGTGAGTGCCGCGCCGTGTTCTAGCACGGCTCGGCACTCACGGGCGGCGGAGCCGCGCTGCGGCGCGCCCGGCTGCATCGACGACGTCCGAGCCGATCCGGCGCACCGCCGCCGCGGTGAACAGGCCGCTGGGCCCGGCCACCGACAGCCCGCCCACCGGGCCGGCGGCGCCCAGCACCGCCGCAGCCACCGACGTCCGACCGGCCTGGAACGACGAGCTGACCAGATAGCCCCGCTGCCGGCCGACGTCCAGCTCCGCGCACAGCGCGGGCAGGTCGGGCACCGGCATCGACTCCTCCCGGCACACCCGCCGCACCCGCGCCGCCACCTCGGCATCCGGCAGCTGGGCCAGCGCGGCCTTGCCGCAGCCGCCCCGCCAGGCCGGTGCGCGCAGCCCGACCCGGTTGTCCATGGGTGGCCGGATCGGGCCGGTCTCCCGGTGCAGGTACACCACCCAGCCGCCGACCAGCTGACCCACGTGCACCTCCTGGCCGGCCACCCGCAGCAGCGGATCGAGCGCGCCCTCCACCGCGGCCACCAGCCCGGTCCGCTCAATGATCTGCCCGGCCAGCCCGACCAGCAGCGGACCCAGTCGGTAGCCGCGGCCCGCCACCTCCTCCAGCAGCCCCTCAACGGCCAGGGTGCGGGCCAGCGTGTGCACCGTGCTGCGCGGGATCCCGGTGCGCGCGGCCAGGGCGCGGGTGGAGAGCACCTCGACCGCGGGGCCGTACGCGCGCAGCACCGCGGCCGCTTTGCCGACCGCAGCGACCATGCGAGTGATCCTCGCACTGTTGTCCAGCTCTGCTGGACACCTTCCTCGGCGCCGACCGAACCCGTCCCTAGCCTCGGGGCGATGGCGCGCGTGTTCCAGGTCACGGCCGGCAGTGACCGGTCGGGGCAGCGCCGCCCCCGGCCGGGCGTCGACAACGGCGTCGACGCCCGTGCCCGACGCTCCGGGATCGTCGCCGGCTACCTCGCCCCGCACCCGCCGCATCTGGTGTACGCGGAGAACCCACCGCAGAACGAGCCGCGCTCGACCCGTGGCTGGGAGGTACTGCGCTGGGGTTACGAGGAACTACGCCGCCGGTTGCGCCGGCACCGGCCGGACGTGCTGGTGGTGCACGCCCCGCACTGGATCACCATGGTCGGGCACCACGTGAACTGCGTACCGAACCCGCGCGGCATCTCGGTGGAGCCGATCTTCCCGCACCTGTTCCGCTACCACTACGACTTCCACACCGACGTCGAGCTGGCCGAGGCGATCGTGGCCGAGGCGGGCGCGTCCGGGCTGGTCACCAGCGCGCTGCGCGAGGACGGCGTGCGCGTCGACTACGCCACCATCGGTGCCCTGCACCTGGCGAATCCGGGGTGGGACATCCCGGTGGTGTCGCTGTCGGCCAACAACAACCCGTACTTCTACTCCGACGCGTCGCTGGAGGAGATGGAGACGCTCGGCGCGGCCACCGCGCGCGCCATCGAGCGGACCGGGCGGCGCGCGGTGCTGCTGGCGTCCAACTCCCTGTCGCACCTGCACTGGGACGTCGAGCCGGAGCTGCCCGAGGACATGTCGGCCGAACACCCGTTCTCGCACGCCCAGTACGCCGGCGACATGGCGCTCCTGCAGACCGTCCGGGAAGGCCCCACCGCACGGCTGCAGGCCGCGATCCCCGAGCACATCGCGGCCACCCAGTCCGAGACCAAGGCCGGCAGCCTGACCTGGCTGCTGGCCGCCATGGGCTGGCCGCCGATCGCCGGCGACGTGCTCGCCTACGGCACCGTCATCGCCACCGGCAATGCGGTGATCGAGTGGGTTGCCCAGTGAGCGAGCGAGCGGTCGCCGCTGCCCTGGTGCCGGGGATGCCGCAGCTGCTGGCCGCCGACCCGGCGCCGAGCTGGACGGAGCTGGCCGCGGCGACCCGCGAGGTGGGCGACCGGCTGCGGGCGCTGCACGTGGACACGGTGCTGCTGCTCTCCACCCAGTGGTTCACCGTGCTGGGCCATCAGGTGCAGTGCGACGCGCGGCTGCGCGGCACCCGGACCGACGAGAACTGGTACCGCTACGACTACGGGCGGCTGGCCCACGACCTCGCCGTCGACGTCGAGCTGGCGCACGCCTGGGCGGATGCGATCGACGCGGCCGGCATGCAGGCCCGGCGCACCCGCTACGACGGCTTCCCGATCGACACCGGCACCGTCACCGCGTCCCGGCTGCTGGACCCGGACGGGCGCGGCCGCTGGGCCATGGTGTCGTGCAACCTCTACGCCGACCCGTCGGCCATGGGCGCGGTCGCCCGGGCCGGGGTGGCCGCGGCCGGCCATCGGCGGGTGGCCGTGGTGGCGGTCAGCGGGCTGTCCTCCGGGCTCATCCCGCGCTGGATCACTCCCGCCGAGGACCGGTTCGAGAACACCGAGCACGACCGCTGGAACCGCAAGGTGCTCGACGCCATCCGGGCCGGCGACGACGTCGGACCGCTGACCGCCGACTACGCGCGGGCCGCGCAGGTGGATGCGCAGTTCCGGGCGCACGCGTTCCTGACCGGCAGCGGCGCGGCCACCGGTCCGGGCGAGGTGCTGGCCTACGGGCCGGTGTGGGGAACGGGCGCGGCCGTCGTCTGGTGGCCGGCCGACGGACGGAGGGCGTGATGGCGACAGCCGTGGGGTTCATCGAGGCCGAGGGCTTCGTGCCGATCTTCGACGCGGTGGACGCGATGGTGAAGGCCACCGAGGTGAGCGTGCGCGGGCTGGCCCGGCTCGGCGGCGGCATCGTCGCGGTCGCGGTGACGGGCGACCTGGCCACCGTCGAGGAGGCGGTGGAGATCGGCGAGGAGGTGGCCAGGGCGATCTCCGGGCGCACCGTGAAGTCGATCGTGTTCGCCAGCCCGTGCGCCCCGGTGTCGGCACTGGCCGACGACCTGGCCCTGGTGGGGAGCTGAGATGAGCGAGCGGGCGAGCGAATCAGTGTCACAGCGTCCGCGCGCCGAGACGTTCCCCGATGGGCCGACCGATTGCAGCGAGGGAGAGCGATGAGCGAGAACGCGATCGGGATCATCGAGACCCGCGGCGTCGTCGCGCTGACCGCCGGCATCGAGGCGATGATGAAGACCGCCGACGTGCAGACCATCGCCGTGGAGCGGATCAGCAGCGGGTATCTCGCCGCGGCCGTGCGCGGGTCACTCGCGGCGGTCCGGCAGGCCGTCGCCGCCGGGTCCAAGGCGGTCGAGGAGTACGGCGAGCTGCGCGCCGCCCAGGTGTACCCGAAGCCGCACGGGGAGTCGGCCGCGCTGCTCGCCAACGGCACCGCGGAGCGGTTGGCCCGGGCGATCGAGGCGGCGACGTGATCCTGGGCGAGGTCGTCGGTCGGGTGTGGTCGGAGCGCCAGCACACCGGGCTGGACGGGCGCCGGCTGGTGCTGGTCCGCGACAACGAGTCCGGCGCCCGGCACGTGGCGGTGGACCTGCTGGACACCGCGGCCGGGATGACCGTGCTGCTGGCCACCGACGAAGCCGCCGCCGCTGCGTGCGGGGTGGCGTCGGTGGACGCGGCCGTGGTCGCCCTGGTCTCCGGCTACGACGGCCAGCCCGCCTCATGACCGCCCCAGCCCCCGCCCCCGCCGCCCCAGCCCCCCTCGCTCTGAACGAACGGCACTTTCGCACGATAGGTTCGTACGACAGTGCCGTTCG
>DATMDS010000141.1:0-8610 GCA_035557575.1 Pseudonocardia sp. | reverse complement strand
CGGCACCGGGGGATTCAACATGGCAACGATGATCGTGCCGCGCCCGTCGGGCCGTTGACCGCGCAACCGGTGCGCCCTAGCTTTCGCTGATCCATCAACGCGCGACCGGTCGCCGGTCCGGCCAGCCCTGGAGGTGCGCGTGCCGCCCGTCGTCCGGGCCTCCCCGACCGACGCCGCCCCCGGTGCGCCCGACTCGACCGCGACCCCGGCGATCTCGCTGCGCGGGCTGCGCAAGGAGTTCCCCGGTGGCGTGGTGGCGGTGCGCGACCTCGACCTGGACATCGCCGAGGGCGAGTTCGTCACGCTGCTCGGGCCGTCCGGCTCGGGCAAGACGACGGTGCTGCGGCTGATCGCCGGCTTCGAGCAGCCGAGCGCCGGCACCGTCGCGCTGCGCGGCCGCGACGGGTCGCCCCGTTCGACCGCGACGTGCACACCGTGTTCCAGGACTACGCGCTGTTCCCGCACCTGTCCGTGCCGCGTAACGTGGATTACCCGCTGCGCATCGCCGGCGTCGACCGAGCGCCGCGAGCGGGCCCTCGAAGCACTGGCTACGGTGCGGCTGGACGCGATGGCCGAGCGCGCCCCGACCGCCGCCCGGGGTTCACGCGGCGCTGGTGGCAGGCCGCCGCGACCAACGACGGGGTGCGCGCCGCGGTGGTGACCTCGCTGCAGGTGGCGCTGGCCGCGACCGAGATCGCCGTGGTGCTCGGCACGCTGGCCTCGATGGCACTGGTGCGCCACTCGTTCTTCGGCCGGGACGCGGTCAGCCTGCTGGTGTTGCTGCCGATCGCGCTGCCCGGCATCGTCACCGGCATCGCGCTGAACACACTGTTCACCCAGGCCTGGGCGGGCTGACGTTCTTCACCCTGGTCGTCGGGCACGCCACCGTCTGCATCGTGATCGTGGTGAACAACGCCTCGACCCGGCTGCGCCGGATGTCCGGCACCACCGAGGAGGCCTCGACCGACCTCGGCGCCACCCCGTGGACCACCTGGCGGTTGATCACCTTCCCGGCGCTGCGGGGGCACTGCTGGCCGGTGCGCTGCTGGCCTTCGCGCTGAGCTTCGACGAGACCATCGTGACCACGTTCACCGCCGGCCCCGGCCTGCAGACGCTGCCCCTGTGGATCTTCCAGAACCTGTTCCGGCCGAACCAGTCCCCGATCGCCAACGTGGCAGCCGTGATGCTGGTGGTGATCTCGGTGCTCCCGGTCTACCTGGCCAACCGCCTCTCCGGCGACTCGCCGGCGCGGTCATCAAGTAGCGGGCGAGATGCACACGGTGGCGGTCAAACGCAGCGCCACCGGCCACCACGTTCACCTCGACCGCCAACTCCACGAAACGCCCCCGCGGCCGACGGCGCTCGGGCGATGCTGGACGGGTGGCAAGTGCGGAGGTCCGCGCGTGGCCGGTGGCCGTGCGGGGCTCGTCGGCGCGGGCCGCCGGGCTGGTGAGCTGGGCCCGGTTGCGCGGGCCCGGGTTCGTGCGGGTGTTCCCGGACGTCTACGTCCCGGCCGGTACCGGTGCACCGGATCTGGCGCTGCGCTCGGCCGCGGCCTACCGGCTGGTCGAGGAACGCGGCGTGCTGTCGGGCTACTCGGCCGCGCTGCTGCTCGGAGCGGACTGCGCGCCCGACCCGGACGTCCCGGCCGAGGTGACCGTGCCGGGCGGTGGCCAGCGCCCGCACCCGGGGCTGTGGGTGCACCGCGACCGGCTGGCCGCCGGCGAGATCGTGAACGTGGGGGGCCTCCGGTGCACCAGCCCGCTGCGCACCGCCTACGACCTGGCCCGCCGGCCGGACCCGGTCGAGGCCGTGGTCGCCGTCGACCGGCTGGCCAACACGCACCGGTTCCATCCCGACCTGCTGCTGCACTTCGCCGTCCATTACCGCGGAGCTCGCGGCAACGACCGGGTGCCGGACGTACTCGCTGCGGCCAGCCCGTACGCCGGATCTCCGATGGAGACCCGGCTCCGGCTGGTGATCATGAACGGCGGGCTGCCGCGGCCGCGCGTGCAGTGGCCGGTGCAGGACGAGCAGCGGCGCACGGTGGTGTGGCTCGACCTGGCCTACCCGGAGTTCGGCATCGGCATCGAGTACGAGGGCGAGGAGCACACGGCCCCGGAGCGGGTGCTGCGCGACATCAGCCGGTACACCAGGCTGGTGGATCATGGGTGGCGGATCTACCGGTACACGAAGTACGAGGTGTACCGGGCGCCGGAGCGGATCGTGGCCGAGCTCGCCCGGGCCCGGCGCCGGCCGAGCGGCGTCGGCCGAGATGAACAGGGTGGCGGTCCGGAGCGAATCCGGCAGCCATGACGTTCACCTCGAGCGTGCATCGGTCCGGCGGGAACCGGTCAGTTGCCGGCGGCGTGGATGCCCACCTCGGTCGCCTTGACCGCGAACCACAGCTCCGCACCCGGCTCGACGGCAAGTTCCGCCACCGCGGCCGGGGTGACGTCGGCGGCCAGCCCGTCGAGCCAGCCCGGCCCGCCGGCCCGCGGCGCCGCCCGCAGCCGCACCACGTCGCCGCGCGGCTCGATCGCGGCCAGCCGGACCGGCAGCACGTTGCGCGGGCTGCCGTGCGGCTCGGCGACGAACACCGCCACCGCCGCCGGCGGGAATACGGCCACCGCCGGCTCCCCCGGTGCCACCCCCACGCCGCGGCCGGACAGCAGCAGCCCGTCCGGCGTGCACACCCCCGCCGGGCAGGCCGTCCCCGCGACCAGGTTGAGCCCGGCGATCCGCGCGGTGAACGGGCTGCGCGGGCGGGCCAGCACCTCCCGGGTGTCACCCCGCTCCACCACGAGCCCCCCGGTCAGCACCAGCACCCGGTCGGCCAGCACCAGCGCGTCCAGGGCGGAGTGGGTGACCAGCAGCGCGGTCTGCTTGGCGTCCCGGATGACGCGGCGCAGCAGCGAGCGCATGGCCGGGGTGGCGTCCACGTCCAGCGCGGCCAGCGGCTCGTCGAGCAGCAGCAGCCCGGGCTCCGGGGCCAGCGCCCTGGCCAGCGCCACCCGCTGCTGCTGCCCGCCGGACAGCTGCGCCGGGCGGCGCTCGGCCAGCTCCGCGGCGTCCACCGCGGCCAGCAGCTCGCGCGCCCGCACCTCGGCGTCGCGGCGCGGGCTGCCCTGGGCCTGCGGCCCGAACGCCACGTTGCGCAGCACGGACAGGTGCGGGAACAGCAGCGCCTGCTGGGCGAGCAGCCCGACCCCGCGGCGGTGCGGCGGCACGTGCACGCCGCGGTCGGTCACCACCCGGTCGCCGATACGGACGTGCCCGCCGTCCGGGCGCAGCAGCCCGGCCAGCACGTCGAGCAGGGTCGACTTGCCGGCGCCGTTCGGCCCGAGCACGGCCAGCACCTCGCCGGGTTCGGCGGACAGCGTCACGTCGAGGGTGAAGGAGCCGCGCCGCACCAGCACGTGCGCGTCCAGGCCGGGCGTCACCCGGAGTCCGCCACGGTGCGCGGCCGGGCCACGGCGATCACCAGCACGGCCACCACGACCAGCAGCAGCGACAGCGCCACCGCGGCGTCCACGTCGGATTCGCGCTCCAGGTAGACCAGCAGCGGCAGGGTGCGGGTGGTGCCCTGCAGGCTGCCGGCGAAGGCGATGGTGGCGCCGAACTCCCCCATGCACCGGGCGAAGGCGAGCACCGCGCCGGAGACCAGACCGGGCAGCACCAGCGGCACCGTGACCCGGCGGAAGGCCAGCGCGGGCGAGGCACCGAGGGTGGCGGCCACCGCCTCGTAGCGCTGCCCGGCCACCCGCAGCGCCCCCTCCAGGCTCACCACGAGGAAGGGCAGCGCGACGAAAGTCTGGGCCAGCACCACGGCGGCGGTGGTGAACGGGATCGTGATGCCCAGCCACAGGTCCAGCCCGCGCCCGAGCAGCCCGGTGCGGCCGAGCAGGAACAGCAGGGCCAGCCCGCCCACCACGGGCGGCAGCACCAGCGGCAGCAGTACCACCGAGCGGAGCACCGGCAGTCCCCGCAACCGGCCGCGGGCCAGCACCACGGCCAGCGGGCCGCCGAACAGGATGCACAGCAGCGTGGAGATCCCCGCGGTCTGCAGTGAGAGCCGCAGCGCGTCCAGCGCGGAGTCGCTGGTCAGCAGCTCCGGCATCCGCGCCCAGTCCGCCCGCAACCCCAGCCCGAGCACCGGGAGCGCGATCAGCGCGAAGGCCAGCGCCGCCGGCACCCACAGCAGCCGCGGAAAGCCGACCCCCGACCGATGTCGGTCGGGGCTGGGGCGTCGGCCGGTGGGGACCGAGGGCGCGACGGGCGCCGGGAACGGTGGCGTCACGGGGCGCCGAAACCGGCGGCCTCCAGCGTCGTGCGGCCGACCTCGCCGGTCACCAGCTGCTGGAACTTCGCGGCCAGCTCCGGCTGCGGCGCGTCCGCGGTGACCACGATGGGGTAGTTGGTGCTGGCCTGTGCGGCCTCCGGGAAGTCGACGCCCTGCACTCCGGCTCCGGCCGCGGCCACGTCGGTCACGTAGACCAGCCCGGCGTCGGCGTCCCCCGAGGTGACCTTGCCCAGCGTCGATTTGACGTCGGGCTCCTCGCTGACCGGGGCCAGCGTCACCCCGGTGGCCTGCTCGATCTTCTGCGCGGCCGCGCCGCAGGGCACCTGCGGCGCGCAGACCACGACCTTGAGCTCGGGCCTGGCCAGGTCGGCGAAGGCCGCGATGCCCTTCGGGTTGCCCGGGGCGGTGGCGATCTGCAGCACGTTCCTCGCGAAGACGACCGGCTCGCCGGCCGCCACCCCACCCTCGGTGACCGTCGCCATGGTGGCCTCGTTGGCCGCGGCGAACACGTCGGCCGGCGCACCGTTGACGATCTGCTGGGCCAGGTCCGAGGAGCCGGCGAAGTTGAACCTCACGGTCACGCCCGGGTTGTCGGTCTCGAACCGCTTGCCCAGCGCGGTGAACGTCTCGCTGAGCGAGGCCGCGGCGAACACCGTCAGTTCCTGCGGTTCCGGAGCGGGGCCGGTCGCCGCCGCGGACGGGTCGGACCCGCCGCCGCAACCGGCGACCATCAGGGCCAGCCCGACCGCCGCTGCAGCCAGTCGGAATCTCACGCGTTCCCTCCGGGGGTCTCCACGACGACATTCGTCGACTTGATCACGGCCACGGCCAGCACGCCCGGCTCCAGCCCGAGGTCGCGGACGGCTTCGGCGGACATCAACGAGACCACCCGGTGCGGCCCGCACTGCATCTCCACCTGGGCCATCACGGTGTCGGCGAGCACCGAGGTGACCAGCCCGACCATCCGGTTGCGCGCCGAGCGCCGCACGTCGGACGGATCGGGGGCGGCGTTGGCGTGGTCGCGGGCGAACGCGGCCAGCGCCGCGCCCTCGATGACCTTGCGGTTGGACGCGTCCGGCTGCACCGGCAACGACCCAGCGTCGACCCAGCGGCGCACCGTGTCATCGCTGACCCCGAGCAGACGGGCGGCGTCGGCAATCCTGAAGTGCGGCACAAATGGGGAGTCTAGGTCCGCGGGTGCGGGAGACGCCACTTCGTGGCCTGTGAGTGCGTAGCCGTGTTCTAACACGGCTACGCACTCACGGCCGGAGCGTGGTTGGCTGCGGATCGTGGACTTCGAACCGAGCGCCGCCGCGGCCGACTACACCAAGCGCATGCGCGCCTTCCTCGAGGAGAAGGTGCTCCCGGCGGAGGCGCCCTACGAGGCGTTCCGGGCCGAGCGCCGCGGCACGCCGCAGGAGTGGGACCTGCCGCCGGTGGTCGAGGAGCTCAAGGTCGAGGCGCGCCGGCGCGGGCTGTGGAACCTGTTCCTGCCCAGCGTCTCCGGACTGTCCAACCTGGACTACGCGCCGGTGGCCGAGGTGTCCGGCTGGTCACCGGTCCTCGCGCCGGAGGCGATCAACTGCCAGGCCCCGGACACCGGCAACATGGAGACGCTGCACCTGTTCGCCACTCCCCAGCAGAAGGCCGAGTGGCTGGCGCCGCTGCTGGACGGTGAGATCCGCTCGGCGTTCGCCATGACCGAGCCGGACGTGGCCTCCTCCGACGCCACCAACGTGCAGACCTCGATCCGCCGCGACGGCGACGAGTACGTGATCTCCGGGAAGAAGTGGTGGATCTCCGGCAGCGCCGACGAGCGCTGCGCGATCTTCATCGTGATGGGCAAGACCGACCCGGAGGCCGCCACCCACCGCCAGCAGTCGATGGTGCTGGTCCCGCGGGACACCCCCGGCCTGGAGATCAAGCGCCATCTGCCGGTGTTCGGCTACCAGGACCAGCATGGGCATTCCGAGCTGGAGCTGCACGACGTGCGGGTGCCGGTCGCCAACCTGCTCGGCGAGGAGGGCGGCGGGTTCGCCATCGCCCAGGCCCGGCTCGGCCCGGGGCGGATCCACCACTGCATGCGGCTGATCGGGATGTGCGAGCGGGCCATCGAGGCGATGGTCCGGCGCGCGCAGAGCCGGGTCGCGTTCGGCCGCCCGCTGGCCGAGCAGGGCGTGGTGCGCGAGCAGATCGCGCAGTCCCGGATGGAGGTCGAGCAGGCCCGGCTGCTGGTGCTCAAGACGGCCTGGATGATCGACCGGTTCGGGGCCAGGGGCGCGGCCACCGAGATCGCCGCGATCAAGGTGATCTGCCCGCGGATGGCCTGCGCCGTGATGGACCGGGCGATCCAGATCCACGGCGGCGGCGGGGTGAGCGACGACTTCCCGCTGGCCTACTTCTACGCCTGGGCGCGAATCCTGCGGCTGGCCGACGGCCCCGACGAGGTGCACCTGCGCACCGTCGCCCGCCAGGAGCTGGGCCGGCACGGCTGACCGGGCGGCACTACTTCTCGTACCCGTCCAGCACCGCCCGGGTCTCGGCCAGCAGCGCCGGGCCCTCCTGGGACACCGACGGGAAGCTCGACGCCGGGTAGAGCCGGGCGAACTGCTCGCTCGACATCGCGTAGACGACCCGACCCAGGCCGCTGCGGTCGATGGCGCCCGTGCACATGCCGCACGGCTGGCAGCTGGTGTACATCGTGGTGCCCGCAGCGACCTGCGGATCCAGCTCGCGGGCCGCCCAGCGGGCCAGCTTCAGCTCCGGGTGCGCCGAGACGTCGCGGTCGGCCAGCACCGTGTTGTACTCGGTGGCCAGCACCGCCCCGTCCGGGCCGACCAGCAGCGATCCGTAGGGCGCCTGGCCGGCCGCCCGCGCGGTGGCGGCCAGCGCGATGGCCTGGCGCAGGAAGTCCTCGTCGTCTCCGGTCACATCGCCGCAGCCTAGCCACGTCGAGAGCGTCACTCGAGGGTCGCGGAGCCGGGGGGAAGGATGGCAGGTGCGGCCCCAGCCCAGAAGCTGGACCGCATTTGCGGGAAGGGGCGTTTCCGCAGCTCCGAGGCACGGCGGAAGATCGGCGCGGACGGCTACGCTGGGAACCGTGACGGCATACGAGCTCGGCCTACCCGCGGCCCGCGGGGCTGTCCAGCGGGATCCGGCCCGCCCCGCCGACCCGCGCCTCGTCGACTCCTTCGGCCGGGTCGCCACCGACCTGCGGATCTCGCTGACCGACCGGTGCAACCTGCGCTGCTCGTACTGCATGCCCGCCGAGGGCCTGGACTGGATGCCCCGCGCCGAGCAGCTCACCGACGACGAGCTGGTCCGGCTGATCACGATCGCGGTGCGCGAGCTGGGCATCGAGGAGTTGCGCTTCACCGGTGGCGAGCCGCTGCTGCGCCGCGGGCTGGAGGGCGTCATCGCCGCCTCCGCCGCCCTGACCCCACGCCCGGACATCTCGCTGACCACCAACGGGATCGGCCTGGCCCGCCGCGCCGACGCGCTGGCCGCGGCCGGGGTGAACCGGCTGAACGTCTCGATGGACACGCTGCGCCCGGAGCGCTTCGCCACCATTACCCGACGCGACCGGCTGTCCGACGTGCTGGGCGGGCTGACGGCCGCCCGCGCCGCCGGCCTGGACCCGATCAAGATCAACACCGTGCTGCTGCGCGGCGTGAACGACGACGAGGCCGTCCCGCTGCTGCGCTTCGCCGTCGAGCAGGGCTACGAGCAGCGGTTCATCGAGCAGATGCCGCTGGACGCGCAGCACGGCTGGGAACGCACCGAGATGATCACCGCCGGCGAGATCCTGCAGGCCCTGCGCACCGCCTTCACGCTCACCCCGGACCCGACCGAGCGCGGCGGCGCGCCGGCCGAGCGCTGGCTGGTGGACGGCGGTCCGGCGGTGGTCGGCGTGATCGCCTCGGTGACCCGGCCGTTCTGCGGCGCCTGCGACCGCACCCGGCTCACGGCCGACGGCCAGGTCCGCTCCTGCCTGTTCGCCCGCACCGAGACCGACCTGCGCGCGATGCTGCGCGGCGGCTGCACCGACGCGGAGATCGCCGACGCCTGGCGGTACGCGATGTGGGGCAAGCTGGCCGGGCACGGCATCGACGACCCCGGCTTCCTGCAGCCGGACCGGCCGATGAGCGCGATCGGCGGCTGAGCGAGGATGCCCGACGTGCACACGGTGACCACCGTGACCGTGCGGTACTTCGCCGCGGCCCGGGCCGCCGCGGGTGTCGAGTCCGAGCAGTTCGACCTGCCCGCCGAGAGCACGGTCGAACACGTGCTGGCCGCGACAGCCGCCC
>DATMDS010000140.1:0-9119 GCA_035557575.1 Pseudonocardia sp. | reverse complement strand
GCACACCACGCTGGGCGTCTCCAACGTCTCGTTCGGGTTGAACGCGGCCGCCCGGCAGGTGCTCAACTCGGTGTTCCTGCACGAGTGCGTGAACGCGGGCCTGAGCACCGCGATCGTCTCCGCGGCCAAGATCCTGCCCATGGCCAAGATCGACGACGAGCAGCGCTCGGTCGCCCTGGACCTGGTCTACGACCGGCGCCGCGATGGCTACGACCCGCTGAACCGCTTCATGGAGCTGTTCGAAGGCGTGTCGGCGTCCTCGGCGCGGGCCAGCCGGGCCGAGGAGCTGGCCGGGCTGCCGCTGTTCGAACGGCTCGAGCGGCGCATCGTCGACGGCGAGCGGCAGGGCCTGGAGGCGGACCTGGAGGAGGCGCTGCTGTCCCGGCCCGCCCTCGAGATCATCAACGACACGCTGCTGTCGGGCATGAAGACCGTCGGTGAGCTGTTCGGTTCCGGGCAGATGCAGCTGCCGTTCGTGCTGGCCAGCGCCGAGGTGATGAAGACGGCGGTGGCCCACCTCGAGCCGCACATGGAGCGCGAGGACGAGTCCGGCAAGGGCACCATCGTGCTGGCCACGGTCAAGGGCGACGTGCACGACATCGGCAAGAACCTGGTCGACATCATCCTGACCAACAACGGCTACAACGTGGTCAACCTGGGCATCAAGCAGCCGATCTCGACCATCCTGTCCGCCGCCCAGGAACACCGGGCCGACGCGGTGGGGTTGTCGGGGTTGCTGGTCAAGTCTACGGTGATCATGAAAGAGAACCTGCAGGAGATGAACTCCCGCGAGGTGCGCACCCCGGTGCTGCTCGGCGGCGCGGCGCTCACCCGCTCCTACGTGGAGAACGATCTGGCCGAGATCTACCACGGCCGGGTCGACTACGCCCGGGACGCGTTCGAGGGTCTGCGCCTGATGGACGCGACGATGGCCCGGGTGCGCGGGGAGCTGCCCGAGGTCGATGCGGACGAGGAGGCGAAGCGCGCCGAGCGGAAGGCCCGGCACGAGCGCTCGCAGCGGGTCGCGGCCAAGCGCAAGGCGGCCGAGGCCGAGTCCGCCGGGCCGCTGCCGGCCCGCTCCGACGTCACGGTGGACAACCCGATCCCGGCACCGCCGTTCTGGGGCACCCGGGTGATCAAGGGCGTCGCGCTGGCCGACTACGCCGGGCTGGTCGACGAGCGCGCGCTGTTCCTGGGCCAGTGGGGGCTGCGCGGCGTCCGCGGCGGGTCCGGCCCCTCGTACGAGGAGCTGGTGGAGACCGAGGGCCGGCCGCGGATGCGCTACTGGCTGGAGCGGCTGTCCACCGAGGGCGTGCTGGCGCACGCGGCGGTGGTCTACGGCTACTTCCCGGCGGTGTCGGAGCGGGATGCGCTGCTCGTGCTGACCGAGCCGCGCCCGGACGCCCCGGCCCGCGCGGAGCTGGAGTTCCCCCGGCAGCGCCGCGACCGGCACCTGTGTCTGGCCGACTTCTGGCGGCCACGGGCGCTGGCCACGGCGCGCGGGGAGGTCGACGTGCTGCCGCTGCACCTGGTGACCATGGGCCAGCCGATCGCCGACTACGCGAACGAGCTGTTCGCCAAGGACGCCTACCGGGACTACCTGGAGGTGCACGGGCTCGGTGTGCAGCTGACCGAGGCGCTGGCCGAGTTCTGGCACCGCCGCATCCGGGAGGAGCTGAGGTTCCCGTCCGGTGGTGTGGTGGCCGCGGAGGATCCGGCCGACGTCGAGGACTACTTCAAGCTCGGCTACCGGGGTGCCCGCTACTCGCTCGGCTACGGCGCCTGCCCGAACCTGGACGACCGCACGAAGATCGTCGAGATGTTGCAGCCGGAACGGATCGGGGTGACGTTGTCGGAGGAGCTGCAACTGCACCCCGAGCAGTCCACCGACGCGATGGTGGCCCACCACCCGGAGGCGAAGTACTTCAACGCGGGCTGACCTGTGAGTGCTGAGCCGTGTTAGAGCACGGCTCAGCACTCACGACCCGGAACTGGGCAGCAGGCGATCGCTGGGACCTGGGTCGTGAGTGTCGAGCCGTGCTCTAACACGGCCCAGCACTCACAGGACACGTAGTGTCGAATGATGACGACAGGCCCGGCCGCGGTGCTGTGGGACATGGACGGCACGCTGGTCGACTCCGAGAAGGTGTGGACGGTGTCGTTGCAGGACACCGCGCGTGCCCTCGGCGGCACCCTGAGCACCGCGGCCCGCACCGAGATCATCGGCTCGGACATGCCCCGGACCCTGGTCGTCCTGTTCGACGACCTGGGACTGGCCCCGGAACCGGCCCGGATGGCCGAGGCCGAGCAGCTGCTCAGCCGACGCACCCGCGCGCTGTTCGCCGACGGGCTGGAGTGGCGGCCCGGGGCCCTCGAGGCGTTGCACACCGTGCGGGACGCCGGCTGGCCGGCGGCCCTGGTGACCAACACCGGGCGCGCGCTGACCGAGCTGGCCCTGGACGGCATCGGGCGGGAGTTCTTCGCGACCACCGTGTGCGGCGACGAGGTCCCGCACGGCAAGCCGGCGCCGGACCCCTACCTGCGGGCCGCCGACCTGCTCGGGCTGGCCGCGCAGCAGTGCCTGGCCGTGGAGGACTCGCCGACCGGGGCGGACTCGGCCGAGCGGGCCGGCGCGGCCGTGCTGGTGGTGCCGTGCGAGGTGCCGGTGCCCACGGGCCCGGGCCGCGTCGAGCGGGAGTCACTGGTGGGGGTGACCGCGGCCGACCTGAGGGCGGCCTACGCTCGGGCGCAACGCGCCCGCGCCGCGTGACCGCTGAGCCCGGCCAGGGGTCCACTCGGCGGCGCGATGCGGCTCGCGGTGAATGGTGCCCGCACCGTCGTGCTACACCCGGCGCAGTGAAGGCGCCGGGTGCAGCACGACCGTTACCCCGGGCGCGAACGATCGTGGACGACACCTGAGACTTGTGGGATGAGGGATACGTGAGGTGAAGACCTTCGACGGGTTGTTCGCCGAGCTGCTGGAGAAGGCGACCGAACGGCCGGCCGGGTCCGGGACGGTGGCCGCACTGGACGCCGGCGTGCACGAGCAGGGCAAGAAGGTGCTCGAAGAGGCGGGCGAAGTCTGGCTCGCCGCCGAACACGAGCAGGACGACGCGCTGGCCGAGGAGATCTCGCAGCTGCTGTACCGCGTTCAGGTACTCATGCTCGGCCGCGGCCTGAGTTTGGAAGACGTGTACAAATTCCTGTAGTTCGATAACTGATGTTTCCGCTCCATGCACGACCAGCACGGCGCCATTCGAGGAGAGCTCATGCTCCGCATCGCCCTCCCCAACAAGGGGACCCTGGCCGATCCGGCCGCCACGATGATGCGGGAGGCCGGCTACCAGCAACGATCGGACGCGCGCGACCTGTCGATGCTGGACGAGGAGAACGAGATCGAGTTCTTCTACCTGCGGCCGAAGGACATCGCCACCTACGTCGGGTCCGGTGACCTGCACCTCGGGGTGACCGGGGCGGACCTGATGGACGAGTCCGGCAGCCAGGTCAAGCGGGTGATCGAGCTCGGCTTCGGGCAGTCGAAGTTCCGCTTCGCCGTGCCCGACGACAAGAAGTGGGAGCTCAAGGACCTCGACGGCACCAAGATCGCGACCTCGTACCCGCGACTGGTCAGGGCGCACCTGGCCCGCAACCGGATCCGGGCCGACATCATCAAGCTCGACGGGGCGGTGGAGATCTCGGTCCAGCTCGGCCTGGCCGACGCGATCGCCGACGTGGTGTCGTCGGGCCGCACGCTGCGCCAGCACGGCCTGAAGGCCATCGGCGACCCGATCGCGGTGTCCGAGGCCACGCTGATCGAGCGCGAGCCGCGGCCGGACCGCGAGGAGACCGCCGAGATCAAGGCGGCCAAGGTGACGTTCACCGAGCGGTTGCGCGGCGTCGTCTACGCCCGCCAGTACCTGATGCTGGACTACGACTGCCCGACCGACGTGCTGGACGAGGCCAAGCGGATCACGCCGGGCATGCAGGCCCCCACCGTGGCCCCGCTGTCCGAGGAGGGCTGGGTCGCGGTGCGCTCGATGGTGCGCAAGCAGTCGGCGAACAAGGTGATGGACCTGCTCGCCGAGCGCGGCTGCCGAGCCATCCTGACCTCGGAGATCCGCTCCTGCCGGGTGGTCGACGGGCGCACGGTCACCTGACGCGGCGGCCTCAGCGGGGCCGCACGATCAGCTCCTGCGCGGACCGCCCGACGTGCCCGTCGGCGTCGAACAGGACCCCGGACACCGTGCCCAGCCCGGTCGGCCCGACCACCGTGCGGGCGTCGACCGCGATCCACTCGCCACGCGGCGGCCGGTGCAGGTGCAGGGTGAGCTCGGTGTTGACGAACAGCCAGGCGCGCAGGTCGAGCGGGGAGGCCGCACCGTTGCCGGAGTCGGCCACCACGGCCAGCCGTTGCAGCGGGCTGGGCTCCTCCCCGGCCACCAGCGGCACCCGCTGCCGGCCCCACACCGTGCCCGGGCCCGGTTCGGCGAGCCAGCCGCGCAGCCAGCGCCACTCCACGGTGTCCAGGAACCCGGGCAGCCAGCCCGTCGGACGCTCCGGGCGGGCGGTCACCGTGTCCGGCCCGGGCAGCGGGTCGGCGGCCCCGAGCGCGACGGCAGCCGTGTCGCCGACGACGATCCGCCAGGCCCGGGCCCGCAGCACCGCCCGCTCGCCCACCAGCAGTTCGGCGGCCAGCAGCTCGACCGCACGCCCCGGCCGCTCGACGACCGCCCGGACCCGCACGTCTCCCGCCGGGACCGGGCCGATCACCTCGATGGTGATCCGGCCCAGCTGCGTGTCCGGGCGCGGGTCGCAGCGCTCCAGTGCCCGGATCAGCAGCGCCGACGGCGGCCCGGCGTGTTGGGCGTCGGCGAACCACGGGCCGGTGGTGGAGAACGTGGCGTGGAACCGTTCCCCGTCGAGGCCGTCGAGGGGGAGGTAGTACGGCTCCAGCGGGGTGGCGTCGGGCATGCCGCGATCCTGCCCGGTGCCGGCCGGGCCCGGCGCACCGAGGCGGGCGGGCACGTCACCCCCGGCCGGCCCGGTCGCGCTCAGTCGGCCCGGTCGAGTGGCGTCTCGGTGGCGCTGGCGGCGGCCGGGTCCCGTGGCCACCCCGGGTACTCCGGCGGCACCCCGTCCCAGGCCGGGCACACGGCCCGGTGGCTGCACCACTCGCACATCCGGCTCGGGCTGGGCCGGAAGTCCCCGTCGCGCCCGGCCCGCAGGATGGCCAGCCAGATCGCGTCCAGGGTGCGCTCGAAGCGCCGCAGCTCGGCCTCGTCGGGCTCGTAGGTGAGCGACTCGCCGTCGGCCAGGTAGAGCAGCCGCAGCTGGGTGGGCACGACGCCGCGCAGCTGCAGCAGTGCCAGCGCGTAGAACTTCATCTGGAACAGCGCCCGTACCTCGGCCACCTGCCGGGGGGCGGCCCCGGTCTTGTAGTCGATCACCCGTAGCTGGCCGTCGGGGGCGACATCGAGCCGGTCGATGTAGCCGCGCAGCAGCAGCCCCGATTCGAGCTCGGTCTCGATCAGCAGCTCGCGCGCGGCCGGCTCCAGCCGCCGCGGATCCTCCAGCTCGAAGTAGGCGTCCAGCAGCGGCCCGGCCGACTCCAGCCAGGCCTGCAGCTCCGGGTCGTCGGGACCGTCGAACAGCTGCCCGGGCAGCTCCGGCTCGGCCGCGCAGAGCTCCGCCCAGGCCGGCTGCAGCAGGGCCCGGGCCGCCGCCGGCACCCGTTCGACCGCCGGCAGCTCGTAGAGTCGCTCGAGCACGGCATGCACCAGCGTGCCCCGGACCTGGGCCCGGCTCGGCCGCTCCGGCAGCCGGTCGATCGCCCGGAACCGGTACAGCAGGGGGCACTGCTTGAAGTCCCCCGCCCGGGACGGCGACAGGGCCGGGCGCCGCCGCGCGGGCGCCTCGGGATCGCCGTCGGCGACCGGAGACACGCCGACGGTGCGCACGCCGGCGTCGGATCCGGGGACGACCATCACGATGCGCAGCGTAGGGGAGCCCCCCGACAGTTCCCGACCTGCGCGCCGAGGCCCGGGCCGGTCCGGCGTAGGTTGTCGCCGATGAGCAGGATGCGCGCGGTGCTGGCCGCGGTGGCCGTGGTCACGGTCGCGGCCGGGTGCGGCGAGCCGGCCGAGACCACGGTCGAGAAGGCCTTCCGCGGCTACCACTCCGCGCTGGTGGCCCGCGACTTCCGCACCGCCTGCGCCTACAACTCGCCGGAGGCCACCGACAAGCTGCTGGCCAGCGTGCGCACCCAGGGGATCGACGCCGCGGACTGCGAGGACGCGTTCACCGCCATCTACTCCGAGGAGGGGGCCGCGGCCGCCGCGGACGGGGTGCACAACAGCGTGCAGATCCAGAAGGTGGCGGTGGACGGGGACACCGCGACGATCGACTGGTCCGCCCAGCTCGACGGCGAGCAGCGCCCGGCCCGGACCACGATGCACCGGGCCGACGGCCGGTGGCTGCTGGTCGTGAACTAGCGATGCCGACCGCGCGGCCGCGCTCCGGGTGACGGCTCCGGGTGACGGGTCGATACCGTCTGTTCCCGTGCCCGATCCCTGCCCCGCCGTCGACCGGCCGACCGGTGTCGCCGCGGCGGCCCGCGGCGGCCCGTTCCGGGCCGGCGACCGGGTGCAGCTGACCGACCCGAAGGGTCGGCACTACACGCTGACCCTGACCGCGGGCGGGCAGTACCACACCCATCGCGGCGGGCTCGCCCACGACGAGCTGATCGGCCGGCCGGAGGGCAGCGTCGTGGTGTCGCCGACCGGTACGCCGTACCTCGCGCTGCGTCCGCGGCTGGCCGACTACGTGCTGTCCATGCCGCGTGGCGCGCAGGTGATCTATCCGAAGGACGCCGCGCAGATCCTGATGTGGGGCGACATCTTCCCGGGCGCCCGGGTGCTCGAGGCCGGCGCCGGTTCCGGCGCGCTGAGCTGCTCGCTGCTGCAGGCGGTCGGGCCGCAGGGGCGGGTGCTGTCCTACGAGGTGCGCGCCGACCACGCCGAGCACGCCGAGCGCAACGTGTGTGGCTTCTTCGGCGAACGGCCACTCAACTGGACCTTGAAAGTCGCTGACGTTCATACTCACGACGGCGCCGGTGAGCCGGTCGATCGGGTCGTTCTGGACATGCTGGCGCCGTGGGAACAGCTACCGACCGTAGCCGCCGCGCTGATCCCGGGCGGGGTTCTGGTCGGCTACGTGGCCACCACCACCCAGCTCTCGCGGCTGGTCGAGGACCTCCGCTCGCAGCAGTGCTGGACCGAGCCGCAGGCCTGGGAATGCCTGGTCAGAGCCTGGCACGTGGTCGGGCTGGCGGTCCGTCCCGACCATCGCATGCAGGGGCACACGGCATTCCTGGTGACCGCCCGCCGGCTGGCCGACGGTGTCGTTCCGCCACGACCGCAGCGCCGCCCGACCGGGCGATGAGCCGGCCGGTCCCGCGGTCACTCGCGGTCGTCACCGACCGCAGAGGTCAGCTCGCCGTCAAGGTGCGGACGGCTGAGTGACGGATCACCGCTTCGCCGCACCGCCGCAGGGGTGGTGTCCAGGTACCGTATGTAGACGGAACACGGAGGGAGGATGCCGTGAACCCCTATGACGGTCCCGGCAGGCGTGAACAGGGTGGTGGCGGGGAGTACAGCCCCGCCGAGGCCGCCGCGCAGATCCGCTTCCTCGAGGAAGAGGTCGCCCTCCTGCGGCGCAAGCTCACCGAATCACCCCGGCACGCCCGCGTTCTCGAGCAGCGGCTCGCCGAGTCGGCCAGCCGGCTCGCGCAGCTCTCCGCGCGCAACGAGAAGCTCACCGAGACGCTGAAGGAAGCCCGCGGGCAGCTGGTCGCGCTGCGCGAGGAGGTCGACCGGCTGGCCCAGCCGCCCAGCGGCTACGGGGTCTACCTGGCCCGCTTCCCTGACGAGACGGTGGACGTGTTCACCTCCGGCCGCCGGATGCGGGTCGCGGTGTCGCCCGCGGTGGCCACCGACGAGCTGCACAGCGGCCAGACGGTGCGGCTCAACGAGGCCCTCACCGTGGTCGAGGCGGGCGAGTACGAGCGGGTCGGCGAGGTCTGCGGGCTGCGCGAGGTGCTCTCCGACCCGACGCCCGACGGGCTGGCCGGGCGTGCCCTGGTGGTCGGCCACGCCGACGAGGAGCGAGTGGTCTGGCTGGCCGCGCCGCTGATCCCCGGCCCGGACAACCCCGAGGCCGTCCCGCTCAAGCCGGGTGACTCGCTGCTGGTCGACACCAAGGCCGGCTACGCCTACGAGCGGGTGCCCAAGGCCGAGGTCGAGGACCTGGTGCTGGAGGAGGTGCCCGACGTCGACTACTCCGACATCGGCGGCCTGTTCCGGCAGATCGAGCAGATCCGCGACGCGGTGGAGCTGCCCTTCCTGCACGCCGAGCTGTTCCGGGAGTACGAGCTGCGCCCGCCCAAGGGCGTGCTGCTCTACGGCCCGCCCGGCTGTGGCAAGACGCTCATCGCCAAGGCGGTGGCCAACTCCCTGGCCAAGAAGGTGGCCGCCGTCCGGGGCGACAACCCCGACGAGGGACGCGCGTTCTTCCTCAACATCAAGGGCCCGGAGCTGCTCAACAAGTTCGTCGGGGAGACCGAGCGGCACATTCGGCTGATCTTCCAGCGGGCCCGGGAGAAGGCCTCGGCCGGCACCCCGGTGATCGTCTTCTTCGACGAGATGGACTCGATCTTCCGGACCCGCGGGTCCGGGGTCTCGTCCGATGTCGAGACCACGATCGTGCCCCAGCTGCTCGCCGAGATCGACGGCGTGGAGGGGCTGGAGAACGTCATCGTGATCGGCGCCTCCAACCGCGAGGACATGATCGACCCCGCGATCCTGCGGCCGGGCCGGCTCGACGTCAAGATCAAGATCGAGCGTCCGGACGCGGAGGCGGCGCAGGACATCTTCTCCAAGTACCTGACCAAGACGCTGCCGATCCACACCGACGACATCGCCGAGTTCGGCGGCAACCGCGCTGCGTGCCTCGAGGGCATGATCGAGCGGGTCGTCGAGCGGATGTACGCCGAGACCGACGACAACCGGTTCCTCGAGGTCACCTACGCCAACGGGGACAAGGAGGTCCTGTACTTCAAGGAC
>DATMDS010000139.1:0-4496 GCA_035557575.1 Pseudonocardia sp. | reverse complement strand
TGTCCGAAACCCCGATGAGGGCCCGGCGAACCGGGCGCCGCTCGTCAGTCACGGGATGCTCACCTTTCGTCCGTGCACCGTGTAGCCCTCCCGGGCCATCAGCGCGACCACGTCGACCAGCAGGCGACGCTCCACCACCTTGATCCGCTCGTGCAGCGTGTCGACGTCCTCGTCCGGCGCCACGGTCACCGCCTGCTGAGCCACGATCGGCCCGGTGTCCACCCCGGCGTCGACCAGGTGCACGGTGCACCCGGTCACCTTGACGCCGTGCGCCACCGCGTCGGCCACCGCGTGCGCGCCGGGAAATGCCGGCAGCAGCGCGGGATGGGTGTTGACCACCCGGCCGGCGAACCGCTCGAGGAAGGTCGGGCCGAGGATCTTCATGAAACCGGCCGACACCACCAGGTCCGGCTCGTGCGCGGTCACAGCCTCGGTCAGCGCCTTGTCCCACGCCGCCCGGTCGGGATGCTCGCCGAGCCGGGTCACGAACGCCGGGATCCCGGCCCGCTGCGCGCGTGCGAGCCCCTCGATGCCCAGCCGGTCGGCGCCGACGGCCACCACGCGCACGGGGTAGTCGGGGTCCACGCTCGCGTCGAGCACGGCCTGCAGCAGGGTGCCGGAACCGGAGACGAGCACGACGACCCGCGCCGGGACGTCCGGTCTCACCGGGGCGGAGCCGATCAGCGTCGACTCCCCGTTACGGCGGATGAGCGCATACCCGCAGCTTAGGCGGCCAGCCGAAAAGCGCTCGCCCGGCCCGCCGGGTGCGCGCTACGTTCCGCCGCGTGCTCTCCCCGTCACTGGCGGCCGTGCTGCCGCCGGACGCCGTGGTCACCGAGGTCGTGCCGCGCTCAGGCGGGCAGCTGAGCACCGTGCACGAGGTCCGGCTGGCCGGCGCCGACCCGCTGATCGTCAAGCGGTACGCCGACGAGTGGCGCTGGAAGCAGGCCAAGGAGGTGCACGTCTACGCGCTGCTGGCCGAGCACGGCGTCGGGCCGGCGCCCCGGGTCGTGCGCGTGGACCCCGAGCAGGCGGTCACCGTGCTGACCCTGGTGCCCGGCCGGCCGCTGTCCGAGGTCACCCTCGACCCCGCGGCGCTGCGGGGTGCCTACCGGCGGATGGGCGAGCTCCTCGCCGCGCTGCACCAGATCCGGCGCCGTGTTGTGCCACAACGACCTACACGAGGGCAACGTGCTGGTCGACGAGACCGGGACGGTGACCGGGTTCGTCGACGTGGAGAACATGATCGCCGCGGACCCGATGGTCGACCTGGCGAAGACGTTGCAGTACGACCTCGACCGGTCGCCGGTCAAGCGCGCCGGGCTCCTCGAGGGCTACGGGTCGCTGCCGGCCGACGAGCCCGCGCGGATCGCGCTGTACCGGCTCTACCACGCGATCGAGCTGTGGGACTGGTTCGCGTCGATCGGCAACTCCGGGCCGCTGCCGTCGATCGCCGAGGACATGCGGGCGCTGCTGACGAGCTAGTCGACCTTCGCCGGGTCCGGCTCCTCGTCCTCGACCGACTGCGCCGACTCGGCCTCCTCGGCATCCGGTTCGGACTCGTCGGACTGGTCGTCCAGCTCCGGGCCGAGCAGGCCGGGGTCCTCGTGCCTCGGGTGCGGGCCGGCGAACCACGCGGTGATCGCGGCCGGCACGCCGATCCACAACGCCAGCACCATCGACACCGCGGCGGCCCTCATGCTCACCGGGTCGTACGGACCCATCCCGACCCGGCCGCCCGCGCTGCCGGCGAGCACCACGAACGCGAGCGCCACCACTCCGCCGGCGACGGCGGCGGCCCGCACCCGGGCGAACGGGTCCGGCGCCGCGTCCCGCAGCCACCGGCCGACGAGCACGCCGATCCCCAGCGGCAGCAGGAAGAGCAGCGGCCACCACGCGGCCTGCTGCTCGGGCAGCGCGGCCAGCAGCGGCAGGCCGGGCACCGGACCACCGCTGAACTCCAGCGGTGACACCGACACGATGCCCATCGAGAAGCCCGGCCCGGCGATGAACCCGGTCGCCGCGATCACCGCGTTGGGCACGTACGCCGCCGACAGCAGGAACATGCCGAGGCCGTTGCCGAACCCCGGCGCGAAGTTGGCGAACAGCTCCCGCATGGTCGGCACGGAGGTCGCCAGCGCGAACGTCAGCACCGCCCCGCCCGCCGCGAGCAGCACAAGTACCGCGATCAGCCCGACCCGCAAACCGCGCAGCGCCACCGGATCCGCGCGCTCGGCCAGCAGGTCGAGCAGCCCGCAGCGCCGGACCACGCCAGCGGTCGCGGCGAGCGCGGCGATCAGCGCCGGGTAGTAGAACGCGGCCAGCGGGTCGACCGACAGCTGCCCGTCGGACACCGCGAGCGCGATGGCCAGCCCGCAGCCGCCGTGCGCGACCGCGATCGCGGTCACCACCTGCCCGGCCTGCCACGGCCCGACCAGGCCAAGCCGCTCGGCCGCGCCGGACGCGGCCTTGGCGACGATCAGGACCAGGCCGATCGTCGGCAGCAGCGGCAGCATGCCGAGCTCCAGCCCGCCGATGGCGATCGGCACCTGGTGCGCGGCGAGCCAGGCGGGCAGCGCCGCGACCACGACGCCGGACGTGGAGAACCGGGTGAGCGGCGCGATCGCGGTGACCAGCGCGAGCAGTGCGGCGACCGCGGCATAGCCGGTGACGAGCGAGCCGAGCGCGGCGAAGGTCAGGACGCGGAAGCGGGTGAACGTCGGGACGGCCGCGGCGGTGTCGTCGGCGATGCCCTCGGCCATGTCGTCGGCGATGTCGTCGGCGGCACCGAGATCGAGTCGGGACGGCGCCATGGCAGCACTGTGGCACGCACGCTGGGCCGTTCAGGTGAGGCTCGCCGCCGGGTACCACATCAGGTGAACGGAGTCACCGCACGTCAACGGGGGTGGCTCCGGTCGCCCGGTGCCACCCCCGTTGGAGTGATCTTTGTTCAGCCCTGCTGCGGGTAACCGCCGGGCGGCGTGCCCGGGTGCTGCTGACCCGGCTGCCCGAACTGACCCTGCTGCGGCGCGAACGTCGTCGCCTGCCCAGGAGGACCACCCGGCTGCTGCGGCGGGTACTGACCCGGCTGCTGCTGGGCGGGGAACTGGTTGGAGGGCGGGTACATGCCGCCGGGCGGCGGCTGGTGCCCGTACTGCGGCTGCTTGGGTGCCGGCGGCTTGAGCAGGCCCGCCTCGAACATGAACGCGGCGGCGAGCGCGGCGACCTCGATGAGCCCGAAGATCAGGATCAGGATGAAGCCGACACCCGTGTCGGCGCCCTCGGGGATCGCACTGAAGCTGAACAGCTGACCGAGCAGCGCGCCAAGGGCCATCGCGGCCGGAAGCACGCCGAAGTTGACGCTCTTCGGCAGGAACGAGCTGGCCGCCACCCCGCCGGCGACGAAGTAGAACACCGGGAGCCAGCCGAAACCGGACTCGTAGAGGCTCTGGCTGACGCCGCCGCCGGAGGCCGCGGGCGCCAGGCCCATGAGCAGGATCACCAGACCGAGGCCGGCGCCGACCAGCAACAGGATCTGGGTCATGCCGAGCTTTACGCCGCCACCGCCGGTGGGCGGGGGGCCATACCCCGGACCTTGAGCCGGGTGCTGCGGTCCCTGACCCGGATAGCCACCGGGTCCACCGCCTGGGTAGGTCATCGCGTTGCTCTCCTCAGCTCATTCGACGCGATCGCACGATCTCGGTTGGAGCGGCTCGAGAGCCGACTCGTCTGGCCCTTCCGACGACCGTAGCCGTTGCGTGGTTCCCGGGCCGAGACCCCCTCGTGGGGCCGGACGCTACACCAGCATCCGGCCCACGTGTGGGTGACTCGCAGTCCCGTCCTCAGCCCACCTTGACGAGCTGGCGGGCGAGGTCTGCCGTCTCCGACGGGGTCTTGCCGACCTTGACGCCGGCGGCTTCGAGGGCTTCCTTCTTGGCCTGCGCGGTTCCCGAGGAGCCGGAGACGATGGCGCCGGCGTGGCCCATGGTCTTGCCCTCGGGCGCGGTGAAGCCCGCGACATAGCCCACGACCGGCTTGGTGACGTGCTCGGCGATGTAGGCCGCGGCGCGCTCCTCGGCGTCCCCGCCGATCTCGCCGATCATCACGATCACCTCGGTCTGCGGGTCGGCCTCGAACGCGGCCAACGCGTCGATGTGCGTGGTCCCGATGACCGGGTCACCACCGATACCCACCGCCGTGGAGAAACCGATGTCGCTCAGCTCGTACATCATCTGATAGGTCAACGTGCCCGACTTGGACACCAGACCGATCGTGCCCGGGCCGGTGATGTCGGCCGGGATGATGCCCGCGTTCGACTTACCGGGACTGATCACACCGGGGCAGTTCGGGCCGATGATCCGCGTTGTGTTGCCAGTGGAGCAGGCGTGGGCCCAGAAGCTCGCGGTGTCGTGCACCGGGATGCCCTCGGTGATCACCACCGCCAGCCCGATGCCGGCGTCGATCGCCTCGACCACCGCGGCCTTGGCGAACTTCGG
>DATMDS010000138.1:0-3908 GCA_035557575.1 Pseudonocardia sp. | reverse complement strand
ACCGGTAGTTCTCCGCCGCGGCCGTGCGGAACAGCCGGTGCACGCCTACCGGCTCCTCGCCGACGCGCGAGCGGCCGGCGTCGCAGTTCCCGGTCACGCAGGCGTAGCGGGGTGCCGCGCCGCGGGTGAAGGCGAAGCTGGTGGACTGGTCTGAGCCGGGCCGGACGTCGGTGGGCACCTGCAGCGCGCGGCCGGCCGTCACGCCGGGGATGCCCAGCTCCGCGATGCCGGCGTTGCCGGTCTGTCGGTTGGCCGCCACGCTCAGCACGGTCACCCGGACCAGGCTGGTCAGCCCGGGGGCGGTGGGGAAGCGCTGCGGGTCGCCACCGCGGGCGACGTCGTGCTCGGTGCTGCCGTTGTCGGTGGTGACCCGGATCCGGGTGACCGGCCAGCCGACCCGCAGGTTGTCCACAACGGACACGTCGACCGCGTCGACCTGGCGGGGCGTGTCCAGCTCCACCTCGAGCCACTGGTCGTCCGGGCCGTCGAAGCTCGACGAGCGCCACGCGGTCAGCGGGTCGCCGTCGATCGCGGCGAACGGCAGGCCGGACGGGTCGCTCGCGCGGACCGCGTCGGCGTAGCTGATCGACGTGGACGCCCGCACGTCCCGCACGCCCCGGTAGGCGGCGACGGTCTGGTGGTCGCGGCCGCGGAAGGGCAGCACGTCGGTGGACGGCCGCTGCTGGCGGGGTTGTTCGTCGGCGGTGAGCGTCTGGCTGAGGTTGTCCCGCACCCGGCCGACGTTGCGCTCCCGGTGCCGCAGCCCGTCGGTGACCAGCCACTCCCGCGACTCGGCGAGGCCCCCGTCGCCGGCGAGCACGGTCGGCGCGCCGGGGTTGAGCATGTTGGCCTCCAGCAACGGAAGCAGCGACTCCGGCCCACCGCTCACCGTGGGAATGTCCTGTGTGGACACCAGGTTCGTGCGCGGCACCGGGACGTCCACCTCGTACACCTCGATGGCCGGTGCGGGCGGGACGCCGTCCAGCGGCACCGGATCGCCGAACCGCGCCACCGGGTGCAGCCCCGGCGAGCCGGAGAGTCCCGCGCGCAGCGCCGCCGGCGGTGGCGCGTCGGTGCTGTCCTGGTCGAGGTCGTTGCGCAGCAACAGATACCGGTACCCGGCCCGGGCGAGGAACTCGGCGAGCGCCGGCGAGCCCCGCCCGTCGGCCAGGGCGTCCTCCACGGCGTCCATCAGCCGGGTGTTGCCCTCCGAGCCGAGCGGGATCTGGCTGCGTACCGCCCATGGCGAGCGGGCCAGCGCCTGTGCCGGCTCGTCGACCGTGCGGCCCCAGGTGTAGTCGCCGAAGCCGGACCCCGGCAGCAGCAGCGTGCGCGCGTTCGGGTCGGCGTCGCCGAGCCAGGTCATCGCCTCGCGCCAGTGGTCGGGCACGTCCGCCCAGCCGGGACCGGGCCGCAGCGTGAACAGCCACGCGGGCGCGGCCATGAGCGCCACCAGCACCCAGCCAACCGCCATCCTGGCCCGGGTCGCGCGCAGCGGCGAGGTGCCCCTGGCCATCCCCGGCAGCCGGCCGGTGATCGCGTGGGTGAACGCGAGGGTCAGTGGCAGGCGCAGCACCGGCTCGAACTTGTGCACGTTGCGCAGCGGCGCAAGCGGGCCGTCCAGCAGGTCGCGCACGGTCTGCGCGAGCGGGCCGTCGAGCGTGCCGACGTAGCCGACGGTGAGCAGGACCAGGCCGGTGAGCACGCCGATGGCGAGGAAGCGCCGCTCCGGCAGCCGGGGGCGCACCAGGCCGAACAGCCCGATGGCCGCGACCAGGCCGGTGACCAGCATCAGGACCGGGTTGTCGATGAGCATGAAGCCCGACGGCCACCAGGGCGTGCCGGCGACGACGTAGGCCACCCACTGGTTGGTCCCGCGCAGCACCTCGTAGAGCGACATCGGCGCGGTCGTGTTCGTCGCCGACTCGATGTAGTCCAGGAACGGCAGGCTGTACTCGCCGAGCAGCAGCAGCGGCAGGATCCACCACAGGCAGGCGGCGACCACCGAGGCGCACCACCAGGCGCAGAGCTTGACGTGCTCGGCGGTGAACCGCCGGGTCAGCAGCCACAGCCCGGGCAGGACCAGGGCCATCAGCACCATCGCGCCGTTGACGCCGCCCATCGCGAACACGGCGAGCGCCGACAGCCCGGCCGCGCGCCGCGGCGAGCCGATCCGGTTGGCCTTGACCAGCGGTAGGAGCACCCAGGGCAGGAACACCGCCGGCAGCATCTCGGCGGAGAGCGGCCCGATCTCGGTGAGCATCCGCGGCGCGAGCGCGTACGCCAGCGCACCGACGAACCGCGCTGGCTCGGAGCCGATCCGCAGGGCTCGGGTGAGCGCGAGCATGCCGCCGAAGGCGAGGCACAGCAGCAGCGCGCACCAGACCCGCTGGGTGAGCCAGGGCGGCAGGCCGAGGAGCTGGCCGGCGGCGAAGAACGGGCCCATCGGGAAGAGGTAGCCGTAGGCCTGGTTCTGCAGCTCACCACCGGTGGCCTCGGGGTTCCACAGGTGCAGCGCCCTGGTGAGGAACGCGATGGGGTCGACGGACAGGTCGAGCTTGGTGTCGAACGTGGTCCGCCCTGGTCGTTGCAGGAACGAGAGCAGGGTGAGGCCCAGCATCACCCAGGCAGCGGGGTTGCGCGGCAGCCCGGCCAACCGACGCCCGACGGCGTCTCGAACGGTCCTACCGGTGGTTAACATCGCTCGAATACTAGGGCTATGGTGGCCCGACCAAAGTCGGCTTTCGGGGTAGGCAGGTGCCGGTGGACTTCGACCACGTGTGGGCGTCGGTTGCGGACGTTCCCGGCTGGCTGACCGAGGGCCAGGCCAGGCTGCTCTGGGACGCGGTGTGCCGGTTGGAGCCGGGCGCCACGGTGCTCGAGATCGGCAGCCACCAGGGCCGGTCCACTGTGATCCTCGGTCAGGCGGCGCGCACGGTGGGCGCCAAGGTGATCGCCGTCGACGCGTTCGTCGACGGCCGGCTGTTCGGTGGTGCGTCCACCAGGGAGCGCTTCGAGGCCAACATCGCCGGGGCGGGCCTTGGTGACGTGGTGGAGCTGGTGGTCGGCTACTCGACGCGGCTGCGTCCCGAGTGGACCCGCGGGTTCGACCTGCTGTACGTGGACGGCAAGCACGACTACTGGACCTATGTGGACGATCTGCGCTGGTCCGCGCACCTGCCCGCGGGCGGGGAGATCCTGGTGCACGACTGCTTCTCCTCGATCGGCGTCACGGCCGGCACGCTGGCCAAGGTCCTGTTCGGGGCGCGCTACACCTACGTCGACCGCAGCCGCTCGCTCGCCCGGTTCGCCCTGCGCAAGCCAGGTTTCGCCGACCGGCTGCGGGTGTTGGCCCAGCTGCCCTGGTTCGCCGGCAATGTCTTCCTGAAGGTGTTGCTGCGCCTGCGGTTGCGCCGGGTGGCCGGCTGGTTCGGACATCGCGGGCCGTACGACCCGTTCTAGGGCGTGCCGATCTCGACGTCGGTGACGCACAGCGGGGCGATGTTGTGGTTGCGGTTGATCTCGATGTGGGTGTAGTCGCCGTTCGCGACGAGGTGCAGGACGTGCAGCCCCTCGGTGAAGCGGACCTGGACGCGGGTGTCGCCGGCCCGGATCGTGCCGACGCCGGAGTCCGAGGTGAAGTAGCCGATGCGCACCACCCGGCGCCCGATCACCTGTGCCGACAAGGGGATGCGCACGACCTCGGCGTCGACGAGGTGGCCGCAGTCGGGCGCCTGTCCCGGTAGTCCGGTCACCGAGTCGTGCAGGTTGATGATCTGCTGCGGGGTGCCGGTGTCGTCGAGCTTGTAGAGCTCCTCGGCGGGCCGGTCGAACCGCGGGCTCTCCGGCACGAGGCCGACGACGCGGGAGGTGAACGCGTCGGCGATGAACCACTCGATCATGATGTC
>DATMDS010000137.1:0-35039 GCA_035557575.1 Pseudonocardia sp. | reverse complement strand
TACCAGTTCGGCGACGACCTGCGACACATCGACTGGAACGTCACCGCCCGTACCGACACCACCCACGTCCGGGAGTACCTGGAGGATCGCGAGGTCACCGGCTGGCTGCTGCTGGACAGCTCGGCCTCCATGGATTTCGGTCCCGTGCAGCGGCGCAAGCACGTCGTGCTCACCGAGGTCGCGGCGACGGTGGCGCAGCTGCTGTCCCGCGGCGGCAACCGGGTGGGCGCGCTCTACTTCGACAGCCAGGTCCGGGAGACCGTGCCGCCCGGGCACGGGCGCAACCAGGTGCTGCGCATCGTGAGCCGGCTGCTGCGCACCGCCGCGGTCGAGCCGGGGTCGGGCCCCGGCTCGACCGACCTGGCCTCGGCGCTGCGGGCCGCGCTCGGCATCCTGCGCCGCCGGTCGCTCGTCGTGATCGTTTCCGACTTCCTCACCGCCCCGGGCTGGCAGGGCCTGCTCGGCCAGCTCGCCCGCCGCCACGACGTGGTGGCCATCCAGGTGGTGGACCGCCGCGAGTTCGAGCTGCCCGCCGCCGGGATGATCTACGTGGAAGACGCCGAGACCGGCGAGGTGATCTTCGTCGACTCCGATGATCCCGGGTTCCAGCAGCGGCTGCGTGCGGCGGCCGTCGAGCGGCAGGCGGCGCTGGGCGCGGACCTGCGGTCGGCCGGTCTGGACCTGTTCACGGTGTCCACCGACGAGGACCTGGTGCGGGCGCTGTTCCGCATCGCCCAGCTGCGCAGGCGACGCCGATGACCCTGTTGTGGCCGTGGATGCTGCTCGGCCTCGTCGGAGTGCCGCTGCTGGTGCTGTGGTACCGGCACCTGGTGCGCGTGCGGGAGGCGCGACGCGCGGAGCTGGCCGCGCTCGGGATGGTCGCCCCCGCCGCGGCCGGCCGGCGTCGTCACCTGCCCCCGGCGCTGCTCCTGGTCGCGCTGACCCTGCTGGTGCTGGCGGCCGCCCGGCCGGAGGCGGTGGTACCCGAGCCGCGCCGGGAAGGCACCGTGATCCTGGCCTTCGACGTATCGGCGAGCATGGCCGCGCCCGATCTCACGCCGACCCGGATGGAGGCGGCGAAGGCGGCGGCGCGCACGTTCGTGCAACGACAACCTCCGACGGTGCGGGTGGGCGTGGTCGCCTTCGGCGGCAGCGGCCTGGTCACGCAGGAGCCGACCCCCGATCGGGCCGCCGTGCTGGCGGCGATCGACCGGCTCCGCCCGCAGGGCGGCACGGCGCTCGGTGGTGGCCTGCAGACCTCGCTGAGCGCCATCGTCGGGCAGCCGGTGCTGGTGTCGGCGCCGACCGGCTCCGTCGAGCCGCAGGGCCCGGACCTCGGCTATCACGGCTCGGCCGCGGTCGTCCTGCTGTCCGACGGCGAGAACACCGACGGGCCGGACCCGGTCGAGGTCGCGGAGCTGGCGTCGAGCGCGGGCGTGCGGGTCTACCCGATCGGCCTCGGCAGCCCGCAGGGTGCCGTGCTGGAGATCGACGGCTTCCAGGTCGCGACCCGGCTCGACGAGCCGCTGTTGCGCGAGATCGCGGCGCGGACCGACGGAACCTACTTCGCCGCCGCGGACGAGCAGGCGCTGGCGGCCGTGTACGACGCCATCGAGCTGACCTGGACGGTGCAGTCCGAGCACATCGAGGTGACCGCCCTGGTGGCCGCCGCGGCAGCGGTGCTGCTGGTCGTGAGCATCGGGCTGTCCCTGAGCTGGTTCGGACGGGCGGTGTAACCCGTGGGATTCGAATGGCCGCTCGTGCTGCTGGCCTTGCTGGTGCTGCCGGTGCTGCTCGCCGTGTACGTCCGGCAGCTGCGCCGCCGACGCCGGCGTGCGGTGCGCTACTCCAGCGTCGCGCTGATCCGGGCGGCGGATCCGCCGCGCCGCGCCTGGCGGCGGCACGTCCCGTTCGCGTTGCTGTTGGCGGCGCTCGGCGCACTCGGGCTGGCGGCGGCGCGCCCGCACATCAGCACCAGCGTGCCGGTCTCGGAGTCGGCGCTGATCCTGGCGCTCGACGTGTCGGGCTCGATGTGTGCCACCGACGTGCAGCCCAACCGGCTCACCGCGGCCCAGGCCGCGGTGCGCGACTTCGTGCAGACCCAGGACCCCGGCACGAGTATCGGGCTGGTCCTGTTCTCCGGATTCGCCCAGGTGGCGGTGGCCCCGACGACCGACCGGCAGGCGCTGCTGCGCGCCATCGACTCGCTGACCACCGGGCGTGGCACGACCATCGGCTCCGCCATCCTCAAGTCGGTGGACGCGATCGCCGAGATCAATCCGGAGGTGGCACCCGCCGACCCCGGTAACGGCCCCGCCAGCCGCCCGCCACCACGGCCCTCGGGGAGCTATGCCCCGGAGATCGTCGTGCTGCTCACCGACGGTCGCAACACCCGCGGGATCGAGCCGGCGGAGGCGGCAGAGATCGCGGCCAGCCGCGGGGTGCGGATCTACCCGATCGGGTTCGGCACCCGCAACCCGACGTCGATGGTGTGCACGGCGGCCCAGCTCGGGGGCCGTGGCGGGGAGGGCTCCAGCGCGTACGGGAGCGGGTCGGGCCGGGGCGGGGGTGGCCGAAGCTTCCTGGTCGCCGACGAGGAGGGGTTGCGCGAGGTGGCCGACGTGACCGGCGGCGAGTACTTCGCGGCGACCGACGCCGGCCGGCTGCAGAGCGTGCTGGCCGATCTCCCGCGCAACGTGGTGACGCAGCAGCGCGAGATCGAGGTGAGCGTGGCGCTGGTCGGGCTGGCGGCCGCGCTGCTGGTGGCCGGCCTGTGGGCGGCGGCCCGATGGACACCGTTCCCGACGTGAGCAGGCCGGTGCGAGCACGGCATCCAGCAGCGCTGAACACATCTTTATTGAGACTTGCAGAGCAGGAAACCTCTAGCTACCATTACAGCTATCCCGAGCACGAGCTGCAGGTCTCGCCCGGCTCGGGGATGCATCGCCGACCTGTCGTCGATCTCGGAAGGAGTGGCCCGCGATGCTGATGCGTACCGACCCGTTCCGTGAGCTGGACCGCCTGACCCAGCAGGTGTTCGGAACCACGCCGTCCGGGACCTGGTCCCGCCCCACGGCGATGCCGATGGACGCCTACCGCAGCGGTGAACAGTTCGTCGTCGCCTTCGACCTGCCGGGCGTCGATCCGGAGAGTATCGAGCTCGACGTGGAACGCAACGTGCTGACGGTGAAGGCCGAGCGGCGGCCCGTCACCACCGAGGAGCACGTGGAGATGCAGGTTGCCGAGCGACCGCTCGGTGTGTTCTCCCGGCAGCTGTTCCTCGGCGACACCCTCGACGCCGAGCGCATCGATGCCGGCTACGAGGCCGGCGTGCTGACCCTGCGCATCCCCATCGCGGAGAAGGCCAAGCCACGCCGGATCACCGTCAAGAACACCGACAGCGGGCAGCGGCAGATCAACGCCTGATCTGGGCCGGCATGCGGTGCGGGCGGTCGGCTGCGACCGCCCGCACCGCGCTGTGCACGGGTGGATCGCCGTGTCGCTGCCGGTGCATCCCGCGTTCTCCCGACCCGCCGTCGACAGCCGTACCGGTATCCGCTGAGATGGCCGCTCGGGGCCGCTGAGCGGAACCCCGATCCAAGGGATCACGCGGACGGGAGGCTGGGTGGCGACGACTCCGTCCACGGCCAGAGCGGGAATGGCGCCCGCGCTGACGGCGCAGCTCGTGCTGGGCGCGGCCGTGCTGGCCCACCTCGCGGTGGTGGAGGTGCTGTTCCTCACCGCGGGAACGGGCAAGAACGACGTGCTCACGGTGGCCAAGTTCTTCGGCCTGCACGCCGCCTCGGTCATGATGCTGCAGCTGGTGCTGGTGGCCCGACTGCCGTGGCTCGACCGCAGGCTCGGCATGGACCGGCTCACCGCCTGGCACCGCTTCACCGGGTTCGCGCTGCTCTGGACCGTGATCACGCACGCCACGCTGGTGGTGCTCGGCTACGCGCTGCTGTCCGACGCCCCGGTGTTCGGGACGTTCCTGTCGCTGGCCGGGGTGGTCGCGTCGCTGCTCGGGATGTGCGCCGCCGCGATCATCGTCGCGGTCGGGGTGTCCTCGATTCGCTTCGCCCGGCGGCGCCTGCAGTACGAGACGTGGCACGCCGTGCACATGGCCCTCTACCTCGCGATCCTGCTCGCGCTCGTCCACCAGCTGCTGGAGGGCACGACGTTCGCCTCGTCGCCGATCGCCCTCGCCTACTGGTGCACGATGTGGGCGCTGGTGCTGGGCGCGCTGCTGGTCGGGCGGGTGATCATCCCGTGGCGCCGCAACGCCCGCCACCGGTTCCGGGTCTCCGCGGTCGTGCCGGAGTCGGACGACGTGGTGTCGGTGTACGTCACCGGCCACGACCTGGACCGGCTGCCGGCGCGCGCCGGCCAGTTCTTCATCTGGCGCTTCCCCGGGCACAACCGCTGGTGGCAGGCGAACCCGTTCTCGCTGTCCGCGGCGCCCGACGGGCGATCGCTGCGGCTCACGGCGAAGGCCGCCGGCGCGACCAGCGCCGGGCTGCGCGGCCTGCTGGTCGGGAACCCGGTCGTGGCCGAGGGGCCATACGGCGCCTTCACCACCCTGCACCAGGTCACCGACGCCACCCTGCTCATCGCGGGCGGCGTCGGCGTCACCCCGATCCGGGCCCTGCTCGAGGAGTCCACCGGTCCGTGCGTCGTGCTCTACCGGGTGCAGACCATGGCCGACGCCGTGCTGCTGCCCGAGCTGCAGGCCCTGGCCCGCCTGCGGGGGGCGCGGCTGCACGTGCTCGCCGGGCGCACCGGCACCGGCAACCCCCCGTTCGCGCCGTTCGCGCCGGAGCAGCTCGCGGCCATGGTCCCCGACATCGCGCACCGCGACGTGTTCGTCTGCGGCCCGCCGGCGATGACGGAGGCGGTGCTGCGCAGCGTCCGCGCCCTCGGCGTACCGCGCGCGCAGGTGCACGCCGAGCGGTTCAGCCTTGCCTGACTCCGACGCCGACTTCGGCTCGGCCCGCGTGGTGGCGATCCCGCTGCGCACCCGCTTCCGCGGCATCACCGTCCGCGAGGCGATGCTGATCGAGGGGCCGGCCGGTTGGGGGGAGTTCTGCCCCTTCGTGGAGTACGACGACGCCGAATCCGCGCCGTGGCTGGCCACCGCGATCGAGCAGTGCACCGGCGGATGGCCGCCGCCGCGGCGGGCCCGGGTTCCGGTCAACTGCATCGTGCCCGCGGTCGGGGCCGAGCGCGCCCACGAGATCGTCGCGAGGTCCGGCTGCCGCGCGGCGAAGGTCAAGGTGGCCGACCGGCCCGGGTCGCTGGCCGAGGACGTCGCCCGGGTGCAGGCCGTCCGGGACGCCCTCGGCCCCGGCGGGACCGTCCGGGTCGACGCCAACGGCGTCTGGGATGTGGACACCGCGGTCACCCACATCCGCCGGCTCGACCGGGCGGCGGGTGGGCTGGAGTACGTCGAGCAACCGTGCGCGACCCTGGAGGAGCTGGCCGCGGTGCGGCGGCGGGTGGACGTGCGCATCGCCGCCGACGAGTCGATCCGCCGGGCCGAGGACCCGCTGCGGGTGGCCGTGGCCGGGGCGGCCGACGTCGCGGTGCTCAAGTGCACGCCGCTCGGCGGGGTGCGGCGCGCGCTGCGGGTCGCCGAGGCCGCCGCTCTGCCGTGCGTCGTGTCCTCGGCGCTGGAGACCAGCGTCGGTCTGGCCGCGCAGCTCGCGCTGGCCGGAGCGCTGCCGCAGCTCGACTTCGCGTGCGGGCTGGGCACGGTGGCGCTGCTGGCCGGGGACGTGGTGGCCGACGCCGACTCGGCGCGCCCGGTCGGCGGGGAGCTGCCGGTGCCGGTGGCGCCGCCGGCGGTGCGCCCCGAGCTGCTCGACCGCTACCGGCCGGCCCTACCGGAGCGGGTGCGGTGGTGGCGCGAGCGGCTGGCCCGGGTGCGCGCCGTCCTCGAAGCCGGCGCAGGGTCGCGCTGATGCGGCCCGGCCAGGGCGTTGCCGTCCCTGCGCCCGTAGCGACGTCATCGGCCGGGGTCGTCGTCCCGGCGCATCCGCGCCAGCGCCCGGCGCAGGGCGCGGTCGCTTTCCGGCGGCCCGTGCACGAAGGTCTCGACCGGAAGCTGGTCCAGCGCGGCGGCGGTCGCCCGCAGCTCGGTGAGATCGGCGCGGCAGCCCTCGCAGGCGGCCACGTGCGCCTCGACCCGTGCCGCTTCCCCGGCATCGAGCAGCCCCAACGCGTAGGCGCTGAGCTCGTCGGGGTCGTGGCCGTTCACTGCCGTTGTCGCTCCCACGTCTCCTCGGGCCGGATCGCCCGGCGCAGCGCTCGCAGTGCGTAGTGCGCTCTCGACTTCACGGTGCCCTTCGGTACCCCCAGCGCGGCTGCCACCTCGTCCAGGTCGCGCCCCCGAAGATAGACCTGCTCGATCACGGCGCGGTGTTCCGGCGAGAGGGTATCGAGGGCCGCGTGCACGGTCACCGATGTCGCGACGGCGCTCGCGTGATCCTCGACCGCGGCCGGGCTGGCCGGTGACTCGGGAATCTCCGGTGGCCGGGCGGCACGGGCCCGCATCCGGCTGATGACGATGTTGCGCACGGTGGTGAGCAGCCAGCCGCGCACCGAGCCCTGCCCGTTGGTCAGCACCTCGGGGTGCCGCCAGATCCGGATCAGCGCCTCCTGCACGACATCCTCGGCCGCCGCGGCATCCCCGAGCAGCCGGGTGGCGTACAACTGCATGGCGCGACCGTGTTCGGCGAATATTGTGCGCGCCATTTCTTCGTCGCGATGACGGTTCATGACGAAAGGCCCCGAATCGATCGAGCCGGATTACGTCATGTGCCGGCTGCGGTTTTCAGCGTCGGCCCGAGTGTAGGTCGACGGTGATACCGCTGGAGGTCGAACGGTGAAATCCGGATCGGATCGACGGGACCCGATCGGTGCTACGGGGCGCGCGCCGCGCCGGACTGGTCGTGGATCACCTCCAGCGAGTAGATGATCACCTGGCCGGCGGCGGTCGTCGCGTCGCCCTTGCTCGGGTTCGACTGGACGTAGGCGCCGGCCTTGAAGTACCAGGTGCTCCCCGACAGCGGCAGATCCGCTTTCACGACACCGTTGTATCCGACCTGCACGGAATTGTCGGCGGCCACGATCTCGATGTCATAGGGCGTGCCGAGTTGGTAGTCGG
This sequence comes from Pseudonocardia sp., assembly GCA_035557575.1. Taxonomy (GTDB): domain Bacteria; phylum Actinomycetota; class Actinomycetes; order Mycobacteriales; family Pseudonocardiaceae; genus Pseudonocardia. The sequence goes on along the minus strand of DATMDS010000137.1, from coordinate 27,874 downwards.
GGTCGAGCGTGACCTGTTCGGCGCCGTCGGCGTACTGCACCATCAGATGACGTCCCTCGAGTCGGATCTGCAGGACGTCGTCGTCACCACCGTGGATCTGCGCCGCGACCACCTCCGGCTTGGACGGCGGCAGCTCGGTCACCGCCTCGGTCGCGCGCAGCGTGTGGGTCCCGCTTCCGTTCGACCACTTCGCCTCCTGCTCGCCGGCCATCTCCCGCAGCTCGCTGCGCGGGTAGGAGCTGTTCTTGGTGGTGACCCCGTCCACGGGAGCGGTGAGGACCACCCCGTCCTTGCTGTCGTTGACCTCGAAGAACGAGCTGCTGTAGGCGGCGAGCCGGGGGGCCTGGACCGTGTCCGGATCGCCGTCGGCGCCGGTCGGCAGGGTGAGGTACCAGTTGTCGAGGTCGACCAGGTCGGCCGGGACCCGGGCCGCTGTCGGTGCCGGCTGTCCGGAGTCCGAGGGGTCCGCGCAACCGCGGCCGTCCCGCGGGCGAGGGGGTGACGTCGGTCTGCTGCGCGGGGCCGGGTACTGGTCGGTTGCCGAGCCGGCTCGGCTGCCGGCGCCCGACGGTTCGTCCGTGCTGTCGTCCGGATCGGCCGTTCTCGAGGGTGCCCGGCGCTGCGGAGTGGAGTCCGCCGAGCTCGACTCGGAGCTCGGCGAGGCACGGTCCGGGTCGGTCTTCCGCGGATCGGCCTTCCGCGCATCGGACCCTGCGGGATCCTCCCCCTCGGAACTGCTCCCGTCGGAATCGCTCGTGTCGGAATCGGTGGAATCGGAATCGGTATCGGAATCGGTATCGGTATCGGTGCTCTCGGAATCGGTGTCGTCGGATTTGTCCGACGACTCCTCGGTCGCGCTGGACGCGTTGCGGCTCACTGCGGATCCGAAGGATTCCGACGACGAGTCGACGATCGCGGCGCTGGTTCGGTAGGAGGCCGGGGCGGGGCAGGTCCGGCCGGGCGGATCCGGTGCGCGGTCGGGCAGAGCCGGTGCCGTGGGGGAGGAGCTGGCGGACGCCAGCGCGGTGAGCAGGGCGATGAGGGTCGAGAGATCGATCACGGATCCTCCTGGGCCGGGAATGGTGCGTGTGTCATCGCCGTCGGGCAGGGGTCAGCGGCCGATTTCTCCGGTGAGATCGGCGAGAAGGACTGGTCGGTGAATGCGTTGTGCGCTCGGGTCAGGGGGTGGCGGCTTTCGCCCCGGTGGGGGAAATGGCGAACCAGCTGTCGCCGATGCCGTGGCCGCCCGTTCGGCCCGGTGCGGTGTCGCCGGCGAAGCGGTAGACCGGCCAGCCTCCGACGGTGAGCTGGTACGTCCCCTCCCTTCGCCGGATCAGGCTGACCGCGGAGTCGTCGACGCCCTCGACCCTGAGCCGGGCCGCCGGGTCGACGGTCACCGGGAGCCACGTGCTGACGCAGGAGTCGGTGCAGGTGGCGTCCCCGCCGGTGTCGTCGTCGAAGCGGTAGAGCGTGTAGCCCTCGGCGTCGACCACGACCGGGCCCAGGTGGTCGGTGCTGCGGGCGATGAGCGCCGGGTGCCGCCGCTGGGCCGGCGGCGCGGGCGTGGTGGTCGCCGCGGCGGTGGGCGCGGGCGGTGCGGGCGGCTCCTCCGGCCCGGCCGGTGGTGCAGCCACCGCCTCGGCGGGCTCGGTGCGCGCGGTGGTCGCGCTGAGGACACCGCCGCCCACGGTGAGCAGGACCGCGGCGGCGACCACGCCCAGGTGCCGCAGCGCGGGTGCGGCCGGCCGCCGCCCCCGGGCACCGGCCCCGGCCGCGCGCCCCGGTCGGGAGCCCGCAGCAGGGGGCCGGCGCCGGGGGCCCAGCATGTCGGGCGGCGGGTGCCGGGAGCCCGGGGTGTCGGGAGGCGTCGGCCGGCAGCCAGCAGCGTCGGGGACGCCGAGCCGGGCGAGCGGTGACCGGCCCGGCGGTCGGTCGGGGGGCGGCGGATGCGCCGACCGCGACGGACCCGCGAGTCCGGGGGCGGACACCCACCGCGGCGGGTCACGGCGATCGGATCGTGTCACGGGTTCGGTCCTGTCTGTCGGTATGCGCCTCTCACGCATCCGGCGGCCGGCCGGTTCAACACGATCAGTGCAGAAACTTCTCAACATCACCTTGAACCGCTGCGGCCCGAGCGGCGTGTGCGATGCCATGACTGACGGGCCGGACGGCTGTGCGCTTCCCGCGGCATGGCGTGCCACCGGCACTGTCGTCGCCGAGCCGACCCGGCTCGCACCTGCTCCGTCGGGTCGGCTCGACCCTGCCGATCTGGAGGCGGCGGCCGCCGCGGTGGTCGCGCGGCGGGTCACCGGCGTGGGCGGCTCCGGCCCGACCGCGGTGGCAGCGGCGCTCGCCGAGACGCTGACGGCCATCCGCTCGCTGGCCGCCCCGGACGATTCCGGCGGTCCCGCGGACTGGTCGCCGTTCGGGTCGCTGGTCCCGGTACTGGCCGGATCTCCCGGTGCCGGCGCGTCATCGGTCGCCGCCGCCCTCACCGACGCGCTGCAGCTCGCCGGTCGCTGCGTGCTGCTGGTCGACGCGGCCGATCCGGCGCGCTCGGGCCTGGCCGCGGCGACCGCGACCGAGGGGCCGTGGACATCGGCGGTGACGCCGCTGCTGCGGATCCGGTACTCGTGGCGGCAGTACGCGCTGCTGGCCCGCCTGGAGTCGCGGCTGCCGGTGATCTCTCCTGGCATGGTGCCGCCGCCGTCGCGGTGGCTGCCGATGCTGGATCCGCTGCACGTCACGGTGGTCGACATCGGGCACGACGGGTGGCGGGCCACGGCGAACCCGCTGCTGGGCGCGGGCGCCTGGCTGCGCAGCGGACTACCGGCGGCGCGCCCGGTACTGGTCGTGCGCCCGACCCGGCCGTCGCTGCGGCACGCCGAGCAGGTGCTCTCCCGGCTCGACCCGTGGGCCCGGGTGGGCACGGTGTCGGTGCCCTGCCGACTGGTCGTGATCGGGGCCAGGCAGTGGCCGCGGGGAGTGGCCGGGGCCGCCGGCCGGCGGCTGGAGCCGTTGTTGCCGTCGGCCGTGTTCGTGCCGCACGACCGGCAGCTGGAGGCGGGCGGGGTGACGGCAGAGCTGGTCGGCGCCCGGGTGCGCGGCGCCCTCCTCCCGCTCCTGGCCGCGTGGGGTCTGGTGCCGGCCACCCGGCGGCAGAAGGGGCAGACCTAGATGTCCGGCCCACTGGCCCAGGTCACTGCCGTGGTGGCACAGCTGCCGGACTCGCCGCCGGTCGCGCCGCCGGGCTCGGAACAGATCACGCTGGTCATCGGCTATCTGCGCTGGCTGGCCCTGGCCGGCATCGTGGCCTGCTTCGTGAGCGGCCTGATCATGTTCACCGGAGGCCGGGTCTTCGATCACGAGCGCTTCGGTCGGGTCGGGACCTACCTGATGATGGCCGCGGTCGGCGGGGCCTTCCTGTACGCGATCTTCTTTCCGCTGCTGTCGAACTTCGCGGGGGCCTGACGAGATGCCGACGACCACTGCCGCCCGCCCGCCCGACCGGACTCGGCGCCGCCGCGTGCTGGGCCTGACCGGGCTGACCGCGGTCGCCGTGCTGGTGACGTCGATGCTGGCCACGGGTGATCATCCGCTGTCGGCGCCGGCACCCGACCTGCCCCCCGCCCCGCCTCCGCAGGCTCCGCCGCCGGCCGACGATCCGCCGGTCGGTGGCTGGGACGTCGCGGCGCAGACCGCGCTGGCCAGCCGGCCGATGCCCCGGCTTCCCGAATCGGCGGCGTGGCCGCATCCACTGCACGGGGGGGACGCTGCGGCCCCGATCGTGCTGCCGATGCCGACCTCCCGGTCCGGTCCGGTGCCCTCCGGCTTCCCCGGAACCGTGGAAGGGGCGATCGCCCAGCTCGCAGCGCTCACCCAGGTCGGGCTGGACGGCGGCGACCCGCACGGCTACCGCCAGGCCTACGAGGCCGTCGCCGCGTCCGGGGCGCCCGCCGTGGAGACGACCCGGCTGCACCGTGATCTGCGCCGGGTGCGGGCCACGGTGGACGGGCTGCCGCCGACCGGAGCTGTACCCGGCCTGGAGTTCCGGTGGACCCCGACCAGCGCCCTGATCAAGGGCAGCACCGACGGAAACCGCTACACCGTGGTCTGTGTGCTCGGGGAGCTGGTGACCGGCCGGCACGGCCAGTCGGTCTCCACCGGGGCCGGTGACTGCCAGGCCTTCCGCCGGATCGGCGACGAGTGGCGCATCAGCCCCGGAGCGCGGGCCGCGGACGCCACGTTGGCCTGGCCGGGCAGTCCGGAAGCGGTGCGCGCCGGATACCGGGCGGTGCGGTGATGATCGGGGTGGAGGCCACGCTGAACTCGTTCCCGGCGTCGATCATCGATCAGATCATGAAGGCCGTCTGGGCGGCCGCGATGTGGTTGCTGCGGACCGCGTTCGAGCTGGTGGACGGCGTCGGGGGCTTCCGGGACGGATCCGCGATTGCCGATGCGGCCGGCAAGCCGTCGCCCGCATCGCCCTTCTTCGCGGTCTGGCCGACCCTGTTGTGGATCGGCGGTGCGGTCGCGGTCGGGCTGTTCCTGTGGCAACTGACGGTGACCATGATCCGCGGGGGAGCGGGGTTCTGGCGACTGGCTTCCGGCCCGGTCGCCTTCTCGGTCGCGACGGCGCTGACGCTCGGGGCGGTGGCGGCGCTGGTCGGAGCGGCCGAGGGACTGACCGTGCTGCTGCTGCAGCGCGGGTTGGCCGCGGACAACTTCCGGACGATCCTGGATCACCCCAACCTCGGGTTCTCCGACAGCCCGGCGCTGGACAGCCCGATCGATGCCACGGCCCGGGCGGTGCTGCTCGGCATGATCGCCATGTTCGGTGTGCTGCCGGCGGCCCTCGGCTTCCTCCTGCAGGTCCTGTTCCGGCAGGCGGTGATCCTCGTGCTGGTCGCCACCGTGCCGATCACCGCGGCGGGTCTGGTCGCCAACACCACCGCGACGTGGTTCTGGCGTTCGTTGCGCTGGATGCTGGCCGCCATCCTGATGAAGCCGGCGCTGGCGCTGGTGCTGGTGATCGGGGTGAACATGCTGTCCGCGCCGACCGGGTTCGGGGGGCTGCTGGCCGGTACCGGGGTCTTGCTGATCTCACTGTTCTGCCCGCTGGTGCTGTTCCGGTTGCTGGCGTTCGTCGAGCTCGGAGTGGGCGCCGGCACTCGCACCGGCTCCGTCTCCGGTGCCGGCGCGTGGGCGGCGATACCGGCGGCGGGTTCCGCCGCCGAGCAGGCCAACGTCGCGCGCTTCGACGCGGTGACCACCGGTGTTCGGCCCGACCTGCTTCCCGCCGGCGGCGCCCGGACGAGTTCGCCGGCCGGGGCGGCCCGGCTCGTCGGGGACGACGCGGCCGCGCGGCTGGACGCCACGGGTGTCGGCCAGGGTCGGGGCGGGCGAGCGGCGCCGGAGGGACCGGGCCGGGCGAGTACCGGCACCGCGAGCGGCACCGTGCTGCCCATCGGCGGTGGTAGCGGGCCACCGCGCACCCGGCGACCCGCGGGCGCCGTCGCGGGGCCCCGTCCGGCCGCCACCCCGCACAGCCCGCCGATGTCCCCGGAGCGGGCGCTCCGCGGGCGGGCCGACGCCGCGCCACGCCCGGCACCGAGCCCGGTCCGCGCGGTGCCGCTTCGGCCCCCGCCCGGCGGTGTGGACAGTGCGGCCGGCGACCGGGAAAGGCGAGTGCCATGAGCACCTCGGCGGCCGGCGGCCCGCGGGTCTACCGCGACCTCAACCTGCGGGAACGCGCCGGTTGGGTGCTCGGCATCACTCCGGTGCAGGCGGCGGTGCTGCTCGTGCTGGCGGTACCGGTGTTGCTGTCCATGTCGTCAGGCCGCTGGTCGCAGGCCTTGCTCCTGCTGCTGACCGACGGGGTGGCCGCGGCACTCGTCGTGGTGCCGGTGCGGGGGCGGTCGGCGCTGCGCTGGCTCGGCGACCTGCTTCTGTTCTGGCTGGGAGTGTTCATGCGCTGGTCGGTGTGGCAGTCCAGGGCCGCCGCTGGCGTCACCGGTCGGCGGGACGAGCCGGACCTGCCCGGAGTGCTCACCCGGCTCCGCTTCCCCGACGGCCCGCCGCTGCGGGATCAGGGGCGGGTGTGCCTGATCCACGACACCGTGGAGGGGCGGTGGGGGGCCACCGCCCGGCTGACCCACTCCGGCGTCGGGATGCTGTCCGACTCCGAGTGCGAGCGGCTCGCCGAGCGGCTCGGGACGCTGCTGGTGGCGATCGGGCACCGCGAGGTCGTCGACCGGGTGTCGCTGCTGGTGCGCACGGTCCCCGACGACGGAACCGAGTACGACGTGTGGCGGGCCGCGCACGAGGATCCGCGGGCCCCCGCCTTGGCCGGCGCGGCCACCGACGAACTCGACCACGTCATCGGCTCGGTGAGCGTGCGCACCGAGCTGTTCGTGACCGTGTCCGGCACCGAGGCCGTGCTGCGCCGCCCGGCCCAGGCGGCCGGCGGTGGGATCGCCGGCCGGGCGTACGCCCTGTACCGGGTGCTCGACGGCGTCGACGACCAGCTGAAATCGCTGGGGGTGCGCACGGTCTCGTGGCTGACCTCGCCGGCACTGGCCGAGGCGATCCGCACCGGTTTCAACCCGGCCGCCGCCGCCGGCTTCACCAGTCACCACCTCACCAGGGCCACCGGGACCGACCCCGGACTGTCGATGAGCGAGGCCGGACCCACCCTGGTCCCGCACCCGGCGGCCCGCTCGTACACCCACGACGGCTTCGCCTCGGTGGCCTACAGCGTGCTGCCACCGGAATCGGGCACGGTGTTCGGCTCACTCGGGCCGCTGCTCGCCGTCCGGGCCGCCGGGGAGCGGCGCACCGTCGCGATCCACTACGAGGTGCTGAGCCGACGAGCGGCGAACCGGGCGGTGCGCACCAACCGGTTCCGGCAGAACGTGGTCAGCGACTACAAGGCACAGAAGGGCTTCTCCAGCACGGCCGCCGACAGCCGCCGGGCGGGCGGGGCGAAGGCTCAGGAAGTGGCCATTGCCGCCGGCCACTCCATGGTCCGCTACACCATCGCCTCGGCGATCACGGTGCCGGCCGACTGGAACCTGGAGGACCACGCCGCGAAGCTGGAGAACGATGCCAGCGGCCGGTTTCGGCTGTTGCGGCTGGAACTGGCGCAGGACTCCGGGTTCGTGGCCGCCGCGGTGCCGGTCGGGATCGGGTTGCCGCGGCTGCGGGGAGCGTTGGACTGATGCGCGGTCGGTGGCGCCGGGGAGGCGCACTCAGCAACGGTCACCGATCGGCGGCGGACCTGCTCGGCGGCTTCGGCGCCGCGGGCGCGCCGGGTGTTCCCGGCGGGTTCGATGGCTTCGGCGGCTCGGGCGGCCCGGGTGCGTTCGGCAGGTTCGGCGGAACCGGCGGTATCGGGGAATCCGGTGGGTCCGGTCGGCCTGGCGAGTCCGACGGCGGCGACGGCGACGGTCGGCTCGCGCGACGGGCGCGGCCCCCGGCGCCGGGAGCTGGCCGTCGCTGGGCGGATCGGCACGGTCGGGCCGCTCCGGTGAACCGCCCGGCCGCGCCCCGGCGCGGTGCGGCCGCCCCCGGACGGGGCTGGGCCGCGGTGCCGGCGGCCGACCGGGTGCCGGTGCTGCAGGCGGCGACCAGCGAGATCGGTGGGCTGTTCCCGCTGCTGGCCGCGAACGGGGTGCCCGCGGTCGGGGCCCGGATGGGCTACGACACGCTGTCCGGCGGGGCGTTCTACTGCCATCCGGTGGAGTGGCTGCTGCGCGGGTTGGCCACGAACCCGAACATGGTGCTGTTCGGCGAACCCGGCCGCGGCAAGAGCTCCACGGTCGTGGCCTTCGTGTTGCGCATGATGCTGTTCGGGATCAAGGCGCTGATCTCGGGTGACGTCAAGGGCGAGTACACCCCGCTGCTGCGCGCGCTGGGCGTGACCCCGATCCGGCTCGGCCGGGGCAGCCCGGCCCGGCTCAATGCGCTGGATCTCGGTCCGCTGGCGGCCCGCTGGGACGGCTGGACGGCCGGGCGGCAACGCGAGGAGCTGGCCGGCGTGCTCGGCCGCTGGACCGCGTTGCTGGCGGCGCTCTCGGAGACCCAGGGCTACCGGCCGACGGTGACCGACGAGCTGGTGCTGACCACGGTGCTGCGCCGGCTGCTCGGGGTGATCGACGGCAACACGCGGCTGCGGCCGATCACCGTTCCCGATGTCGTCGCCCAGCTGGCCGACCCGGACGAGGACCTCTGCCGGGGGTCCCGCTTCGCCGGGCGGCGGGAGTTCCTCGACCACACCCGCTCGATCACCGACGCGCTGTCGAACCTGGTCGTCGGCCCGCTGGCCGGGCTGTTCGACGAACCGACCAACTTCACCCTGGACTGGGACGCACCGGCCCAGTCGATGGACCTGTCGCTGCTGCGCACCCGCGGCGACCAGGCCGTCGCGGTGGCCCTGACCTGCCTGGGCTCCTGGTCGTCGATGAGCACCGACCTGCAGGAGGACGGGGAGGTGCGCATCGTGGTGCGCGACGAGGCATGGCGGCAGATGCGGCTCGGGTTGCGCGCGGTGCAGGCCGTCGACTCGGACCTGCGGCTGTCGCGCGCCGAACGCAAGATCCAGTTGCTGGTCATGCACAAGCCCTCGGACCTGCTGTCGGTGGGCGCGGCCGGATCCCAGGAGGTCGCGATGGCCAAGGACCTGCTGGCGCTGTGCTCGACCCGGATCCTGCTCGGGCAGTCCACCCGGGTGGCCGACGAGCTGGCCACCGAACTGGCCCTGACCGCGCAGGAACACGAGGTCACCAACGGGTGGGCCATGGAACGCCGCGGCCGGGCCCTCTGGAAGATCGAGAACAGTCCGGGCTTCAAGGTGCAGACCGTGCTCTCGACGGCCGAGCAGCAGATCTTCGACACGAACGCCCAGCTGCGGTCGGACGACCGCCCGGTCGGTGTGGGGTGACCGGTGCGGCGACGCGGTGCGGCACTACTGGTGGTCGTCGCGGCCGGTGCGGTGCTGGCGATCGGGTCGGCGGCGCTGTGCGCGGTGGTGGTGCTGGCCGCGCTGGGCGGCGCGCTCGGCGGGGGGTGCGCGGGTGACGGCGGCACCGGGGGCGGCGCCGCGCAGGTCGGGTCGCGCAGCTGGAGTGCGGAGCAGACGGCCAACGCCCAGACGATCGTGCAGGTCGCGATCGAGCGCGGGTTGCCCCGCCGGGCCGCGGTCATCGCCGTCTCCACCGCGATCGTCGAGTCGACGCTGCGCAACGTGCACTACGGCGACCGGGACTCGCTGGGTCTCTTCCAGCAACGCCCGTCGCAGGGCTGGGGGGCGCCACGGGAACTGCTGAACCCGGTGCTGGCCGCCGGCAAGTTCTACGACGCGCTGGTCGGGATCCCGCGGTGGGCGCTGCGTCCGCCCGGAAGCGCCGCCCAGGCGGTGCAGCGCTCCGCCTTCCCGCAGCGCTACGCGCCCGCCGAACCCGACGCGGCCGCGTTGGTGACCCGCTTCTGGGTCGGGCCGGACGTGCCGTCCCCCGGTGATCCGGGCGCGGCGCAGGCGGCGGCGCTGGCCACGCCGGCCTGCCCGGACCAGGGTGGGGCCGAGCTGCCGGCGCGCGGAGGCATCACGGTCGATCCGCGGCGGGTCCCGCCCGGGTTCACCCTGCCGGCCGATCCGGTGGCGCGCGCGGCGGTGTCGGCGGCGCTGAGCCAGGTCGGCAAGCCCTACGTGTGGGGCGGCAAGGGGCCGGACGCATTCGACTGCTCGGGGCTGACCCAGGCGGTATGGGCGCACGCCGGCACCCCGATCTCGGCCGGCACCCTCAACCAGATCCGCGACGGCACGCCCGTCGCCGACCTCGCCGCCGTCGCACCCGGCGACCTGCTGTTCATCCCCGGCACGCTCGGGACCCCGAGCGTGCCGCGGCACGTGGGGATCTACGTGGGCAACGGCCTGGTCGTCGACGCCCGCAGTGCCGACCGCGGCGTGATCATCAGCTCGGTGCTGGACTGGCGGACCGAGGTCGTCGCCGTCCGCCGCATCGCGGACCCGGGCCGGCCCGGTCCGCCGCCACCCTGAGCACCGGACGTGCGACGCCCGACCTGGCGTGGCCCACGTATCTCGAGTCCCGGATGCGCCCTCCTGCAGGGGTGGGCAACCGAGTTGAGGAGGACGTGCGCGTGACTGAGAGCCGACGGATCGAGGTCGGCGTCGTGCTGCAGGGCGGCGGGGCGCTGGGGGCCTACGAGTGGGGGGCGATCACGGCGTTGCTGGACCGGATGGATGCCGTCCAGCGCGACGGCAGCACCGTCGTGCTGACCGGGGTGACCGGCGTGTCGATCGGGGCGGTCAACGCGGCCTGCCTGGTCGGGGCGACCGATCGCGACGATGCCCGAGCCCGGCTGCGCAAGCTCTGGGAGCAGCTGCGGTTGGACGCACCGCCGCTGCTGCCGGCGCCGGTGCAGCGCGACCTGTCGCTGCTCGGGCTGCCCGGGTTCTTCACCCCGCGCACCGACTTCTGGAACGCCCTGAGCTGGACGTATGTCTACGACACGCGGCCGCTGCTGAGCACGCTGCACGAGCACGTCGACTTCGACACGCTCAACCGCAGCGACACCGCGCTCACCGTGACCGCGGTAGAGGTCACCTCTGGGCGGCTCACCCGGTTCCGCAACAGCAGCGGTGCCGCACACGCCGGCGAGCCGGCACCGGCCGGCGGCATGGGACCGGAGCACATCCTGGCCAGCGGGAGCCTCGCGCCGCAGTTCCCCTGGGTGCCGGTCGGCTCCGCGCTCTACTGGGACGGCGGCCTGGTCGACAACGCCCCCCTCGGCGACGCGATCGACTCGTTCTCCGACGGCCCGGACGTGCAGCGGCTGCTGGTGGTGATGAACCTCTACCCGTTGCGCGCCCGCCGTCCGACCAACCTGCCCGAAGTGCAGGACCGGGTGCACGAGCTGAGCTACGGCAACCGGCTGCGGCAGGACACCCGAACCGCGGAGCGGGTGAACCGGTTGGTGACCACCATCGACGAGCTGGCCGCGCTGGTCCCGGCGGACGCGATGCCCGCGGCACTGCGGCGCGAGGTGCAGCGCGCCCAGCTCTACAAGATCGTCACGGTGGTGGACATCGACATGCAGAACCCGAGCGGCAGCACCGCGAGCACCGCGGACCAGAGGCCGGCCGACGACACGGAGGGCCTGCGTGACTTCTCGGCCCGCACCGTGGAGCTGCGCCGGTCGGCGGGATACCGGATCGCCGCCGACCGGCTGGCCGGCCACCTGTGACGGCGCCGGATCAGGTGCTGCGCTCGGCGTACACGACGATGTTGTCGACGTAGCTCCGGGCCGAGCTGTCGAACTCGCCGCCGCAGGTGATCAGCCGGAGCTGTGCCGAGTCCACGTCTCCGTAGACCTTGGCGGTCGGGAACTCCGCCTTCGGGTACTGCTCGACCTGGCGCACGGTGAAGCCCACCGTGGTGCCGTCGGCCCGCTGCACGTCGATCTCGTCGCCGGGCTCGGTGTCGCGCAGGTCGTAGAAGACGCCCTTCTCGCCCTTCCAGTCCACGTGGGCCGCGAGCACGGCCGGGCCGAGCTCTCCGGGTGTGGGGGAGTTGACGTACCAGCCGACGGTGGAGCCATCGGCGGGGACCTCCATGGTGCCGTCGGTCCGCAGCCCCAGGTCGATCAGGCCGCTGTCCACCGAGATCGACGGAATGCGCAGCCGCAGCGGCCGTGACGCGCCGAGCTCCGCGGGTGCTGCGGACTCGGCGGAGCTCGGCGCGCCGGCCGGTCCGGCCGGCAGGGTCGCGTCAGGCGCGCCGGAACAGCCGGCGACGGCCAGCAGCAGGCTGAGCACCGACGCGACCAGGCCGAGCAGGCGGCGCCTCGGGATGCGGCCGCTGCTCACCGCCCGGCCGCGTCGACTGTCGATCATGGTCAGCGGGACGCGCGGGCAGCCCGCCGAACGGCGACCGCGCCCGCACCGAGCGCGGCCGCTCCGGTCAGCGCCAGCGGCACCGACGACCCGGAGTCCGAGCTGCCGTCGCCGGTGTCGACGGAGCCCTTCGGCGTGACCTTGACCTGGTCCTTGTCGTCCTTGTCCTTGTCCTTGTCCTTCTTGTCCTTGTCCTTGTCGTCCTTGTCTTTGTCCTTGTCGTCCTTGTCCTTGTCCTTGTCCTTGCTGCCGCTGTCCTTCTTGTCGCTGTCCTTGTCGTCCTTGTCCTTGTCGTCCTTGTCGTCGGACGACGCGCAGGCCTTCCCGTCCCCGTCCGGGTCGAGCAGGCTCTTGCTGCCGGTCCCGGCGTCCAGCGCCTTCTGCGCCTCGGCCTTGCTGCCGTACTCGGAACAGTTGCGGTCGCCACCGGCGAAAGCGACGCCGGTGAGCGGGATCGTCACGGCGACCGACACCGCAATCGCTGCGGCGAGCGTGCTGATGCGCATGTGCTACCTCTCGGGTGGGGGTCGTCAACCCGGGCAATGCGGGAAGATCGACACTTGGAGTACCTACTCGATCACTCTGGGGAGCTGCACGACTGTAACGACCATGGTCGCGTCGGCGGGCATGGGGGCCGGCCACGTCGGGCCGAATAGCCGAATCGGGTCGGAAGAAGACACCACTGACGGTCGCCCGTATGGGTCAGTATCGGCCGACCTCTAACGTCCACTTGGATGAGTGTCTGATCGTTCCGGCAGGCACGTGGCCATGCGGACCGACTGGGGCTCCTCGTCAGCGCGGCCCTCGGCCAGCCGGTGCTGGCCTGGGTCTGGCCACCAACGAGCCCGGGGCTGGGCGCGGTGTTCCCGCAGGCGCTCGACGGGTGGGGGTTGGCTGAGCGTCGCTCAGTCCGGCACGGGGGCCGGGACGCACAGCACGGGCCGGCTGGAGAGCTGCAGCAGCTTGTGCGCCACCGAGCCGAGCAGCGCGCCGCGCAGCGGGCTCTCGCTCCAGGTCCCGACGACGATCACCAGCGCGTCGTGCTCGTCCGCCGCGTCGACCAGGGCCTTCGCCGGTCGCTCGTGAACCACCGAGACCACCACCGACACCCCGGCCGCCTCGGCCGCGGCCACGGCGGGGGCTGCGATCGACTCGTCGAGCTCCAGCAGCGCCTGCTCGGCGATCCGGGCCTCCTCACCGACCCCGCCCGGCGGGTGCACGCCGTGCACCAGGACCAGTGGCACGCCGAAGCTGTCCGCGACCTCGATCGCGATGCGCAGCGCCCGCTCGGCCCCGGGGGACCGGTCGTAGCCCAGCACGACGCTCTTGCCACTCGCCATGACCGGTCAGCCCTTCTCGAGTTCCGGAGCCACGCTGGGGCGCTCCTCCCAGTACCGGGCGTCCCGCCAACGCCAGACGAACATGAACACGATGCCCACCACGAAGATCGTCACGCCGATCACCAGCGGCGGTCCGAAGCCGAACCAGGCCACCCCGCTCGACGAGCTCTCCGGGTCGTTGAGGTCGATGGCGGAGCGGATCAGCAGCCAGATCAGCAGCACCGATCCGATCAGCGGTCCGACGCCGATGAGCAGCAGGTTGCCCGCACTGCGCAGCAGCTGCTTGCGGTGGTAGCCGGCGCACGCGATGCCGGTCAGGGCGTAGTAGAACGCGATCAGCAGCGAAAGTGCGGTGAGCGAGTCGAACAGCGCATTCTCGCTGATGATGTTGATCAGGACGTACCAGGCGATGGCGATCACCGCCACCGTCCAGGTGGACACGTCCGGGGTGCGGTAGCGCGGGTGTATGTGGGCCAGCCGGTGCGGGAGCGCGGCGCGGCGCGCCATCGACAGCCCGGTCCGCGACGCCGGGATGATCGTGGTCTGGGTGGAGGCCAACGCCGAGGTGGACACCGAGAGCAACAGGATCCAGTCCCAGCCGCCGAGCACCTCCTCGCCGAGCAGCGCGAAGATCGACTCTTCCTCGCCCGCGTTGTCGGCGAGGAAGGTGGTGCCGGCGTACGCGACCACCGCGTAGGCCACCGAGATGTAGGTGACCAGCAGCACCACGGTGGAGAAGACCGCGGCCCTGCCCGGGGCGGACTCGGAGTCCTGGGTCTCCTCGGTGAGGTTGACCGCCGACTCCCAGCCCCAGTAGGCGAACACGCCCAGCAGCAGCCCGGCGGTCAGCGCCGCGCCGCCCTCGGCGAACGGGTTCAGCCAGCTGATCGAGGGGGTCTCGGCCTCCAGCGAGCTGTCGCCGGTCAACGCCCGGTACAGGGCGACCACCGCGAAGATCAGTAGCGACACCACCTGGGCCAGGATCAGCACGTTCTGGAACTTGGCCGAGATCTCGGTGCCGATCACGCACAGCGCCGTCATCGCGAGGATCACAACCGCCGCGATGGCGATGACCACCGGCGTGTTGTCGGCCAGCTCGTCCAGGCCGAAGGCGCGCAGGCCGAACCGGACGGCCACGTCGGCCAGCGAGCCGACGACCAGCACACCGGTCATCGAGATCGCCCAGCCGCCGATCCACCCCAGCCACGGGCCGAGCGCGCGGGTGACCCAGGAGAACGTCGTTCCGCAGTCCGGGTCGACCCGGTTCATGTAGTAGAAGGCCGACGCGATCAGCAGCATGGGCACGAAGGAGGCCAGCAGGACACCCGGCGCGTACACGCCGACGAGCGCGACGATCGACCCGATCACTGCGGCCAGCGAGTAGGCCGGAGAGGTCGAGGCGAGGCCGATCACCAGGGCGTCGAGGAAGGAGATGGCGCCGTGCTTCAGCTCCGGTTCGGCGGCGGCGCCGCCCGGGCCCGATGCGGGAACTGGCGGATCAGCCGGCGCGCTGCTCATCGGGTCTTTATCGCAGCATGATCCGGTCCTTCACAAGAGCCACAAGGTCACGTTGTAGGACACAGGACGTGCACACCAGCCGGGGCAGCGGCCCACTGACCCGGAACGGAATGTCGGTCAGAAGTCGTGCACCGAGTCGTAACCGAAGTCGGAGTCCGGCTCGGGCTCGCGATGCAGGTCGGTGGTCGACTGCGGCTGGTGCCGCACGGGGGTGTCGGCCAGGTAGGTCTTCACCTCGTGCGCCAGGTCGTAGCCGTAGTCGCTGGAGCGGTCCTCGGGGCCGGCCATCGCATGCTCCTGTTCACCGATCGCTGCTGCGCACCCATGATGCGCGTCGCGTCACCAGATGCGTACCCGCCGTTCCGGTGGGGTGAAAAGGGCGTCGGCCTCCCCGACACCGAACGCCTCGTGGAACGCGTCCAGGTTGGTCACCACCGCGTTGCAGCGCAGGTCGGGCGGCGAGTGCGGGTCGACGGCCAGCCGGCGGACGGCCTCGGCGTCCCGGGTGGCGGCCCGCCAGACCTGCGCCCAGCCGAAGAGCACCCGCTGCAGGCCGCTGAGGCCGTCGAGCTCGGGCGGCTCGGTATCACCCAGCGCGATCAGGTAGGCCTTGATGGCGATGGTGAGCCCGCCGAGGTCCCCGATGTTCTCGCCGACGGTGAGCGCGCCGTTCACCGTGTGCGTGGGCAGCCCCAGCGGGTGCAGGCCGTTGTACTGCTCGATCAACCGCTGGGCGCGGCGGTCGAACTCGGCGCGGTCCTCCGGCGTCCACCAGTCGGTCATGTTGCCGTCACCGTCGTAGCGGGAGCCCTGGTCGTCGAAACCGTGACCGATCTCGTGGCCGATCACCGCGCCGATACCACCGTAGTTGGCCGCGTCGTCCGCCTCCGGGTCGAAGAACGGCGGCTGCAGGATCGCCGCCGGGAAGACGATCTCGTTCATCCGCGGGTGGTAGTAGGCGTTGACCGTCTGCGGGGTCATCAGCCACTCGCCGCGGTCCACCTCCTTGCCGATCTTGGCGAGCTCGTAGTCGGTGGCCCAGTCGCCGGCGCGCAGGGTGTTGCCCAGCAGGTCGTCGGGCTCGATCCGCAGGCTCGTGTAGTCCTTCCAGCGGTCCGGGTAGCCGATCTTCGGCGTGAACCGGTCCAGCTTGGCCAGCGCCCGCTCCCGGGTCTGCTGCCCCATCCAGTCCAGCTCGCTGATGCTCTGCCGGTAGGCCTCGACCAGGTTCTCGACGAGCGTCACCATGCGTGCCCTGGCGCTGGCCGGGAAGTGCCGCTCCACGTACAGCCGGCCGACCGCCTCGCCCAGCCCGGCCTCGACCAGCGAGATCCCCCGCTTCCACCGCTCCCGCAGCTGCGGGGTGCCCGACAGCGTGCGCCCGTAGAAGTCGAAGTCCTCGGCCACCACGGCGTCGGTGAGGTACTCGGCCAGCGCGGAGGCCGTGCGGATGGACAACCACGCCCGCCACTGCTCGATCGGGCGCTCGGTCCACATCGCGGCGGCGGCCGCGACGAAGCTGGGCTGCCGCACGATCACCTCGTCGAAGGCCGCTGCCGGGGCCTCGATGCCGGCCAGCCAGCGGTCCCAGTCGAACTGCGGTGCGTGCTGGCGCAGCGCAGCACCGGTCATCAGGGTGTAGGTCTTCTCCGCATCCCGGTTGGTCACCCGGTCCCAGGACTGCGCGGCGAGTGCCGTCTCCAGCTCCATCACGGTGTCGGCCAGCGCGCCCGGATCGGGCAGCCCGACCAGCTCGGCAAGCCGCGCCAGATGCCGCACGTAGGCGGCGCGGATCTCGGCGTAGGCGTCCTCGCGGTAGTAGGACTCGTCGGGCAGGCCCAGCCCCGACTGCGACAGGTGCAGCAGGTAGCGGCTGGAGTCCTTGGCATCGGTCGCGACGAACGCCCCGAACAAGGCCGGGCCGCCGGCGCGCTGCCGGCGGCCGAGCACGCCGGCCAGCTCGGCCGGGTCGGCCGCGGTGGCGATCTCGTCCAGCAGCGGGCGCAGCGGGGCGATGCCGGCGGCCTCGATGCGCTCGACGTCCATGAAGGATCGGTACAGGTCGGCGATCCTGCGCGCGTCGGCGCCGGGTTCGCCCGCGGCCTGCTCGACGATCGCGCGCACGTCGGCCTCGGCGCGGTCGCGCAGCGCGCGGAACGCGCCGTCCTGCGAGCGGTCGTCGGGAATCTGGTGAGTGCTCAGCCACCGGCCGTTGACGTGCCCGAACAGGTCGTCCTGGGGGCGGGTTGCGTGGTCGACCCACTGCAGGTCCAGGCCGGTCCGCGGCGGCCGCGTCGAAGTGGTCGGTGAAGTGGTCATGGCCCAATCCTGCCCTGTGCGCGCCCGGCTCCGCCGCTCGCGCGGCGGGTCTGTCACTGTGGCGGCTGATCCGGTGGGAATCACGGAGGTGCGCCGGAATCGACACCTGCGCGGCTACGACATCGGCACCGAGGAGGTGCGCAGCGCGATCCTGGTGTCGCTGCTGGGCAGCGCGGGCGCGTCGACGCTGAAGAAGGCCGGTGTCGAGGCCGCTGGTGGGCGGCCCGATCGGCGCCACCATCGACGGCATCGGCTGCCGGACGATCGCCACCTACGCGCTGCGCACCTTCGACGTGCCGCCGCGTGACACCGGCGCCTTACCTGCGGGGTCATCGACCGGCTGACCGCGAGCACCGAGGCTGGTCAACGAGGGCGCGGACCGGCCGCGCCGCATCAGCTCGAGGAGCGCGTCATGACGACCACCACCACCTTCGAAACCCTGGCTCGCGGCTATGTCGACGCCTGGAACCAGACCGAGCCCGCCGCCCTGCGGGCCGCGGTGGACGAGCTGTTCAGTCCCGAGGTGCGCTACACCGACCCGCTGGTCGACGTGACCGGGCGCGAGGCACTGGTCGCGACGATCGCCGCCGTGCACGAGCAGTTCCCCGGCTTCACCTTCCGGCTCGCCGGCCCGGTCGACGGGCACCACGACCAGGCCCGGTTCGGCTGGGAGCTCGGACCGGAGGGGATCGAGGCACCGATCGTCGGGTTCGACGTGGCCGTCACCGACGAGGTGGGTCGTATCCGGCGGGTGCACGGCTTCCTGGACCGGGTGCCCACGGCCTGACCGGGTCGGGCAGCCTCCACCGGCACCCCCGGCCGGCGGTAGCGTCGCGAGATGGCTGACTGGGAGGACGTGCGGCGGGCGGCGACGGCGTTGCCGGAGGTCAGCGAGGGCACCTCCTACGGAAGCCCGGCCTGGAGCGTGCGGAAGAAGGGCTTCGTCTGGGAACGTCCGCTGCGCGGCACCGACATCGCGGCGCTCGGTTCCGCCGCCCCGGACGGGCCGATCCTGGGGGCTCGGGTGGCGGACGTCGGGGTGAAGGAAGCGTTGATCGCCGACGATCCGGACGTCTTCTTCACCACGCCGCACTTCGACGGCTATCCCGCGGTGCTGATCCGGCTGGAGCGGATCGGGGTCGCGGAACTGAACGAGGTGATCGTCGAGGCCTGGCTGGCCAGGGCGCCCAAGCGGCTGGCCGACCGGTACCTCGCCGACTCCGGATGAGCGATCGGCTCCGGTCGCAGCGGTGAGCAGAGTGGAGTCAGCCGGCGGGGTCGCCGTCGTCGAGCCACGCGTAGGCGGTCTGCCGGGAGATGCCGAGCGCGCGGGCCATGGCCAGGATCTCCAGGCCGTCCCGGCGGCCCGCGACGAGCAGCTGTCGTTGCTCGGCGCGGAGCTCCTCGATCCGGCCGGCCACGTCCTGCATGCGCCCCAGCAGCAGCTCCGCCTCGGGGGTGGAGCCGGCCCGCGAGCGTCCGGCGCCCGGCCGCGGGAAGTCGCGCACCTCCTGTGCGCTCCACTGCCGCCGACCGCGCGCGTCCCGGTCCGCGAGCGGCGCGGGTGCCTGGCCGCGGGACACGTAGCCCAGCCAGGTCTCCGGTTTCACCCCCCATGCCGCGGCGCACTCGTCGCTGGTCCACACCTCGTCCGCACCCGGCACCACCCCATCGTCCCCGACCCGCGGTACGGCCGGCGCCGGCGTTCACTCCCGGCATGTCACGGTGAGCAACCTGTGTGACGGACGCCTCGTCCACCGGGGAACGGCTGGTGAACCGATTCGAGCCGCGGTAGGAACGGAGCAGACGGCGAGCGCGGGCGGAGGTTGGGTGGACATCTGGCCTGGGTCCCCCTACCCGCTCGGTGCCGCGTTCGACGGCGGCGGCACCAACTTCTCGATCTTCTCCGAGGTCGCCGAGCGGATCGAGCTGTGCCTGATCGACGACGCCGGCACCGAGCACCGGGTCCCGCTGCCGGAGCGGAACGGCTTCATCTGGCACGGCTACGTGCCCCGGGTCGGCCCCGGGCAGCGCTACGGCTACCGGGTGCACGGGCCCTACGACCCGGGCGCCGGCCTGCGCTGCAACCCGTCCAAGCTGCTGCTCGATCCCTACGCCAAGGCCATGGACGGGCGCATCACCTGGAACGAGGCGATGTTCTCGTACCGGTTCGGCGACCCGGACTCCTACAACGACTCCGATTCCGCGCCGTACACCATGATGTCGGTGGTCATCAACCCGTTCTTCGAATGGGGCAACGACCGCCCGCTGCGCATCCCCTACAACGAGACAGTGATCTACGAGATGCACGTCAAGGGCATGACGATGCGGCATCCGGACGTCCCGAAGGCGCTGCGCGGCACCTACTCGGGGCTGGCCCACCCGACCGTGATCCGGCATCTGCAGGAGCTCGGCGTGACCGCGGTCGAGCTGATGCCGGTGCACCAGTTCGTGCACGACTCGACGCTGGACGAGCGCGGGCTGAGCAACTACTGGGGCTACAACACCATCGGGTTCTTCGCCCCGCACAACGGCTACGCCAGCTACGGCACCCGAGGTGAGCAGGTGCTGGAGTTCAAGGCGATGGTCCGGGCGCTGCACCGGGCGGGCATCGAGGTGATACTCGACGTGGTCTACAACCACACCGCGGAGGGCAACCACCTCGGGCCCACGCTGTCCTTCCGGGGTGTGGACAACCAGGCCTACTACCGGTTGGTCGAGGGCGACCGCAAGCACTACTACGACACGACCGGTACCGGCAACAGCCTCAACGTGCGTCACCACGACTCGCTGCGGCTGATCATGGACTCGCTGCGTTACTGGGTGCTGGAGATGCACGTCGACGGCTTCCGGTTCGACCTGGCCTCCGCGTTGGCCCGGGAGTTCCACGAGGTGGATCGGCTGTCCGCGTTCTTCGACCTGGTCAACCAGGACCCGGTGGTCAGCCAGGTGAAGCTGATCGCCGAGCCGTGGGACGTGGGTCAGGGCGGCTACCAGGTCGGCGGCTTCCCGTCGCTGTGGACCGAGTGGAACGGGCAGTACCGGGACACCGTGCGGGACTTCTGGCGGGGCGGCCACTCGACCCTCGGGGAGTTCGCGGTGCGCTTCACCGGATCCTCGGACCTGTACGAGGCGGACAACCGCCGGCCCATCGCGTCGATCAACTTCGTCACCGCGCACGACGGCTTCACCCTGGCCGACCTGGTCAGCTACAACGACAAGCACAACCTGGCCAACGGCGAGGACGGGCGGGACGGCGAGAGCCACAACCTGTCCTGGAACTGCGGCGCCGAGGGCCCCACCGAGGACGACGACGTCTGCGTGCTGCGGGAGCGTCAGAAGCGCAACTTCCTGACCACGCTGCTGCTCTCCCAGGGCGTGCCGATGATCTCGCACGGGGACGAGCTGGGCCGCACCCAGCAGGGCAACAACAACGTGTACTGCCAGGACAACGAGCTGAGCTGGATCGACTGGAAGCGGGCCCGCGAGCACGAGGTGCTCACCGAGTTCACCGCCCGGCTCGCCGCGCTGCGCCGCGAGCACCCGGTGTTCCGCCGGCAGCGGTTCTTCCAGGGCCGCCCGATCCGCGGGTCCAGCATCGACGACATCGCCTGGCTGCGGCCGGACGGCCGGCACATGACCGAGCAGGACTGGAACTCGGGCCGCAACTCCAGCATCGCGATCTTCCTCAACGGCCGCGGCATCCCGGACCGCAACGAGATCGGCGAGCGGATCGTGGACGACTCGTTCCTGCTGCTGGTGAACGCCCACCACGAGCAGAGCACGTTCACGCTGCCGCCGGCGTCCTACGGGCGCACCTGGGAGGTCGTGATCGACACCGCTGACCCGCTGCTGGCCTCGGCGCGCCGGCTTCCGGCGCCCGGCGGGCGGCAGCGGATACCGGCCCGCTCCATGCGGGTGTTGCGGTGCCGGTTCTGACCGGCGCAACGGACTGCGCGCGCGACCCCCGGCAGACTGCGTGCCGTGATCGACACTGCGCTGCCCGACCTGGCCGCGACCGTGACGCCGGTGACCGGCGCGTCCCGCCGCGGTCGCGGACATCACACCGGACACGGCGGTATGAGCGTCGTTCCGGCATGGTAAGCCGGTCGGACCTGCCCCGCGGCCCCGCCCGGGCCGACGGGGAACGGCTGGCCGCGCTGCTCGGGCTGCAACCGTTGCCGGACGAGGGCGGGCTGTTCCGCCGCACCCACCTCGACCGGCACTCGGCAGCGATCTACTACCTGTTGCTGAGCCCCGACTTCTCGGCCCTGCACGCGCTGACCGTCACCGAGACCTACCACTTCTACGCCGGGTCCCCGCTGCGGATGCTGCTGCTGCATCCGGACGGGACGGTGACCGAACCGGTGCTCGGGTCCGATGTGGACGCCGGGCAGCGGCCGCAGCTGGTGGTACCGCCGGGGACGTGGCAGGGGTCCAGCGCGACGGGGGAGTGGTCGCTGGTCGGGACCACGACCGCCCCGCCGTTCGACTGGTCGGGGTTCCGGCTGGGTGGGCGGGCCGAGCTGACCGGGCGCTACCCGGCGGCCCGGGAGCGGATCGGGCAGCTCACCCGAGCACCCACGGGCTCGACGGCGGGCTGATCGCGGGCCCGTGCAGCCCGAAGGTCGCGCCGAACCGGTCGGACAGCAGCGCGGTCCGGCCGAACGGGGTGTCCTGCGGCGGCTGCCGGACCAGCCCGCCGACCACCGCCGCGTCGGCCACCGTGGCGTCCACGTCGTCCACCGCGAAGTACGCGAGCCAGTGCGACGGCGCCCCGGTCGACCCCAACATCCCGCCCATCCCGCCGGCGGTGCGGCCACCGACCGCGAACGTGCTGTAGCCGTCGGGAGCCCCGGGCACCGGCTGGTAGTCGTAGCCGAACACCGCGGCGTAGAAGTCCATGCCGACGGCGGGCTCGGTGAGCCGGGCGTCGGTCCAGACCAGTGCGCCCGGCTCGTCGATGATCTCCACGCCGATGGTCTCGATGGCCTGCCACACGCCGAACATCCCGCCGCAGGGATCCAGTGCGACGCACATCCGCCCGTTGTGGCCGACGTCGGCCGGCTCCACGACGAGCGTGCCGCCGTTCTCGACGATCAGCTTCGCCGTGGTGTCGGCGTCGTCGCTGGCCAGGTACACCGTCCAGGCCGACGGCTGGGTGGTCGACGGCGCCGGTCCGATGGCCGCCGCGTCCCGCCGGAACGTGCGGCACACCGTGTAGTGGTTCAGCTCCGGGCCGGTGTCCACATAGGACCAACCGAGCACCGAGCGGTAGAACATCATGGCCTCCGCGACATCGGGCACGGCGATGTCGACCCAGCACGGTGTCCCGGTGGGCCAGATCGACTCGCGGATGGTCATGCGTCCTCCTCAGGATGCGCACAGGGTGGCACAGCGTTCTCGGCTGAGGGGACGTCGGCTGGGACATGTCGGCTCCGGGCCGAACCGGTCACCGACGACCGGTTCGGCCCTTCCCGGGTAGTCCGGATGGGGTCGTGGCCGCGACCGTCAGGGGTGCTGCAGTACCGCGAACGGCGCGCCGAACGGATCGGTCACGGTGGCCATCCGGCCGTATGGGGTGGTCTCGGCCGGCCGCAGCACCCCACCGTCGGCCGCCTCCACCGCCGCAACCGCGGCGTCGGCGTCGGCCACGCAGAAGTAGGCGAGCCAGTGCGACGGGGTGTCCTCCGGCGCGCCCATCATGCCGCCCATCCCGCCCAGCGCATCGCCGTCGAGGTGGAAGGTCCCGTAGTCGTCGGGGGCACCCGGCACCGGCTCGTAGCGGTAGCCGAAGACGTCGGTGTAGAACTGCTTGCCGCGCGCCGGGTCGGTGAGCCGGGCATCCTCCCAGATCAGCCCGCCGGGCTCGTTGTAGACGCCGAAGCCGGTCATCGTCACGGCCTGCCAGATGCCGAACACGCCGCCGGTGGGGTCGGTGGCGACGGCCATCCGCCCCGAGTCGGCGATGTCCATCGGGTCGAACAGCATGCTGCCGCCGTGCTCGGTGATCAGCTTGGCGCTGGTGTCGGCGTCGTCGGTGGCCAGGTAGACCGTCCAGAACGAGGGCTGGCCCTCGCTCATGACCGGCCCGACACCGGCCACGGCCTTCTCGTTCACCTGGGCGATGTTGTAGTGGCCGAACTCCGGGCCGCTGTCGACGAACGTCCAACCGAGCACCGCGTGATAGAACCGGACCGCCTGCTGGAGATCCGGAACGGAAAGGTCGACCCAGCACGGGGTGCCGGCGGGCCAGGGGGTGTCGCGGGTGGGCATCGGGCTCTCCTCGGCGTAACTCGGGAACGGGCGAATACGGGAACGGGCACAGCCTGGCACCGGCCACCGACAGAACGCGTCATCCGAAGGGGCTGCAGCGGCCGCTACCGGAGGTGTCGGTGCCGGCGGCTATCGTGCCCATCGTGTCGGACCAGACTCCGGTCGGGCTGGTCGTCGGCACCGAGGACGCCACCCCGCTCCAGTTCGCCGTCGCGCTCGCGCCGGAGGCCTACCTGCAGCTCGACGACGTCGTGGTGACGACGCGCGCGGTGCCCGGAATCGGCCCGGTGGTCACGTCCGGCGTGGTCACCCAGGTCCGGGCCCGGCACGAGGGGGCGAGCTTCGGCTCCGACGTGTTCCTGATCGCCGACGGCGTGCTGCCGGCGCACGTGCAGGAGATCGCCGAGATCACCACCACCCGCGTGGAGCCGGAGTGCTACGTGCCGCCGCTGCCCGGCTCGCCGGTCCGCCGGGCCACCGGGGCCGAGCGGGCGCAGGCGCTGTACTTCGACCGGATGGATCGCACGGTCCCGGTCGGGCTGGGACGCGACGGTGAGCCGGTCTACGTCAACGTCGACTTCCTCGACGGCACCCGCGGCGGGCACGTGTCCATCAGCGGGGTCTCCGGCGTGGCCACCAAGACCAGCTTCGCGTTGTTCCTGATCTACGCGCTGTTCCGCAGCGGGGTGCTCGGGCGCCGCAGCGTGAACGCCAAGGCGCTGGTGTTCAGCGTCAAGGGTGAGGACCTGCTGTTCCTCGACCAGCACAACACCAAGCTCGACGACGCCGAGCGCGCGCGCTACGCCCGGCTCGACCTGGCCGCCGACCGGTTCGAGTCGGTGGGCATCTTCGCGCCACCGACCCCCGACGACCCGTCCGGGCGCCCGTACGTCACCGGCCGGACCACCGGGGTCAGTGCCTTCTGGTGGACGCTGGCCGAGTTCTGCGCGGGCGAGCTGCTGCCGTACGTGTTCGCCGACGCCGAGGACGAACGCAACCAGTACCCGACCGTGATCCACCAGGTGGCGTACCGGCTGCGCCGCGAGGCCGTGCCGGTCGGGGACGGCGCGGTGTCGATCGACGGGCGGGTGCTGCGCAGCTACGCCGACCTGGTCGAGCTGATCACCGACCGGCTCACCGACGAGGAGGCCCGCCGCGACTGGGCCGGGCCGGTGACCGGGACCGGGACGATCAACGCGTTCCTGCGCCGGTTGCGCTCCAGCCTCAAGCCGCTGCGCACCCTGGTCCGCGGGGACCTGGCCGACGCGAGGGGGCGCCGGGTGAGCACGGAGAACCACCAGGTCACCGTGGTCGACCTGCACAACCTGCCGGAGCGGGCGCAACGCTTCGTGGTCGGCGTGGTGCTGGCCGCCGAGACCGCCCGCAAGGAGGCCGCCGGTCCGGGAGGCCTGCTCTTCACCATGATCGACGAGCTGAACAAGTACGCCCCCCGGGAGGGCAGCAGCCCGATCAAGGAGGTGCTGCTGGACATCGCCGAGCGCGGCCGCTCGCTCGGGATCATCCTGATCGGCGCCCAGCAGACGGCGAGCGAGGTGGAGCGGCGGATCGTCTCCAACTCCTCGATCAAGGTCGTCGGGCGGCTGGACCCGGCCGAGGCCGGGCGGCCGGAGTACGGCTTCCTGCCGGCCACCCAGCGGGCCCGGGCCACTCTGGCCAAGCCGGGCACGATGTTCATCTCGCAGCCGGAGATCCCGGTGCCGCTGGTCGTCGAGTTCCCGTTCCCGGCCTGGGCCACCCGGCAGTCGGAGGCCGCGAGCGTGCCGGCCGCCGCCAACGGTGGAGTCCGGCGGGATCCGTTCGCCCGGTTGCCGGCGACGCCGGTTGACGACGCCCCGTTCTGAGCGGACGCGCTATCCGGTCAGAACGGCGTACACCACGACGTTGTCGCGATAGCTGCGGGCGGCGGAGTCGAACTCGCCGCCGCAGGTAATCAGCCGCAGCTGCGCGGAATCGACATCGCCGTACACCTTCTCGGTCGGGAAGTCGTCCTTCGGGTAGCGCTCGACGCGCTGCACCGTGAACGCCGCGGTGCTCCCGTCGGCGCGCAGCACGCGGATCGGGTCCCCGGGCTCGGTCCGTCGCAGGTCGTAGAAGACGCCCTTGTCGCCCTGCCAGTCGACGTGTGCGGCGAGGACAGCGGGTCCCCGCTCGCCCGGCGTGGGGGAGTGCACGTACCAGCCGGCCGTGGAGCCGTCGGCCGGCACCTCCATCGTCCCGTCTGGTTGCAGCCCGAGGTCGATCAGACCGGTATCCACCGAGATCGAGGGAATGACCAGCCGCTGCGGGGGGGAGGCCGGGAGCACGCCGACGGCCGCCGGTGCCGGCGTCACCGTCGACAGGACCGGGACCGGGCTCGGTGCAGCGGCCGACGGGGAGCCCGCGGCGGCGCAGCCGCCGGTCAACGCCAGCGTGCAGACCGCCACCGCCACCGCCACGGCACCCGGTCCGCGGCGGCGTCGGCCACGCCCCACGGTCAGCGGGAACCGCGGGCGTAGCGCACGGTGAGGGCGCCGCCGGCGGTGAGCGCTCCCGCACCGGTCAACGTGAGCAGCATCGGGGTCGAGCCGGTCGCCGCGCTTCCGTCGCCCGTGTCGACCGAACCCTTGGGCACGACCCGCACCTGGTCGTCCTCGTCCGACTTCTCGTCCGACTTCTCGTCGGACTTGTCCTCCGAGTCGTCCGACGCGGCGGCCGGCTCACCGAACTCGGATTCGCAGGCGATGCCGTCGTCGTCGCGGTCGAGGCGCTCCGGATCTCCGATGCGGGAGTCCAGGGCAGCCTGCGCCTCGGCCTGGCTGGTGAAGTCAGGGCAGTCCCGATCAGCGGCCGACGCCACACTGGCCAGCGGAAGGAGCAGGACGGCGGACGCGAGTAGCGATCCGGTCAGCGTGCTGATGCGCATGAGAGACCTCTTCGTCGAGATGTCGGAGCGGAGCGACGGGGCGCGGTCGTGGCCGCGGAATCACCCGTCTGAGGGAGCGGACGAACGGACATCGAGGACATCTCCGGAGCCGTTACGCGCACGCGCGGCGACGCGCTGCTCCCCGCCTCGGAACCGCCGCCTGCTTCAGGTCAGGTCGTAGCCCGATCGGGTGTGTCAGGCCGTGCCACTCTTACCTTCTTCCTGCTCCATCCGTTGTAACGCCACCACCACCGCTGACGAAGCAACGATCACTCGTGCGAATACGACGTCGTCGCCCTCCACATCCTTCGGGAGCACCGTGATGAAGTCCGTCTACCGCGTCCTCGCCTACCTCGTTGCCCTCGGCGTGCTCGTGCAGGCCGGCGCGATCGCCTACGCCCTGACCGGGCTGAGCGCCTGGATCCAGCAGGGCGGGGTGCTCGACAAGGCCGCCATGGAGAACGAGACCACCGACTTCGCCGGCGTCGGCGGGTTCATGATCCACGGCATGAACGGCACGATGGTCATCCCCGCCATCGCGGTGGTGCTGCTGGTGGTGTCGTTCTTCGCCCAGGTCCGCGGCGGCGTGCAGCTGGCCGCGGCGATCGTCGCGATGGTCGTCGTCCAGGTGTCGCTGGGGATCTTCGGTCACGGTGTGCCCGCGCTGGCCTGGGTGCACGGGATCCTCGCCCTGGTGCTGTTCGGGGCGGCGGTGCTGGCCGCGCGGCGCGCCGAGAGCGGCTCCGCGGCCGCGCAGTCCGCGGCCCGCCGCGCGGCCGGCGTCAGCTGAGGAAGGTGCACCCCGGGGGTGCGCGCCCGGCCGCCCGATCCGGCCGCGCCCGGACCGTGCTGGCGCTGGTCGCCACCCTCGCCGTGCTGGGTCCGCTGGGCTGGATGTGGCAGTCGAGCCTGCTGCCCGATGCGTACTCCGTGCTGGACATGGGGCGGCCCGACGAGGGGCGCCCCGGCCCGGGGGCGATGCACGAGCACGCCGGCCCGGCCGTCGGGGTCGACCGGCTGGTCGCCGACCCCGGGCCGGCCGAGGTCGACGTGACGCTGGTGGCGCGCCGCCAGGCGCTGCGGTTCCGCGCCGGTCCCGAGCAGGACGGCTACACCCTCAACGGCACCTCGCCGGGCCCGGTGATCCGCGCCGCGCTCGGCCAGCTGGTGCAGGTCCGGCTGGTCAACGAGTCCGTGCCCGGCGGTGTCACGCTGCACTGGCACGGCGTGGACGTGCCCAACGCGGCCGACGGGGTGGCCGGGGTGACCCAGGACGCGGTGCCGATCGGCGAGGAGCACGTCTACCGGTTCCGGGTCCGCCAGACCGGCACGTTCTGGTACCACTCCCACCAGATCGCCCACGAGCAGGTGGTGCGGGGCCTGTTCGGGGCGCTGGTACTCGGCGCCGCCGGCGGCCGCGACGAGCTGGCGATGGCACACCTCTACGGGTCCCAGCGCACGATCAACGGGCAGCCCGGTGACCTGCGGGTGGACGCGACGCCGGGGGAGCGCGTCCGGGTCCGAGTGATCAACACTGACAACGGGCCGATGCCGGCGTGGGTCAGCGGCGCGGACTTCCGGGTG